>QHVC01000086.1 GCA_003222205.1 Gemmatimonadota bacterium | reverse complement strand
TCTCATCGTCGCCGGCGGACCGCTGCTCCGCGCCCAGGCCCCCTACAAGACGCCGCCCCCCGACGTGGTCGCCATTCTCGACGCGCCGCCCCTTCCTGCGGTGAGCGTCAGTCCCGACCGCGCCTGGATTCTGCTCGTCGAACAGCGCTCCATGCCGACGGTGGCGGAGCTGGCACGCCCATGGCTGCGGCTCGCGGGATCCCGCATCAATCCTCGCACCAACGGCCCGCGGCAGCCGTCGCTGGTGACGGGGCTGGTCGTGAAGCGCGTGGCGGACGGCGCCGAGCGACGCATCGCGGCCCCCCCGGGCGGTATCGGATTCCCCACCTGGTCGTCGGACGGCCGACGTATCGCTTTCACCGTGACGGGCGACTCAATGATCGGCCTGTGGATCGTGGACGCCGCGACCGCTCAAGCCCGGCGGCTCGCTGTGCCTTCGCTCAATGCCGCCGACGGCCCGCCGTGCCAGTGGATGCCGGACGGCGCCCGCCTGCTGTGCCTGTTCGTCCCCGCCGGGCGCGGCGCGCCACCTCCGGAGCCCGCGGTGCCGGTAGGGCCGACCACGCAGGAAACGTCGGGCCGCCCCGCGCCCGTACGCACCTACGAGGACCTGCTCGAGAACAGCCACGACGAGGCGCTGTTCGACTACTACTTCACGAGCCAGCTGGCGCTCGTGGACGCGGCCTCGGGGGCGGTGACTAACGTGGGGTCGCCGGCGGTGATCGATCGCGCCGATCCCGCGCCCGGCGGCGGCTTCCTCCTGGTGGTGAAGACGGCGCGGCCGTACTCGTTTCTCGTTCCCGCCGACCTCTTCCCCAAGCAGATCCAGATCTGGAGCCTGAACGGAGAAGTCGTCCGCTCGCTGGCCGAGCTGTCGCTCGCTGACAACATCCCGGCCCGTGGGGTCCGAGCCGGGCCGCGTGCTGTTAGTTGGCAACCCGGCGTCCCCGCAACGCTGGTGTGGGCCGAGGCGATGGATGAAGGCAACCCGCGGAACCGCGTCCCGCACCAGGATCGCGTTGTGCGGCTGGCCGCGCCCTTCACGGACGTTCCGATCGCGTTCGCTCAGCTCGAGAAGCGCTACGGGGGCATCGTGTGGGACACGACGGGTCTGGCGCTCCTCAACGAATTCGATCGCGACCGCCGCTGGGTCAAGACGTGGATCCTCGACCCCCACGGGACCAGCGGCGCCCCCGCGTTGCTGTGGGACCGCAGCGCCGAGGATCGCTACGCTGACCCCGGGACCCCGCTGCAGCACGGCGTCGGCGCCCAGCGCGGCCTGCTCAGGAGCGGAGACTGGATCTACCTCGCTGGGGCCGGCGCATCCCCCCAGGGCGAGCGCCCCTTCCTCGACCGCCTGAACCTCAAGACCAGGCGCAGCGAGCGGCTGTGGCGGGCCGACACGGTGCACTACGAGGCGGTGGTCGCGGTTCTCGACGACGCCGCCCGCCAGGTCCTGACCCGCCGCGAATCGCGCACCGAGCCGCCGAACTATTTCGTGCGCGACGTCAAGGACGGCCGGCTGCGCGCGATCACGGCGTTCGCCGATCCCGCGCCGCAGCTCACCGGCATCCAGAAGCGCCTCGTCACGTACACCCGCGCCGACGGCGTGCCCTTGTCCGGCACGCTGTACCTGCCGCCGGGGTACGCGGCCGGCACGCGGCTTCCGGTGGTGATGTGGGCGTACCCGCAGGAGTTCACGTCCGCTTCTGCGGCCGGCCAAGTGTCCGCGGCGCCCAACCGCTTCAACCTGATCCGCGGACCTTCCCACTTGTTGTTCCTCACCCAGGGATACGCGGTATTCGACGACCCCAAGATGCCGATCATCGGTGGCGATACGGCCAACAACCACTACGTCGAGCAACTGGTGATGAGCGCGCGGGCGGCCGTCAAGGCGCTGGTCGACTTGGGCGTCGCCGACCCGAACCGGATCGGCGTGGGTGGCCACAGCTATGGGGCGTTCATGACGGCGAACCTCCTCGCGCACAGCGACTTGTTCCGCGCCGGCGTCGCGCGCAGCGGCGCCTACAACCGCACCCTCACCCCGTTCGGCTTCCAAAACGAAGAGCGGAATCTGTGGGAAGTGCCGGACGTGTACCTGCGGATGTCGCCGTTTCTGCACGCGGACAGCGTCACCGCGCCGCTGCTCCTGATTCACGGCGAGGCGGACGACAACTCCGGGACGTTCCCGATCCAGTCGGAGCGGCTCTACGCCGCGTTGAAGGGGCTGGGGAAGACCACCCGGCTCGTCATGTTGCCGGGCGAGGCCCACGGGTACACGGGGCGCGAGTCGGTGCTCGACGTGGTCGCGGAGATGTTCGAGTGGTTCGACCGCTGGGTGAAGAACGCCAAACCGCGGGCCGGTGCGGCGGTGGGGAACGGCGCCCCCTAAGCACGTTGTCGGTTGTCGGTTCTCGGTCGTCGGTGGTGCGTGACCGAGAACCGATGACCGACAACCGTGAACCGTTTATTTCGCCGCGACGCTGGCAATCACGTCGTACATGAAGTGCACGCCGAAGGCCAGGGCGTCGAGACTCAAGCGCTCGTTATTCCCGTGCACCCCGCGCGAGTCGGCTTCGGAGACCGGGAACGGCGAGACGCCGTAGCAGACAATCCCAAGGTTCCGGAAGAAGTGGCTGTCGGTGAATCCGGCCAACGGCGGAGTGGTGACGAGGACGCCGGGATGGCGCGCGTGGGCGGCGGCCACGATCGCGCGGAACAGCTCCGTTTCAATTGGGCTCTCCGTCGCCGGCCAGTTGGGGCCGTCCGGTCGGATGGCGATCCCGGTATCGCCCACCGTGCGCACGAGATCCACGAGGAACGCCTGCGGATCCTGGCCGGGGAGGAGTCGGATGTCGAGCGCCGCGGTCGCGACGGGCGGGATCACGTTGGTCTTGTCGCTCCCCTTGAGGCCCGTGATCGAGATGGTGTTGCGCAAGAGGGCGTTGTAGGTCAGGTCGGTGGTGATCGCGCGCACGGCGGCCGTGTCGCGGAGGGCGGCGCGGATGTCCTGGAACCAGGCGCGCCGCTGGGCGTCGGGTTCGATCGTCGCGAGATCGCGGAAGTAGCGGTCCACCGGCGGCGTGACGACGAGCGGCGTCTGAAACGCCGCGACCCTCGCCACGCCCCGGATCAGCCGGTGCACGGGGTTGTCGGGTGTGGGACGCGAGCCGTGGCCCGCCGTCCCTCGCGCCACGAGCTGGAGCCAGAACGGCGACTTCTCTGTCGTGCCAACCCCGTAGTACTCGACGCCGCGGTCCTCGTTGAGCCGGATGGTCCCGCCCTCGTTGACCAGAAACTCGGCGTCCCGCACCAGCTCCGGGTGGTGCTCGACAAACCACCCGGCGCCGACCCCCTGCCCCACCTCCTCGTCCGCCGTCGCGAGGAAGATTACGTCGCGCTTCAGCGGCACACCGACGCGCTTCAGCACCACGAGCGTCATCAACTCGGCGATCCCTTCGCCCTTCATGTCCTGCGCGCCCCGCCCCCAGATGTAGCCATCCCGGATCAGCCCCCCGAAGGGATCCACCGACCAGTACTCGGGCGAGGCGAGCACCACGTCCATGTGATTGAGCAGGATGATAGGGCGGGCGCTGCCGTCCCCACGGAGCCGGGCGTAGAGGTTCGCCTTGCCGGGCGCCGGCTCGAATACTTGCGCCGCGATCCCCTCGCGGGCCAGCACCGCCGCCAGCCAATCCGCTGTGCGGCGCTCGTGGCCGGGCGGGTTGGTGGTGTTGATCCGCAGGTACTGCGCCAGCAATTGGGCGGCTTCGTCTCCCAACGCCTTCCAGTCGTCGTCGCCACGCGGCGCACTACTAAGAGTGACCCGCTGGGGAAGCTCCGGGACTGGAGCCGTGGACGGTCCGGAAGGGGACGGGGCCGCGCCGTGGGCGCAGGCGGCGAGAGCGAGCGCACAGCACACGACGAACCGGTTACGAGCCATGGGACGGACTCCGCGAACGTCTGAGGTGCGGCGAAACTACGGGGTAGCGTGCCGGGCGGCTAGGCGGAGACCTGTTGCAGCTCTTCGCGCACTTTCTCGACCTCCAAGGTGTCGCCGAGCGATTCGAAGATCTCCCGCGCCCGCTCGAGGTAGGCGCGGGCTTCGTCCCGGCTGCCCAGCACGGTGCGGAACAGTCCGTAGTCCTGATAGACCTGCGCCGCGAGCGCCGGCGAGCGCTCCAGGGTCTGGCACAGCTGGATCGCCTGCTCGAAGAACACGAACCCGGTCTCGTCGCGCTGGCGCCCGCGCATCCGCCCCATCAGCAGATAGCTCTGGACCAGCCGGCGCGTGAGCCCGTGCGCGATCGCGACCTGCTCCGCCCGCCGCGCTTCCTCCTCGGCCTCGAGCAGGCGCCCGGCGGCCAGGTGCAGCTCAGCGAGGTTCAACCGGATGATCGCTTCCAGTCCCGCGTCGCGTTCGCCGCGGCGCGCCCACGCCAGCGCTTCCCGATAAGCGGCGACGGCCGCGGCCTCCCGTCCCAACCCCGCGTCCACCTGGCCCTGCGTGTTCAGCACTCTTGCCATGGCGCTGGCCTCGCCCAGCGGCTCCAGGCATTCGCGGGCTTGGCGTAGATGCTCGCCGGCAGGGGCGAGGTCGCCCGTGCGGCGCGCCAGGGTCGCGAGCCGGTGGTGCAGCTGCCCGCTCGCCGCCAGGTCCCCGCTTGCTTCCGCAAGCCGCATCCCGCGGGAGAACCAGGCGCGCGCGCCGGTCCACTGGCCCGTCCCCAGCGCCACGTCGCCGAGCCCCAGGCACGCCGCGATTGCGCCTGCCTGGTGGAACTCCGCCTCCGCGAGGGCCAGCGCGCGCTGGTATCGCCGGGCGGCCTCGGCGTGGCGGCCCAGCGTCTCGTCCAGCGCGCCGAGGGCGAGGAGCACCTCGATCTCGGGACGCCGGTCTTGGAGCCCTTCCGCGAGCGCCTGAGCCGTCTCGAACCACGCCCGCGCCTGCTCCCCCCGCCCGGTCTGTTCCTCGCGTGCGCCCGCCTGCCGCAGGGCGTTCACTGCCGCCCCGGCCTCCCCCCGCTGCTGGCACTCGAGCGCCTCCACGTAGGCGGCGTACAGCGCGCCCACGTGCTCCTTCACCTGTTCGGCCGCCTCCGCGGCGCGCTGGCGCAGCTCGGCCGGCTCCACCGACCGCTTCCCGACGGTCAGGTACGGGCCGTGACTCGACCACTGCGCCTGCTCCTCCGGCCGCGAGACCGAGAGGATCAGGCTGCGGAGCGGCAACAACACTTCCAGCTCCGGGAGGAGCCGGAGCGCCTGCTCGACGCGCACAGGCGGGAGGGGGCTCTTCACAGCCCGTATTCCTTCATCTTGCGGGTCAGCGTGTTGCGATGGATGCCGAGGATCTCGGCCGCCGCCCCGATCTGTCCGTTGGTGTGGGCCAGCACGCGCGCGATGTGGCGCGCCTCGACTTCCGCGAGCGTCAGCAGTCCGCGCGTGCCGGCCTCCGGCAGCGTGGCTTCCGCGGCCCGCAGCTCGTCCGGCAGGTGCTCCGCCTGGATCGTGGCCCCGGTCGCCACGATGACCGCGCGCTCGACGACGTTGCGCAGCTCGCGCACGTTACCCACCCACGGGTGGCTGCGCAGCAGCTCCAGCGCGCGGTCGGAGATGCTGCGGATCGCCTTTCGGTAGCGCTCGGCGAACTGCCGGGCGAAGTACGCCGTGAGCAGTAACAGGTCGTCGCCCCGGTCCGCCAGGCGGGGGAGCCGGATCGGCACGACGGCGAGCCGGTAATAGAGGTCCTCGCGGAACCGGTTCTGCGCGATGGCCTCCTTCAAGTCACGGTTCGTCGCCGCGATCAGGCGCACCTCCACCGGCAGCGTCTCGGTGCCGCCGACGCGCTCGATCTCGCGCTCCTGGACGGCGCGCAGGATCTTCGCCTGCAGCGCGAGGCTCATGTCGGCGATTTCATCGAGGAACAGTGTCCCCGCGCGAGCCAGCTCGAAGCGTCCCGGCTTGCGCGTCACGGCGCCGGTGAAGGCGCCCTTCTCGTGGCCGAACAACTCGCTTTCGAGCAGGTTCTCCGGAATCGCGGCGCAGTTGACCGCGACGAACGGGCCGGTCGCCTTGGGCCCCTGCTCGTGGATCGCGCGGGCCACGACCTCCTTCCCCGTCCCCGACTCCCCTTGGATCAGCACCGTCGCCGTGCTCGGCGCCACGCGCGCGATCAGCTTGTAGACCTCGAGCATCTCCGGACTGCGGCCGACGAGCGCGTACTGCCCGTCGGGCACCGCGCCCACCTCGGGCAGCGGCATCGGCGCTTCCGACTCCACCGTGCGCGCGCGCTTGAGCGCGTTCGCGAGATCGTCGCGGCGCATCGGGAGCGGCAGCAGGTCCGGCACGCCGAGCTGCTCGGCACGAATCGCGAGTCCCATCGAGGGCCGTTCGACGAAGGCGATGAGACGGGGGGTACCGGGTACGCCCCGCACCGCGTCCACCCACCAGGCGAGATCGTCCTCGGGACGGTCGCCGAGAGCGCACACCACGGCGTCCCACCCGCCCTGCGACAATTGCCGGGCGGCGTGCGGGAGGTCGGGCGCGAATTCGATGCGGGCCTCGAGCTCCGGTGCCCACTGGCGCACGCTGTGGAGGATGCCGGATTCGGCGACGACGACGAGCACGCGCGGCGCCCCGACGGCTGCGGCCGGCGAGCCGCCGGCGGAAGCGTCGGAGGCGGGTCGAGTCATGGTGCGAGTCACCTGTGCCCTAGGTACCTCGCTACCAAGACGAGCGCATCATCCGTGCCCTTGCCGAATCGCGCCAGGATCTGGTCGGCTAAGCGCTGCGGGGGCTCGGAGATAGAGATCTCGGCGGTGAACTCGTGGCGAACCCCGTCGGTCGCGAACACCAGCGTGTCCCCGGGGGCGACGGGCACGACCGCCGCCTGCACCGCGGGCAAATCGCCGCCGACGATCCCGCCGCGCGTGACCAGCGTCGCACGGGCCGAGCGCTCGGACCAGTCGGCGTGTTGCAGCACGCCTTCCACATTCCCAACGCCCAGCCAAGTCATCGTTCCGCGAGCGCTGTCGAAACTGGCGAGGCTCAGCACCACCCCGCGCGTCCCGATCAGCGCCTCGTGGCAGCGCTGCAGCACCGACAACGGCGGCTCGTGCCCGTAGCGTTCCAAGGCGCCCACGGCCGTCTTGGCGGCGAACGCAGCTTCCTCGCCATGGCCCAGCCCGTCCACCACCGCGACGAGGGCCCCGCCGTCCACCGGCTTGACCAGGTGGAGGTCGCCGGACTCGCGTTGACCGGCCAGAGCGAGCGTCGCGACACCCCAGTGCAGCAACGGGGCCGTCCCCGTCTTCGTCCTAGGCATGGCCACGGCGGATCCACTTCTTCATGGTGATGGTCGTGCCGCGACCGACCTCGGAGACCACCTCGAATTCGTCCATCAACCGCTTGGCACCCGGGAGACCGAGCCCCAGGCCGCCGGACGTGGAGAAGCCGTCCTGCAGCGCGAGCGAGACGTCGCGGATGCCCGGGCCCTGATCCTCGGCCACAACGACCATGCCCTGCCGGTCGCCGTCGGCGAGTCCCCGGAAGCGGATTTCGCCGCGCTTGGCGTACATCAGGATGTTGCGTGCGATTTCCGAGATGGCGGCGGCGATCACCGTCTGATCGCCGATTTCGAACCCGCACTCCGCGGCCAGCTCCCGCCCCTTCTGCCGCGCGCTCACGATGTCGACGTCCGATCGAATCGGAACGCTGGAGTTGTTGTCAGGCACGGTCCACCCGCTCCTTGCCGCGGCGGTTGAGGAAGTTGAGCCCTTCCTCGAGATCGAGAGCGGTGGCGATCCCTTTCAGCGTGAGCCCCAGCTGCACCATCGCGAAGGCGACCTCGGGCTGGATCCCGACGATCACCGTCTCCGCGCCGCGCAGGCGCGCCATGTGCGCGATGTCGCGGAGCGTGCGCACCGCGAAGGAGTCCATGACGTCGAGCGCCGTGACGTCCACGATGACGCCGCGCGAGCGGAACCGGCCCACCCGCTCGACCAGCGCCTCCCGCAGCTGCGAGAGGTCCGCGTCCGTGAGCGCTGACTGGATCGAGGCGATCAGGTAATCGCCTTGCTTCAGAATCGGGACTTCCACGGGGCCCCCTCCGCGCCGGCCGTCAGGCCGGCTGCCCTTCAGCCAACGGCACCACCTTGTACCCCAGCAGGCGCTCCGCCTCTTCGATGCCGCCCTGCAGGTCGCCGACCGTGGCCATCTCGCTCAGGTCCACGCCGATGGTGACCAGCGTCTGCGCGATCTCGGGCGACAGACCCGTGACGATGACCGTCGCGCCCAGCAGCCGCGCCGCCTCGACCGTCTGGACCAAGTGGTTGGCCACGTTCGAGTCCATCGCCGCGACGCCCGTGATGTCGATCACGACCACCTTCGCGCGGTTCGCGCGGATGGCGCGGAGCAGCTGCTCGGTCAGCTGCCGCGCGCGCTGCGGGTCGATGACGCCAATGATGGGGAGAATCAGGAGCCGCTCGCGCACCTGGAGCACCGGCGTAGACAACTCCCGGATGGCCTCCTGCTGCTGGCGGATGATGCGCTCGCGCTCCTGCACGAAGCCGACCGCCACGGTGTTCGCAATCCGGTTCGCGGCCGGCTCGTACGCATCGAGGATGCGATTCAGTTTCTCGAAGTCTTCGTGGTACTTCCCGAACAACGACCGCGCCATCGTGTCGCGGAGCAACAGCACGATCCCGACGACTTCGTGGGTCTCGACGCCTCGCGGGATGATGCGCTCGGACAGGTTGCGAGAATACGCCTGCAACGCTTCGAACGTCCCCGTCTCCAGCGCTTCCACGTAGTTGTCGTAGACCGAGGTCGCTTCCGCGAAGACTTCCTCCTCGGTCATCGCCGTGAGGAGCTTAGCCTGCGTGATGCGCCGCGCCCACTCTTCGCGCAGCTGTGTCCGGTTCTGCCGCAGGTGGGCGACCAGCTCGCGCAGCAGCGCGGCCGTGTCTTCAGTCCGGCTCTTGCCGCCGGGTTGGGAGGGGTTCGCCTCTTTCGCGGTCATGGTGCTCCCTGGCTGTTCGGAGTGGAGCTGGGGTTCGTATGTTGCCTCGTTGCAACGAGCAAGGCTAGTGCCATGACCCAACACAAAGTGACTGATGGCAACATGCTCATAAATAATGACTTACATAGTGACCATCGAGGTCGGTGTGGCACTGGTGCAACAAACGGAGGCGGCAGGTTGTGCCGTGACGCACCAAAATGGGGCTCAGACACAACAGGGCCCGGCCCGGAGTAACCCGAGCCGAGCCCTGGATGCCGCCCTACGCCAGCTTCCCTTCCTTAGTTAGTTCCCCACCGCGCTGGACGCCGACCCGATGATGATCTCACCGGTCTGCACACCGGTCAGAGCGTCCAACAGCACCACGTGGATCATGTTCACCGTGATGCCGCTCGTCGTGACGCCGTCACCCGTGGGGATCTGCTCGTTCAGGACGACGTAGCCCACGCCCGGCAGGGCCATCCAGGTGTTGGGCGCGGGGTACGACACGCTCTCCCCGTTCACCACGAGGTTCGCAAGGCTCGAGCCCTCGGCGTCGCTGCCGGTGGCGTTCCCTCCGATGGTGCTGCTGGCGACGGCGACGACCCCGTCGGCCGTGATGAGCCCGCTCAGCAGGCTCACCGCACCCAGCGTCGCGCTGCTCACGGCGTTGGAGCCGTCCGTCGCGTCCGCGTCGCCCGTAACGATGGCGAACGCGTCCTGCGCCGTGACGAGACTCCCCACGACGATGCTCTGACCCGAATTGGTGACCATGTCGCCGCCCGGCGGCAGGACGGCGGACGAGGCCGTTTGGTTGATGGTCGGGGTGCTCACTTTGACGCCGTACGATCGGGCGGTCTGCGCCGCGACCGAGCCCGCCGTCCAGCTCATCGGCAGTGCTAGTCCCACGATCAGGACCGCCCGCCGGAAGTTGTCGATGTTCATCGTGTGTCTCCTTGTCATGTGGCGATTCACGGTCAGTGCGTTGGGTGGAACTGCCGGTTCCCACCCGTCAGGTAGCACGTCGGATCCGCAGGCGTGACCGTGAAGCACTGCACTGCGTAGTCGATGGCGGGCACGCTGATGGCGAAGCCGTCGTTGCGGCCGGGCTCGCCGTTGTCGCAGTCCCACACCTCGAAGTCGAGGTCGCTCTGGCCGGTGTTCTGGACCCGCAGCTTGCCGCCCCAATGCACGGCACCATCCGTGCAGCTCGCGTCCGTCGCGACCTCCGCAAAGGTGACTTCCGTGGCGTGGAGGTTAAGTGGATGCCCATTGACCTCCATCTCGGGTCGGTGGTCGACCCACTCCAAGGCGCCCTTGTCCGCGAGGCAGACGCCGTTCGCATCCTGTTGACCGGACCCCATGACGTGGGCCCCGAAGGTCTCGTACTCATGGCTGGCAGGCGGGTTCTTCTCGGCTTGTTCCGGTGGGTAATCGATCCGGCCGCCGCCCGTGATCTTGACCGGCACGCATACGAAGTTCCCCGGTTGAAAGTGCGCCAGCGGCTTGCCGATCCCCGGTGCCACCGCGCCCGGCTGCCGGTCGCAGCTCGACGCAATCAGCACGACGCCGATGGGCGCCGCCAGCATCGCGAGGGTTCTCAGTTTGAACATGGTGCTCGCCTCCGTGACTGTTGGTTCGCTGCTACGCCTGCACTGCACCACGACAATCGCAAGGCGAGTGCCAACGAGCCGGAGCGCGGATGTCGTCGCGCCGCGCGGCGCTCGCCATTGTCGTCACGCACGCGCGGCATTTTTCACGCATCAGTTTCGTGCCGTTGCGAGCCTGCGACTGCACGAAAAAAGAGCCCGGGCTGTTGCCCGGGCTCGACGGCTGCGTTGGGGACGCGTCCGTCAGCGTGAGCGCCCCACCGCCTCGAGCGCGTTCACGAGTCCCGCGCCGACTTCGAACACCGCGTACCCCGCCATCGGATCCGCTGTCTGCACCAGAAGGTCCCGCACCTGGTCCGGACGGAGCCTGCCGCCGGCGCGCTCCTGCATCAGCGCCACCACGCCGGTGACGTGCGGCGTCGCCATGCTGGTGCCGCTGGCGCAGGTGTAGTACGCGATGAACTCCTGGCGCAGGCCGCAGCTCGAGGTGAGGTCGAAGTCGTGCGGGGCGTCGCTCGTGTTGAGTACCGTTCCCGTGGATGCCCGCGCCGAGATGACATGGACCCCAGGCGCCGTCACCGTGGGGTGGTAGAGCGGATCGCCGGGGACGCCCCGGGACGAGAAGTCCGCCAGCATCCCGCCCGGCTGGCAGTGGACCCGCTGCGCCAACGTGTCGGTCGCCGAGCAACTCGCCGCCACGCCAATGACCCACGGGGCCACGCTGTAGGGGTTGAGCGTGTTCTGGTCGGGGCCGTCGTTCCCGGCGGCGAACACGACCGTGATGCCGCGATTGTGCACGCGCTTGGTGGCGACGTTGATCGGATCCTTGGGATCGAAGGGGCCGCTCGTCCCCCACGAGTTGTTCACGACCTTGATGTTGTAATCATCCTGGTGCTGCAGGATGTAATCGAAGCCGGCCAGAGCCCAGAAGATGAACAGCACGTCGCCGGTGCCGATGCCGATGAGATTCGATCCCGGCGCGACTCCCGTGTACAACCCGTTCGACAGCGTCCCGTTGCCGCCGGCGATCCCCGACACGTGCGTCCCATGCCCCACTGAGGTTTCGCTGTTGGGCAGGTTCTCGACGTAGATCGATCCCACGCACGGCAGCGTCCGGAAGCAGATGACGTCCTTCTGGTTCACCAGCACTTTGAGATTCTGAATCGTGCGGCTGGGATACTGCACGTCCACTTGGTAGAGCCCGTCGATGCCGCTGTCCAGGATCGCGACGCCGATGCCGCGCCCCGTCACGCCATAGCGGGTGCGGGCCTGGTCGGCCTTGATCGTTGGCACGCTCTCATCGAGCAGCGCGGCGAGCGCCCGCAGCCCTCCCGGCGCGCCAAGATAGTGGAGCTGGCTGTTGGGCGAGATCTGGATCACACCGGGCAGGGTGGCAATCGTCTGGACCTGGGCGGGCGTCGCCAGCACGCCGATGAACGGCAGCTGCGTCAGCGCCCGGGCGCCCGCGCCCAGACCCTGAATGCGGCTCGCGACGACTGCGCCGCTGGTGGTTGCGTCGTCGAACTGCACGATCACGAACTCGGTGTCGGTCGGCGCGGCGGCGACCAGCAGGTCGGCGAGCAGCGGCGCGATGGTCGCGCTTGCCGAGTGGCGCGCGCCACTGCTCGGCTCGCTGCAACTCGCCCCCACGACCGCGGCGGCGATCAACAGCGTCCACGTCCCAGGCCTGCGCATGGAGACACCTCTCCTGTCGGTAAGCATCAGTGAAACAACCGGGTGAGACCG
>QHVC01000112.1 GCA_003222205.1 Gemmatimonadota bacterium | reverse complement strand
GGTGCTGATCCTGCGGAACGTGCGGGTCAACGACGGCGTGCCGCAGCGAGAGGTCACGTTTTCTCGGCCGGCCGGCGTACGGGTGGTCGACGCCGACTCCGCCCGGGATTAACGCCTTGCGGGCTGCGCTCCCGCGTGCATATTGGAACGCACCTCAGATGCTATGAACCCCGAGGCGCGATGTCCTGCGGTCGCCAATGCCTCGTCGGGGAGCAAATCGCGAAACCGGCTGAGTGGGGCCACCCACACAGCCGGTTTTTGGTTTTTGCCGACTGCTCTCCACCATCGAGGGAGTTTCCATGGAATCCATCGAGCTCATCGGCAAGAAACACCGCATCGTCTACATCGAGCTTCTCGTCCGCACGGGGGTCTTGGTTGCCTTGTTGCTGGTGCTGAGAACGGTCCGAGACATTCGGCCTTACTCACAATGGATTTTGGCGCTCGTGGCGATCGTCCTCCTCAGAGCGGCGTTCATGTGGATGCGCCTGCGCAGTATCGCGTGGGTCGTCACGGCAGAGGCTGTGGACCTAAACGGCGGTTGGCTTCCCTGGACGAAGTACCAGTCCCATCTGCCCATTGATACGATTTTTGAGGCCTATTCCGGCATCGGCTTCTGGGCCAAGCTACTCAACTACGGGCATTGCACCATCCGGCGCACCGAGGGGACAACGTCCAGCCTCTCGGAGACCTTCCTCGCCAGACCTCGGGAGTTGACGGGCTTGATCAACCAAAAGGTGAAGCAGTACAGGAAGCGGCAGGAGCGGCCCGCGGTAGCACGGTCAGGCAGCGATGTGGACGAGTTAAAGGACTTGGCTTCGCTGAAGGCCAACGGGAGTATCAGTGGGGCGGAGTACGAGACCATGAAGCAGAGAATCATCACCAGAGCTACCGCGCCTTGATGACGGGCGGCAAATCAGTCGCCAGCGCCGCGGCCATCTTCTCCGCGAGCGCCTCGTCCATCCCCCGCTTGCGCGCCAGCTCCAGCGCCGCCCGTCCCAGCAACCGGTACAGGTTCTGGTCGTCGATCGTGAGCGACTCGAGGTGGCGCACGACCGTCTCCGCGTCACCCCGCATCACCGGACCGGTCAGCGCCTCGGGCGGCTGCTGTTTCGAGAGGTTCGCCAGCGTCCCTTCGACGAGCGGCCGCAGCGCCTGCCACGCTTCCGCGTCCGTGAGCCCGGCGTGCCGCAGCAGGCGCTGGGCCACGGCCTCGATTACGACGAAATAATTCGACGCGAACACCGCGCCGGCGTGGTACACCGCCTTGTGCTTGGTCGCGAGGCGGAACGGCTTGAGCCCCACGTCCCGCGCGAGGCGCTCGGCCACCTCCACCGCCCGCGGCATCCCCTCCACGGCCGCCCACGCTCCCTTGAGACGCTCCGGCGCGCCCTCGGGATCGCTGATCGTCTGCAGCGGGTGCAGGGAGCCGAGCGCGGCCTGGCTGGTGACGAGCGGGCCCAGCGCCTCCTGGCCCTGCACCCCCGAGAGGTGCAACACCACGTGCTCGGCGCGCACCGTCTGGCTGTGCTGCAACATCAGGGCGAGCCCGCGGAGCGCGTCGTCGCGGACGGCGAGCACGAGAACGCCCGCCTCCCCGATCCAGGGGGGCGGGCGATCGTCGGGGCCCACCGTGAGGGTGAGCGGCGCGGGAAGGGCCGTCTTGTGGCGCCCGTGGAGGCGGACCGGGTAGCCAGCGCGAGCCAGCGCCAACCCCAGGCCGATCCCCGCCCGGCCCGGTCCGATGATGCCGACGGTGGGGTGCGGCCGGTCGGCCACCTAGTTGCGCAACGCCGGCGAAGCGGCCGCCACTCGGGCAAGCAGGTCGGCCGGTGATTTTGCCCGGCGTGCGAGGGCGAGCGCGTTCTGCACCTGGGGGTCCTCCCCCATACGGCGGCGGAACTCCGCCGGACGGCCGAAGACGTAGCGGGCCGCTTCGAGGCCGAGCTCCTGGGAGATGAGCGAGCGCGCGCCGGCGACGACGCTGTCCGGCACGCTCACTCCCCGGACCTGCAGGCGACGCGCGACTTCGTCCACCATCGCCGGCGTCACGGGGAAGGTCGGTGTCGTGAGCCGGCCACCAGCCTTGAGCTCCAGCGCGTAGCTCGAGATGACGTCGCGGTACACGCTGATCTTGCTGCCGAGGGTGCGCAGGAAGGCGCGCTCGGCGGTGGTGTAGGTGTCGGGAGCCACGAACACGTCGGGCCGGATGCCGCCGCCACCGCGTACCAGGCGCCCGCGGTCGGTGTGGAAGACGAGCGAATCCGGAACCGCGGTGCTGTCCTTCCCCTGCTCGGACGCGGTGACCTGGGCGTCTTGATCGGCCTCGTTGCGGCTCTTGCGCTGGATGGTGCGCCCGCTGGGCGTGTACCACCGCGCCGTCGTGAGCTTCAGCGCCGTCTCCGGCGTCAACTGCCACAGCGACTGCACCAATCCCTTGCCGAACGTCGGCGTCCCGACCAGCACGGCCCGATCGTGGTCCTGCAGCGCGCCGGCGATGATCTCCGCCGCGCTCGCCGTGCCGCCGTTCACAAGCACGACAATCGGCAGGTTCGGCCACTTCTGAGGATCGCGGTCGCGGTACGTGCGGCTCGCGCCCGGCGCCCGCCCGCGCTGCTCCAGCACCTCCTGCCCCGGATCGAGGAACAGGTCGCTGACCGACACGGCCTGATCGAGCAACCCGCCCGGATTGAATCGCAGGTCGAGCACCAGCGACTTCATGCCGCGCTTCTCGAGGCTGTCGACCGCCGTCGCCAGCTCCTGGCCGGACGTCTGGTTCACGGGATTGAGCGAGATGTAGCCGACGTTGTCGTCGAGCAGCATGGCGACCTGCACCGAGCGGATATGGATCACCGCGCGCGCCATCTTGAAGGTGATCGGCTGCTCCACGCCCACGCGCCGGATCTTGAGCTCGACGCTCGAGCCGGCCGTGCCACGCAGCTCGCGCACTGCCTGGTCGTTCTTCCACCCTTCGGTCGAGCGCCCATCCAGCATGACGATGCGGTCCCCGGTCAGCACGCCGGCGCGCTCGGCGGGCGTATCCGGCAGGGGCGCCACGACGGTGATCCAGCCGTCGCGCACGTCGATCTGGATGCCCAGGCCGCTGTACTCGCCGGTGGTTTGCTCGGAGAGCGCGTGGAAGTCATCGGGCTTCAGGTACACGGAGTAGGGGTCGTGGAGCTGGTCGAGGAGGCCGTCGATCGCCATCTGATAGAGCTGGCGCTCATCGATCGAGTCCACGTAGAAGTCCGCGACGCGCGCGAGCACGTCGTCGAACAGTCGGGCCGATTGGTACACCGACCCCGAAGGCGTCGCGCCGCGCTGCAACAGCCACCCGCCCGTGGCCAGCGCCAGCACCGCCGTGACGATCACGAACACGATCTGCTTCCGCTTCATGACTCCCCCCCGACTCTCAGTTGTAGCGCCGCGGCGCCGATCGTGCGCCACGCGGCGTCTTGCACCGCCGTCTTGGATCCCGTCGCATCAATGTGCACGACGCCGGCCCCGGCCGCCCGCCGGTACGCCTCGAGCACGCGGCGGTGAAACGCATCATCGAGCCGCTCCAGCCGGTCGGGCTCCTTGCGCGCCCGCCGCAGCCGCTCGCGCCCGACGTCCACCGGGACGTCCAACACCAGCGTCAGGTCCGGCACGAGCCCCCCGGTCGCGAGCTGCAGCGCCGCGTCCACCGCGTCCGCCGGGAGGCCGCGCCCCGCCACCTGGTAGCACAGGGTGGAAAGCTCAAAGCGGTCCGCCAGCACCAGCTGCCCGCCCGCCAGCGCCGGCCGGATCACCCGGGCGACGAGATCCGCGCGGGCCGCGAGGATGAGAAACAGCTCCACCGCCGGCGACAGATCGTGCTGCGACTTGAGCGCGATCTTGCGCGCGGCTTCGGCGACCGGCGTCCCGCCGGGCTCGCGCACCGTCACCACCGGCCGTCCCTCGGCCAGCAGCCGCGCCGCGAGCCAGCGCACCAGCGTCGTCTTGCCCGCGCCCTCGGGGCCCTCGACCACGATGAACACCCTGCCCCCTTCCCCGGCCCCTTACCCGAGCGTGATGATGGGGCTCGCGGACCCCTTCTTGATGCCGTCGTAGATGCGCTCATTCACCCGGGCCATCATCTTCTCGAAGTTGGCCTGGGCGGCGACCATCTGCTGATACACCGGATTCGCTTGGACGCTTTGGAGCAGCTGGTCGTACTTCTCGACCTGCTCGCGCGTCGGCTCCTTGCCGCCGGCGCCCGCCCGCTCGAGCTCGGAGGCGAGACGCTCCAGCTCCTCGAGCTTGGTACGGCACTCGGCGTCCTCTCGGAGTCGTTCGCTGGCGCGCTTCAACGCCTTGTACTCGTCGCTCTGGCCGAGCAGCCGCCCCAGCTCCTGCGCCTTCTCGTCGATCACGCGCCCTCCTGGGGGAACGCCACCGCGTAGCGCGGCCGGCCGAACAAGTCCTGGTGGATCTCGATGCGGCGCCAGCCGTGCCCTTGCGCCAGGGCCCGCACCGCTTCGGCCCGGCGCTCGTCGATCTCCAGGAACAGCGCACCGCCGGGCGCGAGCAGCGGTGCCGCGCCCGCCAGCAGACGTCGGGTCGCGTCCAGCCCATCCGTCCCGCTCACCAGCGCCTCGCGCGGCTCGTAGTGCCGCACGGCCGGATCGAGCGCGTCGTACTCCGCGGCGGTCACATACGGAGGGTTCGCGACAATCACGCGATAGCGCTCGCCCCTCCCAGTGAGGGGCGCCAGTAGGTCACCCTCGCGCACTTCGACCGGCGTCGGCGCGGCGACGAGCTCCGCGTTCTCCCGCGCCAACGCCGCCGCCCCACCCGAGCGCTCCACGGCAATCACACGATCGAACGTTCCCTCCACCGCCAAGGCCAACGCAATGCATCCGCATCCCGTCCCGATATCCGCCACCACCCCGTTGCCGGGTGCGGGCAACCGGTCACCGGCAACCGGGAACCGCCTGGCCCATTCCAGCACCAGCGCAACCAGCCCTTCGGTCTCAGGCCGCGGGATCAGGGCGCGCCCGTCCAGCTTCAGCTCCAGGGTCCGGAAGGCCGTCCGGCCCACGGCATAGGCGAACGGGATTCCGCTCGCGCGACGCTGCAGCGCCTTCTGGAATTGCTCCGCCACCGCGGTGGGCGCCTCGTCTTCCCGCCGCAGCCACACGTCTCCGAGGCGCGTGCCGGCCAGCGCCGCCCAGATCGCCATCGCCTCCCGCCGGGCGTTCAATATCCCCGCCTGCTCCAGCTCGGCCGCCGCCTCCTCCAGCGCCGTGGCGATCGTCGCATCAGCGCGCGGCTCACGCACTGGCGCGTTCCTTTTCCCCCGCTTGCTTGACCGCGCTGACGAGCTCGTCCAAATCGCCGTCGAGCACGTCGGTCAGATTGTGCGCCGTGAAGTGAATGCGGTGGTCGGTGACCCGGTTCTGCGGGAAGTTATAAGTACGGATCTTGGCCGACCGGTCGCCCGTGCCCACCATCGCCCGGCGCTCGCGGGCCCGCGTCGCTTCCTGCTCGGCCACCATGCGGTCGAGGAGCCGCGAGCGCAGGATCTCGAGCGCCTTGATCTTGTTCTGCAGCTGCGACTTCTGGTCCTGGCACTTCACCTCGAGACCCGTCGGGAGGTGGGTGACGCGCACGGCGCTGTCCGTGGTATTGACGCTCTGCCCGCCCGGTCCCCCGGAGCGGAAAACGTCGATGCGCAGGTCCTTGTCCTCAATCTTCACGTCAATCTCCTCCGCCTCCGGCAGCACGGCCACAGTGGCCGCCGAGGTATGAATGCGGCCCTGCGTCTCCGTGACCGGCACGCGCTGCACGCGGTGCACCCCCGACTCGTAGCGGAGCGTGCCGTACGCCTTGGAGCCCCGCACCGCGAACACGGCTTCCTTGAGGCCGCCGAGCGACCCCTCGCTGAGACTGAGCACCTCGACCCGCCATCCGCGGCGCTCGCAGAAGCGCGTGTACATCCGGAACAGGTCGGCCGCGAACAGCGCGGCTTCATCGCCGCCCGTGCCGGCGCGGATCTCCACGATGGCGTCGCGGTCGTCGAGAGGATCGGCGGGGGCGAGGAGCTCGGCGAGCCGCCGCTCGGCCGTGTCGATCTCGGGCTTCAGGCGCTCCACGTCGACGCGGGCGAGCTGGGAGAGGTCGGGGTCCTTCTCCTGCAGCACCTCACGCGCCTGCGCCATCTCACCCTGGAGGCGCTCGAGACGGGTGTGCAGCTGCCGGATTGCCTCGAGCCGCGCGGACTCGCGACCCAGGTGCCGGAGCTTGGCGGGGTTGCGCGCGGTGGCGGGGTCCGCCAGCTCCCGGGCGACCTCCTCCGCCCGCGCGAGCGCCTGGCGGAGTCGGGCGTCCATGGCTCAGCCGGCGGCCTTGTCCGTCCGGTACTTCTGGCGGAACCGCTCGACCCGGCCGGCCGTATCCATGAGCTTCTGCTTCCCAGTGTAGAAGGGATGGCACTGGGCGCAGATTTCCACGTGGATCACCGGGTGGGTGCTCCGGGTCACGAACGTATTGCCGCAAGCGCACTGAACGGTCGCGCGCTGATAATTCGGGTGGATGCCGGGCTTCACGTTGTTCCTGTCCTGTGAACGATGGTTATAACGGTAGAAGCGCGGAAATATAATTGGCGCCGCAACTTGGCGGCAAGGCGCGGGCGTCATCTGAATTGACACCGGCTACCCTTCGGCGTAAGCTTGCCCCTCACTCAAACACCCCCAGCCCTCGGGGGAGGCCTCGCGTGTCGGCAGCCGCCATCCTGCAGAAAGTGCCGCTCTTCAGCCAGCTCTCCCCCCCCGACCTCCAACGGGTGGTCGACGTCGCACGCGAGCGCGCCTATCCCCGCAACTCGGTGATCCTCTTCGAGGACGATCCCGGCGACGCGCTGTACGTCGTTGCCGGGGGCCAGGTCAAGGTGGTGCTGATCGGCGAGGACGGCCGCGAAGTAATCCTCTCGGTCCTGGGCGAAGGGGAGTTCTTCGGCGAGATGGCGCTGATCGACGACGAGCCGCGCTCGGCTCACGTCATCGCCATGGAGGACTCGGCGCTGATCGTGCTGCGGCGCGAGGACTTTCAGATCCTCATGACCCAGTCGCCGGCCATCGCCATGGCGCTCCTCAAGGAGCTGTCGCGACGGCTGCGGCGCGTGGACGAGAAGGTCGGCAGCCTGGTCCTCCTCGACGTGAACGGTCGCGTCGCTCGGCTGATCCTCGAGATGGCCGACGAGGAGGGCGGCGAGAAAATCACCCGGCGGCTCACGCACCACACCATCGCGCAGATGATCGGCTCGAGCCGGGAGACGGTGTCGCGCACCATGCGCGACCTCGTCGAGAAGGGGTGGATCGCGGTCTCACGCAAAGACATCACCATCCGCGACCGCCCCTCGCTCGAGGGCGCGGCGGGCCGGTCGTGAGGTGAGTCACGCCGCTGCAGTGAGGGGGCGCGTTGCTGTAGTTGAAGTGTTTCCAGTAACTTAGCGAGGATCGGCGTGCCGGATCGTATGGCCTACACGGTGACCTTTTGGGGGACACGGGGCTCGATCCCCACCCCCGGGGCCCACACCGCGCGCTACGGCGGCAACACGCCGTGCGTTGCCGTTGAAGGCGCCGGGGGGCACCTGGTCATTCTCGATGCCGGCACCGGCATCCGCGCCCTCGGCGTGCACCTGGTCGAGCGTAGGAACGGGGCGGTGAAGGCGGAGATCCTGCTCTCGCACGCACACTGGGACCACATTCAGGGACTGCCACACTTCAAGCCGTTCTTCTTTCCGGGCAACGTCGTGCGCATCTGGGGCGCCCGGCAAGGGACCATGTCGCTCGAGGCGATTCTCCGCCAGCAGATGGATCCGGCCGTGTTCCCCGTGCCGCTGGATGCGCTGTCGGCCAAGCTGGACGTCGAGCAGGTCGATGGGCGAGGCGGCGAGTTCACGATCGGAGCGTTCCGGGTGCGCTCGATGGTGCTGCGCCACCCCGGCACGACGCTGGCGTTCCGGCTGACGCCGGCCCAGGGCGGGCCGAGCATGGCCTACGCGACCGACAACGAGCTGGGCGAGGGTGGCCACTACAGCACCCCGCCGCTGTGGCGCCGCCAGTTCGTCGAATTCCTGCAGGGGGTGGACCTGCTCATCCACGACGCGATGTACACGCCCGAGGAGCTGGAGGTGCACCGCGGCTGGGGGCATTCGACGTGGGCGGAGGCGGTGGGGCTGGCGGCGGAGGCGAAGGTGAAGCGGCTGGTGCTGTTCCACCACGAGCCGGAGCACGACGACCAGACGCTCGATGAGCTGCTGGCGGCGGCGCGCCGGGAGGCGGAGCGGCGAGGCGGACCCGCCGAGGTGCTGGCGGCGCAGGAAGGCATGCACCTGACTCTCTGACCGAGGAGCGATTATGCGTGGGCGAGTCGTAGCGGTATGCGCGGCGGTGGCGGGGCTGGTGGGCGGGGCGGCCGGCCAGGCGCGGGGCCAGGACACCCGGCCGGGGATCGCCGTGTTCCCGTTCGTGAACAGCGGCTCTTTCGGGCAGGACAAGGAGAACTTCGAGGCCCTAGAGCGGGGTCTCGCAGCCATGCTCATCTCCGAGCTCTCGACCAATCCCCAGGCCCGGCTGGTCGACCGGGAGCAGGTGCAGCGCTTGATCGAGGAGCAGAACCTGGGCGCGTCCGGGCGGGTCGACGCGCAAACCGCCGCCCGGATCGGCAAGCTGGTCGGGGCCAGGTACGTGATCACCGGACAATTCATCGATTTCTACGGAGACTTCCGCATCGACGCGCGCCTGGTCAACGTGGAGACAAGCGAGATCGTCAAGGTCGAGGCGGATAAGATGCAGCGCGATCACCTGTTCGACCTGATCCGCACCGTGGCGACCCGCCTGATGAAGGACGCGAGCCTCCCCGCCCTGCCCCGGCAAACCTCCGAGCAGCGGATGAGCCGCCAGGTCCCGACCGAAGCCCTGACCTACTACTCGCGGGCGCTCCTCTATCACGACCGCGGCGACCATGCCCGGGCCCGCGAGATGTTCCAGCAGGCGATCGCCACCTTCCCGGATTTCACCGAGGCGAGGGAAGGCCTCCAGCGGGAGCCGACGAGTTGACCCAACGGTGACCGATCCGCTCAGTCGCCTCGGCAGCTCGCAGCGCGAGCCGCGTGACACCGCCAAGCGCGCCGACCCGCCGCGAGATTCGGTCCACCCGTGAGCTACCTGCTGCTGCACGCCAGCACCTGGAGCCCCGCGGCCGTTGCGGACGCGCTGCGCGCCGCCAAGGTCGAGGCGCGCCCGGTGCGCCTGCCGCGGGAGCTCATGCCCAACGAGCGGCCGACGGTGTTCCTGCTCGACCCCGCGAGCCGGGTCACGTTCCCGACCGAGACCCTGCGGGCGTTCGTCGACGCCGGCGGCAGCGTCGTCTCGCTCGGCCGGGAGGGCGAACGCGACGTCGCCGAAGGGCTGCCGATGGACCTGCTCTCGGCATTCGTGAACCACCCCGCCGGTGATCGACAGCTCCTGGTCGCCATCCGCGCCGGATTCCGCGAGGCGGCAGCCCGGGCGGAGACGGGGCGCGCGCGCGCGGAGGCGGCGCTGCGCAGCCGCGAGATCGGGGAGCTGACGCGGATCGGGGTCGCCCTCGGCACCGAGCGCGACCTCAAGACGCTGCTCGACCTGATCCTCACGCAGGCCCGCCGCATTACGCAGTCCGACGCCGGGAGCCTGTACCTCGTCGAGACCTCCGAGCAGGGCGCGAGGCGCCTGCGCTTCCGGCTCGCCCAGACCTTCTCCAAGCCCGAGGCGCCGTTCGTCGAGTTCACGATTCCCGTCGACCGCACCAGCCTCGCCGGGTATGCGGCCGTCACCGGCGAGCCGCTCGTCATCGACGACGCGTACTTCCTGCCGCCGGACGTCGAGTACTCGATCAACCGCTCCTTCGACGAGCGGCACGGGTACCGGACGAAGTCGATGCTCGTGATCCCGATGAAGGACCACAGAGAAGAGGTGATCGGCGTCCTGCAGCTCATCAACCGCAAGCGCACCTTCGACGCGGTGCTGGCGGCGCCCAGCGACGTCGAGCGCGAGGTGGTGCCGTTCTCCAAGCGCACCGTCGAGCTGGTGACGGCGCTCGCCGGCCAGGCCGCGGTGGCCATCGAGAACAGCCGGCTGTACGAGGACATCGAGCGGCTGTTCGAGGGGTTCGTCAAGGCGGCGGTGCTGGCGATCGAGCAGCGCGACCCGACCACCTTCGGCCACAGCGGCCGTGTCGCCGACTACACCGTGCGCCTCGCCGAGGTGGTGGACCGCGCGCCCGACGGGCCGTACCGCCTCATCAAGTTCACGCCGGAGCAGCTCAAGGAGATCCGCTATGCGGGCCTGCTCCACGACTTCGGCAAGGTCGGCGTGCGCGAGCAGGTCCTCGTCAAGGCGAAAAAGCTCTACCCGCACCAGCTGGCGCTGATCAAACAGCGCCACGCGTTCGTGCACCGCACCTTCGAGCGAGATTTCTGGCGGGGTCGCGCGGAATTCCTCGAGGCGCACGGCAAGAAAGGGTACGAGGCCCACCGCCGTGAGCTCGAGGCGGAGCTGCAGCGGCAGCTCAAGGACCTGGACCGCTTCCTGACCGTGGTGCTGGAAGCCAACGAGCCCAGCCTGCTCCCGGAAGCGAGCCGCAACAATCTCGAGGAGCTGGCCCGGCGCACCTACGCGGACCAGGATGGTGAGCTCCAGCCGCTGCTCTCCGAGGAAGAGGTCCGCTACCTCACGATTCCCAAGGGGAGTCTCGACGAGCAGGAGCGCCAGGAGATCGAGAGCCACGTCACCCACACGTACAACTTCCTGCAACGCATCCCTTGGACGCGGGAGCTGCAGCAGATTCCGCTCATCGCCTACGGCCACCACGAGAAGATGGACGGCCACGGCTACCCGCGCCGCGTGACGGGAGACGCGATCCCGATTCAGACGCGGATGATGACGATCAGCGACATCTACGACGCGTTGACGGCCCAGGACCGTCCCTACAAGAAGGCCGTGCCGCGCGAGCGGGCCCTCGACATCCTCACCCAGGAGGTCAAGATCGGCCAGCTCGACACCGAGCTGTTCCGGCTGTTCGTCGCCGCGAAAGTGTTCGAAGTCGAGCCCTAGAAGAAGAGCAGCCGCGCCGCCACCAACATCAGAAACGCGCCGAACGCCCGGCGCAGCGTCGCATCGGGCAGCGACACGGCCAGCTTCGCCCCAACCAAGGCCCCGAGAAACAGCCCCACCGCGATGATCGCCGCGTAGGGGAGGTTCACCAGCCCCCGCTTGTAGTACTGCAGGAACCCCAGCAAGCCCACCGGGAGGAGCAGCGCCGCCAAGGAGGTCCCGCTCGCCGACTGCTGCGGCAGCTTGGCCAGCAGCACCAGACCCGGCACGATGAGGATCGCCCCGCCGATCCCGAACAGGCCCGACAGGACGCCGGCGGCAAGGCCCAGCACCGCCACCAGAACGTAGTTCATGACCGCCCTCCCTTGCGTTGCGGTTCTCCCCACCCGCCGCCACCGGGGGTCTCGATCCGCAGCACGTCCCCCGGCGCGAGCGCGCAGGCCGTCTTGGCGCGCAACGGCCGGCCGTTGATCAGGTTGGCGCCGGGCGCTCCGTCCCCGCCCCCGGCGGTCCCACGCGGCCCGTGCCGCCGCCGCTCGGTGAGCAAGCCCGCCTCCATCGGCGCCAGCGCTTCGTACTCGCGCACGACGCCGTCCCCTCCCGCCCACTTCCCCACCCCCCCGCTCCCCCCTCGCAACGCGTACGTGCGGATGCGAACCGGAATCTCCATTTCGACCACCTCGATCGGCGTGTTGCGAGTGTTGGACATCCCGACGTGGACGCCGGATGGTCCCGGCCCCGCGGGCCCGGCTCCCTGCCCCCCGCCCAGCGTTTCGTAGTAGGTCCAGCCACCCAACACCTCGCCACCCTGTTGCATGTTGCCCGTCACACGTTGCCCGCCGAACGTCACGTTATTCATCGTCCCCTGGCCCTGGGCGGGCACGGGCAGGCCGCCGCCCGCGAGCGCGAGGAGCACGGCGTCCGTGATGCGCTGCGAGGTCTCCACGTTCCCGGCGGCGACGGCGCTCGGCCAGCGGGCGTTGACCAAGCAGCCCTCCGGTGCCGTCACCCGCACCGCGCGCTGCACGCCGCCGTTCATCGGTACGTCCGCCTCGAGCAGCATGCGCACCACGAACAGCACCGCCGAACGGGTGACGGCCAGCGGGCAGTTGACATTGCCCGCCGCCGCCGGCGCCGTGCCCGTAAAGTCCGCGTGGAAGTCGCCCTCGCGAATGTCGACCCGCACGGTAATGGCGAGATCCGCGTCGGTTACCCCGTCGCCCTCCATCCAGTCCGTCGCGGCCAGTCCGGCCACGGGGAAGCGACGCAGCGCGGCCCGCGTGCGCCGCTCCGCGTAGTCCATGAGGTCGCGTGCCGCCCGCTGCACGCCGGCCCACCCATAGCGGGCGACGAGGGCGCGCAGCCCGTCCGCCCCGCGCTCCACCGCCGCGCGCTGCGCGGCGAGATCGCCGCGGCGCATCGCCGGCGTGCGGACGTTAGCGAGTACGACGCGCTCGACCTCCGCCGTCAGCCGCACCGGAGGAATCACCAGCCCCTCGGCAAACAGCTCGCGCGCGCCGGCCGGCATGCTCCCGGGCTGCATCCCACCGACGTCGGAGTGGTGCGCCCGCACGACGCTGTATCCGGCGACCTGTTGGTCCAACGCGATCGCGCCGACGAGCGTCAAGTCCGGCAGGTGCGTCCCGCCCGTGTAGGGGTCGTTGACGAGGAAGATCTCGCCCGGCCGCGGGCCCTCCACCTGCACGGCTGCCACCGCTTCGGTCATCGCCCCCAGGTGCACGGGGATGTGCGCCGCCTGCGCGATCATCTGCCCGTCGGCGTCGAACAGCGCCGCCGAGCAGTCGCGCCGCTCGCGGATGTTGGGGGAAAGCGCGGAGTGGATGAGCACGAGCCCCATCTCCTCGGCGACCGACGCGAAGGCGTGGGCCATCACCTCGAGCCCGACGGCGTCCAGGGTCATCGCCGCTCCACGACCAGCGCGCCCGCCGCGTGCACCGTGACCCGCCACCCAGGCTCGATCAGCGCCGTCGCGTCCCCGCCCGCGAGCACGGCGGGCCCGGCGATCGAGAGGCCCGGCGGCAGCGCGTCGAGCGACCGCACCTCGGCGGTCACCACTTCGCCGCGCAGCACGATCTCCCGGCGGCCCGGCGGAGACGGCGGCACGGCGGGCGCGCTCCGCAGGTCCGGCGCCGGCGCGCCGCGCTCCGCGATCACGCGCAGGTTGACCACCTCGACGGGCGCGTCGTCATCCGCGAACCCGAAACGGGCGTGATGAGCGGCGCGGAACACCTGGGCGACGAGCGTCGGCTCGCTGCTGAGCACGGTCACCGGGACTTCATAGCCCTGCCCCACGAAGCGGCAGTCGGCGACGCGCCGCATCACGGCTTCCGGCAGCTCGGAGGCCGCCCGCTCGGCGAGTGGGACGAACCCGGCCTCGAGCCCGGCGGCATCGAGGTCGTCCAGCCGGCGGTGGAGGGACCCGACCGCCTCGACGCGCTCGGCCGCGGCGGCGAGACCCAGCGCGCTCAACGCGCCCGGATGGGGCGGCACGACGATCGTCTGCATGCCCAGAGCGTCAGCCAGCGCGCAGCCGAACAGCGGCCCCGCACCGCCGAACGGGAGCAGGGTCATGCCCCGGGGGTCGACGCCGCGCGCGACGCTCACCCGTTTCAGCGCCCGCGCCATCACGGCCGTCGCAACCGCGACGATGCCGGACGCTGTGGCTCTCGCGTCATGTTTCGAGGTCTTCCCGAGCGCAGCGAGGGACATCCCGAGCGCAGCGAGGGACCGCTCGGCCAGCTCGCGATCGAGCCGCACGTCGTCCGCCAGCGGCTGGGTCGGATCGAGCCAGCCCAGCACGAGGCAGGCGTCCGTGACGGTCGCCGCGGTCCCGCCCCGATGGTAACAGGCGGGACCGGGCACGGCGCCCGCGCTCTGCGGGCCGACTTTGAGCGCTCCCCCGGCATCCACCCACGCGATGCTGCCGCCACCCGCGCTCACCGTCTCGATGAGGACGGCCGGCAACGCGAGCGGGACCCCGCCGACCGCGCCCGTTCCCTCCGAGAGCGCCGCGCCGCCGAGGACGATGCTCGCGTCGGCGCTGGTGCCACCCATATCCAGCGTGAGCAGGTCAGGGCACCCGACCGCTTCCCCCGCGAGCCGGGCGCCCACCACGCCGCCGGCCGGCCCGGAGAGCGCCAGCGCGGCCGCGTGCACGGCGGCCGCGGCGGGCGGCAGCGTGCCGCCGCTCGAGGTCATGATGCGCAGCGTCGCGATCCCGCGCCGCCCGGCGTCGGCTGCGGCGCGTGCCACGTAGGCCGACACCTTGGGCCGGAGATACGCTTCAGCGGTGGTCGTGCTGGTGCGCTCGTACTCGCGGAACAGCGGCAGGACCTCACAGCTCGCGGCGACGGGCACGCCGGCCAGCGCCGTCCGCAGCGCCGCGGCGAGTCGGCGTTCGTGTTCCGGGTAGCGGAACGCGAACAGGCAGGCGATCGCCACGGCGTCGGGCCGCAACGCCTGGACCGCGGCGACGACGCGGTGCACCTCGTCGTCGGTCAGCTCGACGAGCACGCCCTGCGGACCCATGCGCGCACGCACGCCCACGACGTGATCGCGCGCGAGCAACGGCGCCGGGTGGTGCTGTGACAGATCGTAGAGGTCGGCGCGATCCTGGCGGCGCAGCCACAGGAGATCCTCGAACCCGGCCGTCGCGACGAGGGCGATCCGCGCGCCCCGCCGCTCGAGCAGCGCGTTGGTGGCGATGGTGGTGCCGTGGATGAGAGCTGCGACGGCGTTGCCCGTTCCCGGTGACCGGTCGCCAGCAACCGGCGACAGGTACCCGTCCACCGCGCGAAACAATCCCACGGAGGGATCCTCGGGCGTGCTCGCGACTTTGCGGACCTCAAGGCGGCCGTCGTCGTGCAGGGCGACGAGATCGGTGAAGGTGCCGCCGACGTCGACGCCTAACCGCACCGTCCCCCCACCACAATGCGGACTGCGGAATGCGGAATGCGGAATGGATCGCGCCGCGGTCGCACCTCAACGCCAGCCCTCGTGCACGACCAGCGCTCGATCAACTCCGCATTCCGCATTCCCCACTCCGCATTAGTATTTCTCCCGGCGCCACCGCAGCCAGATCAGCCCGAGCGCCAAGCCGGCGGTCCCGATCAGGCTCAACGTCCCCACCCAGTCCCCCAACCGCACGTAGAGGGTGCGCACGTCGCTGGTGCGCAGCCGCGCGCCCACGATCGCCTCCTGGTCCAGTCTCGTGGCGTCAGAGACGCGCCCCAACGGATCCACCAGCTCGCTGACCCCGGAGTTGGCGGCGCGCGCCACGCCCATGCGCGTTTCGATGGCGCGGAGCACGAGGTGGGAGGCGTGCTGGTATGGCGCGGCCGTGCGGCCGAACCAGGCGTCGTTGGTGATGTTGACCAGGAAATCGGCGCCGGCGCGGCGATAGCCGCGCGGCAGGTCCTCGAACGCCGACTCGTAGCAGATCAGCACACCGAAGCGGCCGATCCCCGTCCCATAGACCGGCAGATCCCGCCCGGGCGCAAAGCCGCCGGACCAGCGCGCCAGCCCCGGCACGCGGCGAAACCAGCTCACGGGGACGAACGGCACGCGCTCGACCACGGGCACCAGATAGTGCTTCTCGTAAATCGGCCAGGGTCGCCGGGCGCCAGTGGAGTCATAAAAGAAGGCCGCGTTGTAGCCGCGGTACGCGCCGCCCGTCAGCCACTCCACATGCAACCCGCCGACCAGGATCGGCGTGTGGCTTTCCCGCGCGAGCCGCGCGATGGAATCGTCCCACGCGGGCTGCTGATCGAGCCAGCCGGGGAGCGCCGCCTCGGGCCAAAAGATGACGTCGGGTCGGTATTGCGCCCGCACCCGCCGCGTCAGCTCGAGCAGCTTCGCCACGACGCTGTCCGGTTGGCGCGACCACTTCTCGTCGTACCCCTCGTTCGGCTGGATCATGCCGACGAGCCCGACTTCCCGCGTCGGGAGGGTGCGCATCCGCCACGCCCCGTACCCCCCTGCGAGCGCCACCGTCGCGAGCACCGCGACCACCGGCCGCCACCGCAGCGTCCCACTCCCCGCTCCCCACGCGGTTGCCAGCGTCACGTTGCACCAGGCGAGCCACAACGTCACCCCGCGCGCGCCCGCGAGGTCGGCCCATTGCACCAGGACCGGCGCATCCGACAGCGACGTCCCGAGGCCGAGCCACGGGAATCGGATGTCCCCCAGATGGCCGACGATCCACTCCAGCGACGTCCACGCGATCGGAAACACGAGAGCGAGGGGCACGGCCGGCAGCCCGAGCCGCAGGCGGACGACGAACCAAAACAACGCGCCGGTCAACCCGCCGAGGATCGCGATGGTCGCGAGGTAGCCGAGCGCGGCGAACGCCGTGAAGTGCCACAGGGCCACGACCATCCAGTAGAGCACGAGCCCGAAGCACGCCACGCCGTACCAGAAGCCGCGGCGGAACGCCCGGCGAGGGTCCCCGGCGGAGATGGCGTCGAGCATGAGCAGGACAGCGGGGGTGACGGCGACGAAGCTGATTGGCGGGAGTCGGAACGGCGCGTAGCTCGCCAGGAGCGCGAGCGCGCCCAGGGCGGTCAGGGCAGCCGCGCGGCCGCGGCTCACAGGATCACGTCGCGGCCTTCGTCGGCGGAGCGGTAGACGGCGTCGACCACGCGCTGCAGCGCGAGCTGATCCTTGGGAGGCGGGGCGTTCACGTCACCCTTCATCACGGCCAGGAAATACGTCCATTCGGCCCGGTACGACTGCGTGAACGCGGTCTCGCGACCGCTCGCGCCCGTGGGCGTCACATCGGTCGGGGTCCCATGGACCTCCCGGAACACGCGCAGCGGACCGATCGTCGCCGCCCCTTTCTTGCCGACCACGTCGAACCAGAAGCGCTCGCCTTCGCCCAGGTAGCGCCAGCTCGAGTCCACCGACACCGACACGCCGTTCTCGCACACCACCAGCGCCGAGCCCATGTCCTCGACCGTGTCGGCCCCGCGCCCCGGCAGGTGCGCGGAGACGCGCTTGGGGATCGGCCATCCGGCGAGCCACAGCCCCAGGTCGAGGAGCGGCAGCCCCAGGTCCAGGAACGCACCGCCTCCGGCCTCCTGGCGCCGCAGCCGCCACGTCAGCTGCTGGCGGCTCGGCTGAAAGGTGTACCACCCGCCGCGGATCACCTCGAGGGAGCCGAGCTCCCCGCCCGCCAAGAAGCCCCGCACGACCTGCACGTCGGGGCGGAAGCGGTGATTCATTCCGACGAGCACGCGCCGGCCATAGCGCTCGCTGGCGCGCAGCACGTTCTCGACGCCGCCCGTCGAGAGCGCGAGCGGCCGTTCGCACAGCACGTGCAGGCCCGCCGCCAGGGCGGTGACGACATGGGTCTCGTGGAGGTGGTTGGGCGTGCAGATCACGACCGCGTCGGCGCGGGCGTATTTCAGCACCTCTTCGATGTCGTCGTACGTCTCCTTCACGTCGAACCGCCCGGCCAGCGCCTGCGCCTTGGAAAGGTCGTTGTCGCAGATGCAGGCGATTTCCACGCCGGCCAGCCGGCGCAGCACCGGGAGGTGCGCGACCTGGGCGATGGCCCCTGCGCCGACGACCGCCACGCGCAGGGGCTCGTTCATCGCTTGCCGGAGAGGCGGTACATCAGGCCGGCGCGCAGCGAGCCGGTCGACAACTGGGTGGACAGCACGCCGCGCGCTTCCAGCGTGAACCGCCACGCGGGGCTGGTGGCGATCTCGAACCCGAGGGTGCCGTTCAGCCCCGCCGCCACGCCATCCAGGGCGTCCTCGACGAACGTCCCGTTGATGGCGGCCCCACTGCCGTTCATCACGTGAACGCTCAACCCCGCGCCGAGGTACGCCGTCACCGTCCGCCCCTGCGGGAGCACGTATTGGAGGTCTACGTCCCCCGTGAGATCAGACCACTGAATGCGGCCCACGTCGATGGAGAAGTTGGAGTCGGGGTCGTTGACGATCGCGCGGAGCCGCCGCGCGAGCTCGGCGGTGGCCCGCTGGTCGAACTCCCCCTTGAAGTACGACAGCCCGAGCAGCACGCGCACCCGCGGCGCGACGCGCCCGAAATCGAGGCGCACGCCCCCTACCACGGTGCCGCGCAGGCGGCTCGCGCCGAGAACGCCGAGGTCGGCTTGGACGCCTGAGAGTCCGAGGCTGTCGTAGGAGAACTGGCTCAAGACGCCTTGCGCGGACAGGCGGACTGCCGGACTGGCGGACACAAGCACCACTAAGACGACCGCTCTAATAGAGCTTCTCAACGCTCGTCCCCGGGAAATAGGTGGTGAGGATCTCCCGATGGCGCTGCCCGGCGCGGGCCCGGCCGATGGCCCCCCACTGGCAGAACCCCACGCCGTGGCCCGAGCCCGCACCCGCGGCGACGAGGCGGCTCAGCGCGCCGTCGCTCTTGGTGACGGTCACCTGAAAGGCGCTGCTCTGGAGCAGGCTGCCGGCATCGGGCCGCAGCACGGCGCGGACATCGGTGCCCGGAATGCGCACGTCGCCGCGCTCGAATACGATGCGCAGCTCCCCGACCCGCCCCGAGCGGGTCGTCTGCGTCACCTCGACGTCGGTGATGCGCTGCAGCCCATCCCCCCCCACGTTCATCACCGCCGGCAAGGTTCGCGACAATATAGCGCGCAGCTGTTGGGCATCCCACTGCTCGCGCCAGCGAAATCGCGGTGACAGATCGCAGTAGTAGTGGCCGCCGCCGCGCGCATCCGAAACGGGCTTCAAGTACGGCCGCGGCTGCGCCCCTTTGAACGCCTCCTCCACGCCCGCGGTGCTGTAGCCGCACGTGGAATGGAAAAACGCGTCGACGAGCTCGCCGCGGTACATCAGCACCTCGCCGGCCGTCGCCCGCACGGCCTCCCACACCTGCGGCGTCTCGGCGACGACGCCGAAGTACACCTGGTCGCGCGTGTCGGCCGTGGCGTCGAAGCCGTCCGATTCCCAGCGGCCCCGGTTGCGCAAGGCGAAGGTGCGCGACACGATCGCCTGCGCCAGCAGCGCCTCCAGCTCGTCGGAGCGACGCGCGCCCAGCTCCAACCCCAGCACGCCCGCGACGTACGCATCGACCGGCAACCGATTCACCGTGGTGAGGCCGCCGCGCGTCCGGAAGATCCCCACGCGCCCGCGGTAGCGGCGGCCGTTCACCATCGCGAAGCGGTCCTCGGTCACGTTGACGACCGACACGCCGCGGTGCGACTCCGTCCGCGTCGAGTCCGGCCGCACCAGCTGGACGCCGGCCCCGGCGCTGTCCGCCACCGCCGTCCAGGTCTCTCCAGCGGGGATCGCGGTCACCGGTTGGCCGGAGCCGTCATCGGTGACGAACAACTCGCCGTCTCCGCCGAGCCGCACGGTCGCGGCGCCCGTCACCAGCCCGACCCGGATCTCGGGCTCCGCCCCCGGGAGGGTCGCCGGCGGACGGTGGCACCCCGCCGCCAGGGCGGCGAGGAGACTAACGAGCGCGCGCTTCGCCAAGCGCCGCGTCGAGCTGCTCGATTGTGAAGTCGATGTCCGCATCCGTGTGCGCGCTGGAGACGAAGGCGGCCTCGAACGCTGACGGCGGCAGGAACACGCCGCGCGCCAGGGCGGCCCGGTGCCAGCTCGCGAACAGCGTGGTGTCGGTCGCCTTCGCCTCGGCGTAGTTGCGAACCGGCCCCGGCGCCAGGTACACGCCCCACATCGAGCCCGCGTGGCCCACGGTCATCGGGACCTGCCGGCGGCGGGCCGCGTCCGCTATACCCGCGACGAGTCGCGCGGTTCGTCGCTCCAGGGCTTCGTAGAAGTCCGGCGTCGCCGTCGCCGCGAGCGTTGCGAGGCCGGCGGCCATCGCCACCGGATTCCCCGCCAGGGTTCCCGCCTGGTACACCGGCCCCGCCGGTGCCACGAGGCGCATCAGGTCGCCCCGGCCGCCGTAAGCGCCGACCGGCATCCCACCTCCGATGATCTTGCCCAGCGTCGTCAAATCGGGCCGGATCCCGATCCGTTCCTGGGCCCCGCCCGGCGCGACCCGAAAGCCGGTCATCACTTCATCGAAGATCAACAGGGCGCCGTGCCGGTCGCACAGCCGTCGCAGCGTGGGGTGGAACTGCGGCTCGGGTGGGATGAATCCGACATTACCGACGAACGGCTCCACGATCACGGCCGCGAGATCCGCGCCCCGCCGCTGAAACACCTCCTCGACGGCCGCCACGTCGTTGAACGGGACCGACAGCGTGAGTCCCGCGACGCCCGCCGGGACGCCGGGGCTGTCCGGGAGACCCAGCGTCGCGACGCCGGAACCGGCCTTCACGAGAAAGCCGTCACCATGCCCGTGGTAGCAGCCGTCGAACTTGAGGATCAGGTCGCGACGCGTCGCGGCGCGGGCCACCCGCACGGCGGCCATCGTCGCCTCGGTGCCGCTGTTGACGAAGCGGACCATCTCGACCGCGGGCATGCGCCGCCGCACCAGCTCGGCCAGCTCCACTTCGGCCCCGGACGGGGCGCCGTACGTCCAGCCCCGCGCCGCCGCGTCCCGGATCGCCGCGAGCACGGCCGGGGGCGCGTGCCCCAGAATCAGCGGCCCCCAGGAGCACACGTAGTCCACGTACGTCCGCCCGTCCACGTCGGTGAGCCGCGCGCCCGCGGCGCTGGCCACGAAAAAGGGCGTCCCGCCCACCGCCCGGAACGCCCGCACCGGCGAATTGACGCCTCCCGGCAGTACCGCCTGCGCTCGGTCGAACAGGGCGGCCGAGCGACTCACGCGCCGGCGACTCCCCGGAAATCGTAGTCCTCGCTGTCGGCGAGGCGTACCTTGAGGAAGGTCCCCGGCTCCGCCCATCCCCCCTGTGCCACGTAGGTCACCCCATCCACGTCATCCGCCTGCCACTGCACCCTGCCAACGTGAGTGGCGCCGCCATCCTGCGGGTCCGCCACGCGGTCCACGAGCACGTCGGCCTCGCGGCCCACGAAGCGCGCCAGCCGCTCGGCGGAGATCGCGCGCTGCACTTCCAACAGCTCCTCGAGTCGCTCCCGCTTCACCGGGTCGGGGACGTCGTCCGGATACCGTGCCGCCCGGGTCCCCTCCTGCGGCGAGAAGGCGAACGCCCCCAATCGATCGAACTGCGCCTCCTCGAGAAACTCGAGTAGCTCGTGGAAGTCGGCGTCCGTCTCACCGGGGAACCCCACGAGGCAGGTGGTGCGGATCGCGAGATCGGGAATGGCGCCGCGCAGCCACTCGAGCTTTTCGCGCAGCGTGCGCTGCCGCTCGGGCCGGCGCATGCGTTCCAGCATGCGGTCACTGGCGTGCTGGATCGGCATATCCAGATACGGCACGATCCGGGGTTCGCGGGCCACCAGCTCGACCAGCCGCTCGGTGAGACCCGCGGAATAAACGTAGAGGAGCCGGAGCCAGGGGACGGTCGTTTCACGGAGCAGCGCTTCGAGCAGGTCGGGGAGCTGCGGACCGCCGCGCCCCAGGTCGCGCCCGAAATGGCCCAGGTCCTGCGCGACGAGGTTGATCTCCTTCGCCCCCTGGGCCTCCAGCGTCTGCGCCTCGCGCACCAGCCGCTCGAGCGGCTCGGAGCGGTGCTTGCCGCGCATCAGCGGGATCGCGCAGAACGCGCAGGTGTGATCGCAGCCCTCGGAGATCTTGAGGTAGCGGACGTGGTGGGGGCCGCCCAGGAACTGGCGGACGCCGGGATGCGTAGCGACGGGATCCTCGAGCAGGCCCCGCTCAGCGAGCGCGGGGACCAGCTTGTGCAAATCGGAGAATCCCAGGAAGAGATCGACTTCAGGAATCTCGGCGGCCAGCTCCGTCTTGTATCGCTCCACCAAGCACCCGACCGCCACGACCGCCTTTACCGCCCCTACGGCTTTGTACTTCGTCGCCTCCAGCATCGCTTCGATGGACTCCCGCTTCGCCGCGTCGATGAACCCGCATGTGTTGACGAGGATGACGTCGGCCTGGGGGAGGTCGTCGGTGAGGCGGGCGCCATGCCCCACCAGCTCGCCGACCAGCCGTTCGGAGTCGACGGTGGCTTTATCGCAGCCGAGGGAGATGACGCCCAGTTTCATCCGCGGTAGTTGCCGAACTTCAGCTCGATGCCGAAGTCCTGGGCGCGCAGGAACGCGATGACCTCCTGCAGCTCGTCCTTCGACGGCGACTGCACGCGGATCTCCGCGCCCTGAATCGAGGCCTGGGCCTTCTTGAACTTCCTGTCCTTGAGCGCCTTGACGATCGCTTTCGCCTTCTCCTGCGGGATGCCCTGCGTGAGCTTGATCTCCCGACGCACCGTGTCGCCCGCCGCGGGCGTGACCTCGCCCAGCTCGAGGTTCTTCAACGACACGCCTCGCTTGACGAGTTTGCCCTGGAGGACGTCGAACAAAGCCTTCATCCGGAAGTCGTCATCCGCGACGAGGGTCAGGGTGGCCTTGGGCCGGTCGAACGCGATCGCCGCCTTGGAGCCTTTGAAGTCGTAGCGCTGGACGACTTCCTTCGTGGCCTGGTTCACGGCGTTGTCGACTTCCTGGAGGTCGGCACCGGTGGAGACGTCGAAGGAAGCAAGGCCTGGCATGGCGGGAAAGATACAGGGACGCGGGGACGTGGGGGTGGGGGGGCGTGGGCGCTGCGGTGCGAAACGCCCACGCCCCCACTCCCCTCCGTCCCCGGTTAGGTCAGGAAGCTGTCGAGCGCCCGCGCCCGCGAAATGTGCCGCAGGCGGGCCAGCGCCTTTTCCTTGATCTGGCGCACCCGTTCCCGCGTGATGCCGAGCTGCGAGCCGATCTCCTCGAGGGTCATCGGGTCCTGGCCCTCCAACCCGAAGTACAGGCGCAGGATTTTGGCCTCGCGGTCCTTGAGCGTCCCCAACACCTTCTCGATGGACTCGGTGAGGGCGTGCTCGAAGATCTCGTCGTCGGGGCCGGGGTTCGTGGTGTCGGGGAGGTAGTCAAGCAGCTTGTTGTCCTCGCCGGGCGTCAGTGGGGCGTCGAGGGAGAGATGCGCCTGCGAGATCGAGAGCGTCTTGGCGACTTCCTCTTGGGAGATGTCCATCCCCTCGGCGATCTCTTCGACCGTGGGTTCCCGCCCCAGCTCCTGGAGCAGCGCCGAGGACCGCTTGCCGATCCGGTGCAGCGTGCCGGCGCGGTTCAGGGGCACGCGCACGATGCGCGATTGCTCGGCGAGGGCCTGGAGAATCGCCTGACGGATCCACCACACGGCGTAGGAGATGAACTTGATGCCCTTGGTCTCGTCGAACTTGTGCGCGGCGCGGATCAGGCCGAGGTTGCCCTCGTTGATCAGGTCCGAGAGCGCGACGCCCTGGTTCTGATACTTTTTCGCCACCGACACGACGAACCGGAGGTTGGACCGCACCAGTTTGTCGAGCGCTTCCTCCTCGCCGGTGCGGATGCGTTGCGCGAGCGCGACCTCCTCTTCGCGGGTGATGAGAGGGTACTGGCTGATCTCCCGCAGGTACTGATCCAGCGAGCCTTCGTCGAACGAGGCGCGTTTCGCCGTGTTCAGGCGCATGGCGTGAGCACTCCCCTCGGAAGCGAGACCTCTGCCAGCCGGATCAGCGGATCACCGAGCCGAGGCGGCTCCAGCGGATGTCGGTCAGCCAGGGCAGCGGGTCGCCCGCCGTCCCATCGTAACTGAAATACACCACGAGCGGTCGCCCCTTGATGGCCGCCGCGTCCACGAAGCCCCAGTAGCGCGAGTCGAACGACTTGTCGCGGTTGTCGCCCAAGACGAAGTACTTCCCCGGCGGCACCAGCAGCGGCCCCCAGTTGTCCCGGGTCGGGTGCGCGCGTCGCGGATCGTCGTTCAGACCGACGAAGAAGGGGCGCTGCCAGCCGAACTCCGGATCCCAGGCGTCGTGCGCGGAGTCCACGCGTTGCACGTACGGCTCGGCGAGCGCGGTGTCGTTGACGACCATATGGCCGTCGCGCATCGCCACGGTATCGCCCGGTACGCCGACCACGCGCTTGACGAACGTCTGCTCCGGGTTGCGCGGAAACGGGAATACGACGACGTCGCCCCGCCGCGGCGTTCCGAACGCTGGCAGCCGCGTGTGCGTCCCCGGGATCTGAGCGCCGTAGATGGCCTTGTTCACGAACAGGAAGTCGCCGGGGAGCAGCGTGTGCTCCATGCTCCCGGTGGGGATGTGAAACGCTTCGATGAGAAAGGTGTGGATGAGGAGGAAGAGGACCAGCGCCATCCCCAGCATGCGCATCCAGCTATCGAACCAGCGCGCGAGCGTGGAGCGCCGTTTTTCGGGGGTCGTGGGGCCCGCCGGCAAGTGCTGCGCGCCGGGAACCGCCTGGGTGGCCCCCAACTCATGCATGTAGTTTACGTTAGCAACGGTGGCGGTACGGCGCAACGGTCACCGCCCATCCCCGGGCACGCCCCCAGCGCCTAACCCGGTCTCGGAACTCGCCCGGCGGGTCGTCGTGCCGGACACAGGCGGCGAGACACGCCGCCTCCGCCTCCCGCTCCTCCCGCAACCAGGTGACGACGACCCCGGAGAGCTCGCTGAGGGAGTCGGCGTCGAGCGGCGAGCCGCCGGCGCTCAGGACGACGAGGAGGGACTCGTGGGGCACGGGGGACCGTAGCGCCCCCGGAGGTATGGTGTGTCACCGGATTCGTGCGAGCGGGATCAAAAAAAACAGTCGGGCGGAGTCGGACGGAGTCGGGCCGGTGACGTCAACCGCGTCCGTCCCTGCCCGTCCCTGCCCGACTCTGCCCGTCTCTGTTATTCCGTGTCGATCTGGGCCCGCTGCAGCCTCCCGGAGTAGTCGACGTAGACCACCTTGGTCTCCGAGTAGAAGTCGTAAACCTCCCAGCCGCCCTCGCGGTGGCCGTTCCCGGTCTGCTTCACCCCCCCGAACGGCAAGTGCGCCTCGGCGCCGATCGTCGGAGCGTTGACGTAGGTGATCCCGTTGTCGAGCTCCTCCATCGCCCGAAACGCCCCGTTCACGTCGCGGGTGTACAGCGAGCTGGAGAGGCCGTACTTCACGCCGTTGTTGACCTTGATCGCCTGGTCCAGCGATCCCACCTTGATCACCGAGAGCGCGGGCCCGAAGATCTCCTCCTGCTCCACGCGCATCCCCGGCTTCACGCCCGCGAACACCGTCGGCTCGTAGAACCAGCCGCACTCGAGCCGTTTCTCGCCCGGCGTCCGGCCGCCGAGCACGACGGCCGCCCCCTCCTCCTTGGCGATCCCGACGTAGGCGTCCACCTTCTGGCGCGCCTCCTCGTGGATCAGCGGTCCCACCTCGGTCTTGTCGTCCAGCCCCGGACCGAGCCGCAGCTTGCCGGCGCGATCGCACAGCATCGTCACGAAACGGTCGTGGATCTTCTCGTGAAGGATCAGACGGCTCGTGGCGGTACAGCGCTGCCCGGTGGTCCCGAACGCCCCCCACAGCACGCCGTCGAGCGCGAGATCCAGGTCGGCGTCATCCATCACGATCATCGCGTTCTTGCCCCCCATCTCCAGCGACAGCCGCTTGTGCAGTCGGCCGCAGGTCGCGCCGAGCACCGCGCCGGTTTCGGTGGAGCCCGTGAACGAGATGACGGGAACGCCCTCGTGCTCGACCATCGCGCGTCCCACGACCGACCCTTGCCCGTGTACCAGCTGCACCACCTCCGGTGGCAGGCCCGCCTCCAGCAGCACCTCGACCAGGAGATGGGCGGTGTGGGGGACGTCCTCGGCGGGCTTGAAGATCACAGCGTTCCCGCACAGCAGCGCCGGAAACATTTTCCACGTCGGAATCGCGAGCGGGAAGTTGAACGGCGTGATCAGCCCCGTGACGCCGATCGGCCGGCGGTAGCTCATCGCCCACTTGTGGCGCAGCTCGGACGGCACCACGCGGCCGAACAGCCGCCGTCCCTCCGTTGCGGCGTAGAAGGCGGTGTCGATGCCCTCCTGCACGTCGCCGCGGGTCTCGGCGAGCACCTTCCCCATCTCCCGCGTCATCGCCCGCGCGATCTGCTCCTTGCGCTCGACCAGCAGCTGGCCGACGCGCTGCAGCACCTGGCCGCGGACGGGCGCCGGCGTCTTCGACCAGCGCGCGAACCCGCGCTGCGCCGAGGCGATCGCCCGCTGCATGTCCGTCGGCGCCGAGCGGGGGAACAACCCGATCAGATCGTTCTGGTCCGCCGGGTTGCGGTTCTCGAAGTATTCGCCGCTCGTGGGGGCGGCCCAGTCGCCGGCGATGAAGTTCTTGAAGTGTTCGGGCATCGATTGTCGGTCGTCGGTTGAAGGCGTCAGCGGCCCGGGGCCGCCGGCGGCTCGGGGCAGAGCCAAATGGCCGCCGGCGTCGTGACGCCCACCCGGGGCAGCAGGACACCCGCGGCGAGCGCGAGGCCCCACAACGTAACCACGAGCGACACCACGTGGGCGAGGCCCAGCCGCCGCTTCCAAGAAGACAGGGCGCTCCACATCCCGGCCACCACCACGGTCCCCACCCCGATCATATAGAAGATCAACCGCAGCCCGCACTGGTGGGAATAGGGCCACCCCGCCATGCCGAGCGCCAGCAGCACGCCCAGCCCCACGCGGAGCCACGTGCCGACCTTCTCGTGCGCGCGGGTGGGCGCGCCGCCGGGCGCGACCACGGGCGCGTGCGCGGCGGGCCTGCGGACGGTGGGCGCGCTCCCGAGGTAGGGATCGGCGGCCGGCAGCTTCGCCAGCAGCTTGTCCACCTCTTTCATCTCCTTGTCCCAGTCCCGCTCCTTCTCCTTATCCGCCACTACGCCTCCCGCGCCAGCCGGTAGCGCTCGATCTTCTTGTACAGGTTGCTCCGCGGCATCTCCAATGTGCGCGCCGTTTCGGAGACGTTCCAGTCGTTCTCCTTGAGCTTGGCGAGCAGGTACGCCCGCTCGGCCGCTTGCTTGAACTCTTCGAAGGTTCCCACCCGCAGCCAGTCCGCGTCGCCGTGGAGCTCCCCGCCGCCGGCGCCGGGTCCTCGGCCCAGCGTACCCGCCCCCACGAGCCGCTGCACATCCGTCTCGCCCACCTCCGGCCCCGCCGCCAGAATCAGCAGGCGCTCTACCGCGTTGCGGAGCTCGCGGATGTTCCCGGGCCACTCGTGGGTCTGGAGGCGCTTCAGGGCGGAGGTCGCGAAGCTCCGCGGCGGCAGGCCCGCCCGCTGGGTGAGCTGATCGCAAAAGTGCTGCACCAGCCCCGGAACGTCGCCGGCGCGCTCGCGCAGCGGCGGCACGTGGATCGGGACGACGTTGAGGCGGTACAGCAGGTCCTCGCGGAACCGCCCCTCCCGGATTTCCTGGTCGAGGTTCTTATTGGTCGCGGCGATGACGCGCACGTCCACCGTGATCGCCTTCCCCGATCCGACCCGCGTCACAACCCCTTCCTGGAGCGCGCGCAGTACCTTGGCCTGGGCCGAGAGACTCATGTCCCCGATCTCGTCGAGGAACAGCGTGCCGCCGTCCGCCTGCTCGAACTTGCCGGCGCGGTCCGCCGTGGCGCCGGTAAAGCTGCCTTTCATGTGCCCGAAGAGCTCGCTCTCGATCAGCTCCGCCGGGATCGCCGCGCAGTTCACCTCGACAAAGGGGCCGCGCCCGCGCGGGCTCAGCGCGTGGATCGCCCGCGCCACCAGCTCCTTTCCCGTGCCGTTCTCCCCGGTGATCAGCACGCGCGCGGGAGTGGGCGCCACCTTCTCGATGCGCTCGATCACCTCGCGGATCGCGCGGCTCGCCCCGACGATCGCGTACTGCTCCTCCACTTCGGCGCGGAGCCGCACGTTTTCGCTCGCGAGGTCGACGTGCTGGAGCGAGTTGCGCAGCGTGAGCAGGATGCGGTCGGTGTCGAGCGGCTTCTCGAGGAAGTCGTAGGCGCCGAGCTGCGTGGCTTCCACGGCGGTCTGGATCGTCCCGTGGCCGGAGATCATGACGACGACCGCCTGCGGGTCGAGCTGGCGCAGCCGCGCCAGCGTCTCGATCCCGTCCATCCCCTGCATCTTGACGTCGAGGAACACCAGCTGCGGGCGGATCTCGGGATAGAGCTTGAGGGCTTCGGAGCCGGAGGCCGACGTGTGCACCTCGAGTCCCTCGAACTCGAGGACCTGCTTCAAGGCCTCGCGGATGCCCTTCTCGTCGTCGACGACCAGGACGCGCCGGCTCACGACGTTCCCCGGCGTCGGCGGTAGCACACCAAACCAAGCGGCGAGACGGCCACGTCGGCGACCGCCGGGTCCACCACCACCCGCACCGCGCCCGTGGTGTCCGCCCCCGCCACGTCCCGGGCGATGCGTCTGATCACGGCGTCCGGAACCGGAATGCCGCGAACGCTGAGCTCGCGGACGGTCCAGCGCGCCAGCCCCGGCCGCGCGATGGCCAGCGGCCCGGCGATGCGCAGCGGCTCTTCCGGCCGCACCACGCCGGCGAGGACCCCCAATGCCTCCCGCGGCATCCGCCGGGTGTCGAGCCGGGCGTGCACCGCGATCGCCCCGTTCAGGAGCTCCACGCGCAGCGAATCGAACGTCTTGCGCACCGTCCAGTCCACTCCACCGCCGATCAGGGACGCGACCTCGTTGGGCGACAGCACCACCGAGTCGGGGCCGCCGGAACCGGCCAGGGAGGCCAGCTTGGCCTTGGCCGACGCCACCGCGGCCGGCGTCGGCGCGCCCACCGCCGTGTCGGCGACCGGAGGCAATGCGGTACCGTGCGGGCCGAGCCACCGGGAGGCCGTCCGCAGGATCGGCTCGCGGTAGAACCACGCCGCGAGCAGGGCCAGCGCCAGGAGCGCCAGGCCGGCGAGCTTCAGCAGCCCCTTAAGACAGCCGTTCACGTTGTAGCACCTGATACACCGCCCCGCCCCGTTCGAGCGTGCTGCGCATCAGATCGAGGGTCTCCACCACCACCGTCTCCTCGAAGCGCATCGCGCTCAGCGCGGTCTCGAGCCCCTCGAAGTCCCGCGCCCGGGCGTCGCGGCCGGCTCGCCCCAGCGTGAGATGAGGGCGGAACGCACGACCCTCCGGGGGGAACCCCAGGGGCCCGAACTCCCGCTCCACGCCGTGCTGCAAGAGTTCGAGCGCGGGGTCCGGCGCGACGCCGACCCACACCACCCGCGGCCGGCTGAAGTCGGGGAACACACCGAAGCCGCCGAGCACGAGTGGCAGGGTCTTGCCGCCGGCGACCGCGCGCTGGAGCGCATCCCGCAGCTCTCGCTCGCGGGCGTCGTCCACTTCGCCGAGAAACTTGAGCGTCAGGTGCAGACCCTCGGGCCGGACCCACTTGATCGGGAAATCGCGGTCGCGCAGCGCCGACGCAGCCTCCCACAGAGCGCGACGGACGACATCCGGCAGGTTGAGCGCGACGAACAGCCTCACTGCTGGGCGGGTCGCCCGCCAAGGAGGCTGCCGCGGCGGTAGCCCCGCGGGTCGATCTCCACGCCGGCGAATCCAAGCTCGGCGAGCCGCGTGCGAACCTCGGGAAGACGGTCGGACACGAAGGCGATCCACGCCGGCTCCACCTCGATCCGCGCGCGGTCGCCGAGGTGGCGCAGGCGCAGATCGCCACGCACGCCGAGGGAGCGCAGGAACGCCTCGCCTTGCTCCACCTGCCGCAACCGCCGCGGGGTGATGGGCAAGCCGTACAGCACGCGACTCGACAGGCATGGCGCGGCGGGGGCATCCCACGTGGGGAGCCCCAGCGTGCGCGACGCCTCGCGCACCTGCGCCTTGGTCATCCCCACCTCGGCGAGCGGCGAGCGGATCCCCGCCGCAATGCCGGCCGCGCGGCCAGGCCGGTGCTCGTGGAGGTCGTCGGCGTTGGTGCCGTCGCACACCACGGCGAGCCCGCGCGCGCGCGCCGCGGGGACGAGGCGGCTCCACAGCTCGGTCTTGCAGAAGAAGCAGCGGTTGGTGGGGTTGGCAAGATAGCGCGGGTCGTCCAGCTCGAACGTTGCGATTTCGACGAGGGGGACGTCGAAGCGCTCGGCCACGTCGCGCGCGCCGCGCCACTGCGCCTCCGGATACGAGGCACTCCTGCCGATGGCGGCGACCATGCGGTCCCGGCCCAGCTCTTGGCGCAGCACGACGGCGAGCAGGGCCGAATCCACGCCGCCGGAATAGCCCAACAGGGCCGACGGGAAGCGTTGGACGAGCGCCCGCAACGCAGCGAGGGAGTCCGACATGGCGAAATACTAATGACTTACGCTGTCCTCGGTAAAGGACAGTTCGGGCACAGCAATCGGATATCGTGTCGGCAGGAACCCCCCTATGGTTATGAAGCGTTCCTCGATTATATAGCCAGTAGACGATTCGTCCGAAATACATGCACAGGAGCTGCGAAATGACGGTCAACCCTGAAGTGGACGCCGTGGACCGCAACCTCCAGCCGCTGTCGGGGAGAACCGGGGTCGCCGAGCGAGTGATCGAGCGGCGCTTCGAGAAATGCGGGTGCGACTCCCGGCCCCGCGACCAGACTCCGCTGTACCCAGTCGGGACGCGTTTCGCCGCGATCATCGGCTGGTGGTGACCATGACCGCCAAGCATGACCTCGACCCCGTCGATCGCAAGATCCTGCGGCTGCTCACCGCCGACGGTCGCCAGAGCTACCAGGCGATCGCCGACGAAGTGGGATTGTCGCGGCCCGCGGTGATGGAACGTGTCAAGCGGCTCGAGGAGGCCGGCGTCGTCACCGGCTACCTCGCGCACGTCGACCGCGCCAAGGTGGGGTATCCGATCACGGCGTTTGTCGCCGTGCGCTACGCGAGCACCGACTACGTCGGCGACGAGCCGCGCATGCGCCAGATGCTCAAGCACCCCGGTGTGCTCGAATGCCACCACGTGGCAGGCGATGACTGCTACGTTCTCAAAGTCGTGGCCCCTTCGCTCGAGAGCCTGCAGGACGTGCTGCGCGACCTCAAGGGCAACAACAAGAACATGACCACCCGCACGACCATCGTCCTGGGCACGCTGTTCGAGAAGCCCGGCCTCGTCCTCACGGAGCCCGACTGATGGCCGCCCTGCGTGGCAAGGCGCTCGTCGCCTACCTGCTCGTGTGCGTCTTCTGGGGATCCACGTATCTCGCCATCCGCGTGGGTGTCGGCGAGCTGCCGCCGTTCTTGTTCGCGGGACTCCGGTTCTTCATCGCCGGAGTGATTCTCTTCGCCGGCGCGCTGGCGTTCGGCGACCGGGCGCCGCGAAGCGCGGTCGACTGGCGCACGCTCGTCATCGTCGGGCTGTTTCTCCTCGCGGGCGGCAACGCGTTTGTGGTGTGGGCCGAGCAGTACACGCCGTCCGGCGTGGCGAGCATCTTCGTCGTTACCGTCGCGTTGTGGATGGCGTTCTTCGACGCGATCGTCCCGGGCGGCTCGGGCGACTTGAACTGGCGTGTGGTGACGGGCCTGGCGCTGGGATTCCTCGGCACGACCCTGCTCGTGGGCGCCAGTCCGCGCGCCATCCTGCACGCGGACCTGCGTGGGCCCATCGCCCTAACGAGCGCCAGCGCGTTCTGGTCGCTGGGCTCGGTGTACGCCAAACGCCATCCCACCGAGACGAGCCCGTACATGGGAGCGGCGGTGCAGATGCTCGCCGGGGGGGTCGCGGTCACCCTGCTCGGCACCGTCCTGGGCGAGTGGCGCGCCTGGCATCTCTCGGCTCGGGGCGCGGGCACCATCGCGTATCTCGTGGTCTTCGGCTCGATCGTCGGGTACAGCGCATACGCCTACGCGCTGCGCCATGCCTCCCCGACCATCGTCGGCACCTACGCCTACGTGAATCCGGTGATCGCCGTGTTACTCGGCTGGCTGCTCCTCAAGGAGCCCGTCGGCGCCCGCACGTTCGCGGCGATGGGACTGATTCTTGGCGCGGTCGTCTGGATTCAGTTCTCCCACCGCCTCCGTCGGACTGTCGGACCGTCGGACGGTCGGACCGTAATGCGTCTACAGTCAGACAGTCAGACCGTCCGACTGTCCGACGCCTCATGATTGCCCGCATCTGGCGCGGCGAAACGCGTGCCGAGGTCGCGGACGCCTACGCGGCGTATTCGAGCGTGACCGACATCCCTGCGTAAACGCTTACCGGGCGGTATATTAGCTCGCCTGTGACAACCCAGACCACGAACTGCCCGCGGTGCGGCCAACCGATCTCCGCGGGCGCCCGCTTCTGCGCCAGCTGCGGCTCGGACCTCTCCGGGCAGCAGAATGGTCTCGCCACCGCCAAACTGGAAGCGCCGCGCCTCACCCAGAGCGACTCGGCCGTGCTCGAGCAGTTGCGCCAGGCGACGCTCGGCGAGTACGAGGTGATGGGCCTGCTCGGCAGAGGCGGGATGGCGACGGTGTACCTCGCCCACGACGTCGCGTTGGACCGCAAGGTCGCCATCAAGGTGATGAGTCCGCACCTGATCAGTGGCGAAGGCATGGCCGAGCGCTTCAAGCGGGAGGCGCGCACGGCCGGATCGCTCAGCCACCCGCACATTATTCCCATCTATGCCGTGAAGGAGGCGGGCGACCTGTTGTACTTCGTGATGAAGTTCGTCGAAGGCCGTCCCCTCGACGGCATCATCCGCGAAGTCGGGCCGCTGCCGCTGCAGATGGTTCAGCCCATCATGCAACAGGTGGGCTCCGCGCTCGGCTACGCACATCGCCGCGGCATCATTCACCGCGACATCAAGCCGCCCAACATCATGCTCGACGTGGAGGGCTGGGCGGTGGTCACGGACTTCGGCATCGCGAAGGTCTCCGACAAGCGGGGGCTCACGATGACGGGGGCGACCGTCGGCACCCCGTCCTACATGAGTCCGGAGCAGTGTGGCGCGACGAAGGAGCTGGGGCCGGCGTCCGACCAGTATTCGCTGGGCATCGTCGCCTACGAGATGCTGTCCGGGCGCCTGCCGTTCGTCGCCGAGTCGGTCATGGCGATCATGTACGCCCACTTCAACGAGCCGCCCCCGCCGATCCAAAACGTGCGCGCCGACTGTCCCCCGGAGATCGCCACCGCGGTTATGCGGATGCTCGAAAAGGAGCCCGAGAACCGCTGGCCCAACGTCGAGGCGGCCGTCGCCGCGTTCGGCGCGGCCCCGCTTCACCCGGATGATCCGGTGCGCACGAAGATGATGACGCTCGCCCTGCAAGGCGGGACGTCGCAACTCGTGGCGCGGCTCAGCACCCCCGCAAGCCCGACGCCGATGGGTCGCGGCCAGCCAGGCCGGCCGGCTCAGCGCACTGGGGCCGCCCCCAAGCCCGCCACGGCGGTCACCGGGCTCACACTCAGCCCGGCCCAGGTCTCGGTCGCCGTGGGCGGGGCGGTGCAGCTGACGGCGCGTCCCAAGGGCACGAAAGGCGGCACCCTGGTGGGCCACGCCATCCGCTGGGCTTCGACCGACACCGACGTCGCCACGGTGACCGAGGACGGCCTGGTCACCGCGATTCGGCCCGGCGCCGCGACGATCACCTGCACGTGCGAGGGCGCGAGCGCAACGGCGCTCGTCACCGTGACCGCGCACGCCAGATCGCGGGCGCTCCTGTGGACTGGGAGCGTCGTCGGCGCCGCGGCGCTGGCGCTGGGCGTGTGGCAGCTCGGCCCGTGGCACCGAAAGGCGGCGGGACCACCTCCGACGCAAGAGCAGCACGCCGACAGCACGGCCACGGTCGGCGTTCCTCCCGCGCCTGTTGTCGTGGAATCAGCGAAGGCAGCGCCGCGACGTGGCGGGCGCACCCAGCGGGAGGAGCGCCGCCAGGGACTCGCTGCGATGCGCAACGACAGTGTGCTGCGCGACCTGCGCGCCAACGTGCGCGCGGCGCGCGAACGCGCCGTGACTGCGGGCGCGACGCCCGCCGACCTGGCCCCCGGCGACGCCGAGCGGCGCGTCGCCGAGGATCTGGCAGTCCAGGGTCGCCTCGCCGAGGCGATCGGCCACCTGACCCAGGCGATGACGCTGTGGGGCAACGCCGAGCAGACGGCCCGCGCTCGAGCGCAGCAAGCCGCCGCGCCACCGGCGGCGGCGCCCCCGCCGGTCACCGCAGCGCCGACGCCGGCCGCGCCCGAGAATCCGCGCCCGCTGATCGAGACGGCGATTCAGAACTACGCCAGGGCGCTCGAGTCACGCGACGTCGCCCAGGTGCGCCGCGCCTATCCGGGCCTCACCCCGCAGCAGGCGCAGGTGTGGCGGGACTTCTTCGGCATGGTGAGCGATCTCAAGGTGGACCTGGAGATCAAGCAGCTGCAGATCACCGGCGATGTCGCGGAAGCCCAAGTGGAGGGGTTCAGTCAGTACGTGCAGGGACGGCGGCCGCAGCGCCAGCCGGTCACTTTCCACGCGACGCTCGACCACGGCAGCGGCGCGTGGCGCATCGCGACGATCCGGTGACGCGGCACTCGCTCCGCGCGCCGTTGTCGTTGATCGTCGGGACGCTGACGATCGCAGGCACAATCGTGTTCGCCTGCAAGACCGATACGAACATCGGGCCCGACGCCGCGCTGGACTCTCTCTACGTCGAGCCCGCGACCGCCGTGATCGTGCTGGACGACACCCTGCGGCTCAGGGCGATCGGGATCGACCGCAACGGTCGCCGCTTCGCCGACGCGCGGGCGCGGTGGGCGACGAGCGATGCGGCAATCTCGCTGTCAGCGACCGGTGTCGCAATCGGGCTGAACGCCGGAGCGGCGACGGTGCACGCCACCGTTGGAAGCAAGACCGCCACCGCGGTGATCACGGTGCAGCCCAAGCCGGCGTTCGCGACCTCGCGGGACAGCGTCCCGTTCAACACGATTGCCAACGGCCCTACACCGTCGACCCAGTTGGTAGTGCTCACGAACGGTGGCGGGGGCACCCTCGCGCCCGTGGTGAACACCGTCACCTACGGCCCGGGCGCCAGCGGTTGGCTCAACACTGGCTTGTCCGGGCTCGTCGCCCCCGACACGCTGGCGCTCGACGTCTTGAACACCGCCCTGCCCGTCGGCACCTACTCGGCGACTGTTTCGCTCACCGCGTCCAAAGCCACGAACAGCCCCAAGACGATCAAGGTGACGCTCGCCGTCGCCCTGGGTGCGCCCAGCACGATGACCGCGGACAGTGGCGACGGCCAGGCGGCTACGGTCAACACGCCCGTGGCGGTGCCCCCGGTCGTCCTGGTGCGGGACCAGTACAGCAACGCGATCCCCGGTGTGGCGGTGACGTTCACCGTGACGGGCGGCGGGGGCTCGATCACGCCCATCGCGCCGGTCGCGACGGACGCCAGCGGCCGGGCCCGCGTTACGACTTGGACGCTCGGGACCGGCGCTGGGACCAACACGCTGAGGGCGTCGGCGACCGGGCTGGCTCCGGTGACCTTCACGGCCACGGGGGTGGCGCAGACCGACGTGAGCCCGACGCAATCTTCTGTGGCGGCCGCGACAGGGACGATTACGGCTTGCTCGAGCAGCTGCGTAGCAGGATCGACGGCCTCGACGATCACGGTGACGGTACGGGATGGCTTCAGCAACCCGATCGGCAGCGCAGCCGTGACGTTGTCATCGACCGGAACCAACAACACGCTCAGCCCGGCGTCGGGAACGACCAGTGCGGGCGGCACGTTCACGGCGACCTTCACCTCCACCACCGCCGAGCCCAAGACCATATCGGCCGCGGCCGATGGGGGCTCTGGGAATGTGCCGATCTCGCAAACCGCCCCCGTGACGGTGAACGCCGGGGCGCCGGCGTCGGTCAACGTGGTGAACTCGGGATTCTCCGCGCGGGTCGGCACCGGCGTAGGCACGCTGCCCACCTATACAGTACGCGACCCGTTCTCGAATCTCGTGCCCAACTTCAGCGTCTCGTATTCCTCTTCGAACAGCGGCGCCTTCACGGGGCCCAACACGACGAACGCGAGCGGACAGGTGACCCTCACCAGTTGGACGATGGCGGGAACGGCAGGTCTCGACGCCACCGGCCGGATGCCGAATGCCGTAACCGTGACGGCCGGATCGGTTTCGGGCTCGGCGACGGATTATGGGATTTACACTTACAGCGGCGACGTCGGGCCCATCATCGGTGGGGGTAGTGGCTGCGACGGTTGCCACTACGTCAGCTGGACTCGCGCGAACATCGTCGGGCAACCCGACCAGGACCCTGCCGGGTTCACAGCCTGCTCCGGGTACACGCTAGTCACCGCCAGTGATACTGCCGCGAGTCTCATCTATCTGAAGACGCGCGGGACTCTCGTGAGCAGCGCGGCACCATGCGGGGGCAACATGCCCTCGAGCGCTGGACTTTCGGCGGCGACTCGCAAGATCATCGCAGCCTGGATCCTTAACGGAGCCCCGAA
>QHVC01000111.1 GCA_003222205.1 Gemmatimonadota bacterium | reverse complement strand
AACGCCCCCTGCCCCAACCGGACGGCGGCGGAGGTGGGAGGCTCGTTTGCGGCTCGCTCCAAGAAAACGGCGTGGGGGAGCGTCAGCGTGCGCGGCGCGACTTCAGGCATCCTCGAGAACTTCCCTTTCGGTTCGGCCCCAGCAGTGGGGCGGCCGCTGTAGTGGCAGCAGTCGTGCCTCAAGGGCAACGCGCTCGGAGGTATGAAGATACCGTTTAGCGCCGTCGCGCGTTAGATGCAATCCCCCGCGTTTTCTGGCTTTTCGCCGCACGAATCCGATGACGCTCCTCAAGCCCGGCCCCCCTTTTTGGACCCATGCACCGTGGGGGGTTTACCATCGCCGAGCTGCTCGTCACGATCATGATCGTGGCGCTCGTCGCCGCGCTCGGCATGCCGCGGCTGGGTCGCACCATGGATTGGATGGCGACCGATGCCGCCACGCGCGACGTCTCCACCGCGCTGGCCGTTGCCCGCGCGACGGCGGCGATGCAGGGGATTCGTACCCGGGTGGTGATCGCCGCCGATTCCCTGCGGCTGGACCGGTGGGAGCCTGCGCAGTGGGTGCCACTACGGCGCTGGCCGGGCCCGCTGTCCCGCGGGGTGAGCGTGGACATGTCCAATCCAGAGGTCGTTTTCGGTCCGACCGGGCTCACCTGGGGTGTTTCCAACACGAAAGTGGTGTTGCGGCGGGGGACGCAGGTCGAGGTGCTCACGGTCTCCAGCGTCGGCCGGGTCAAGCGCTGGTAGTCGTGCAACCCTTCGGGACGCCTCCGCATCTAACGACGCAAGGACGGTGAAACAGGCCTCCGTCCCGCGTCGTACACAATACAGGAAAAGATCGCGGTCGAAGTGTGACGGCCACTTCACCCGATCTCCAGCCCGGGGTGCTGTTCGGCCCCGGGTTTGGTTTTTCAGGTCGGCTCGGCCCCGGCGTCGTCGAGGAACACCAGCGTCCCCCGGCGCGAGACCACGGTGGCCAGCGCTTCGTAGACTTTGGGATCGAGGACCCTGCCGGAGAGATGGGCCATGTGCTCGACCGCCTGCTCCGGCGTGAGCTTGTCCTGGTAGGGGCGCGAGGTGCTGAGCGCATCATAGACCTCCGCCGCGCCGATGATGCGAGCGCCGAGGGGGATGTCTTCCCCCTTCAGTCCCTCGGCGTACCCGGTGCCATCCCAGCGCTCGTGATGACTGCGGACGTTGGCGATGATGGGCCCGAGGTGGTGGAGCGGCGCGAGGATCTGGGACCCGATGACCACGTGCTGCTTCACGTGGTCGTATTCCTCGGGGGTCAGCGGACCCTGCTTCTCCATTACCGATTCCCGCGTGCCGATCTTGCCGATGTCGTGGAGCCGGCCGGCCACGCGGATCTGCTCGACTTCTTCATCGGGCAGCTCCATCTGGGACGCGATCGTAGCCGAGAGATCGGCGACGCGCGCCGAGTGGCCGCGCAGATACGGGTCCTTGGCCTCGAGGGCGTTGACCAGGGCCTCGAGCGTCGCCGTGGAGATCCGCTCCAGCCGCATGCGCTCGCGGTGCAGCTCGGCGGTGCGAGTGGTGACCTCCTCCTTGAGCCACGAGCTGAGTTGTCGGTTCTCCAGCTGCATCTCGCGGCGCTTCAGCGCGCGCTGCACCGCCCGGCCGAGGTCGGCGAGCTCGACGGGCTTGGTGAGGTAATCCATCGCCCCGCGCTGCATGCACAGGGCGGCACTGGTAGCGTCGTTGATGGCGGTGAGCATCAGGATGGCGAGATCGGGCTCGGCCTCGATCGCGTGCGGCACGAGATCCACACCGCTGGTGCCTGGCATCCGGATGTCGCACAGCATGAGAGCGATGCGGTGCCGCTGCAGCTGGGCGAGCGCCTCCTCCCCCGACGCGGCCGTGTACACCTCGAACTGCTGCTGCGTCATGAACTTCTTCAGGGCGTTGCGGATGGGTTCCTCGTCGTCCACCACGAGGACGGCGACCGGGCCCACGAAATCAGGCATGGAGAAGAAGATGCAGGCCAGCGGCCGGAGCCGCTACCCGCCGGCCGAGACGAACGTGACGGAAACGGGCGCCGGAATCAGCCCCGCGCGGTGCGCCCGGTCCAGTAGCTCGGTGACCGCCCGCCGGCCCGACGCGCCGTAGTCGATCGTGTAGGCGTTGACGTACATGCCGACGAAGCGGTCAGTGCGGGCCGCGTCGAGGCCGCGGCTGAACCCGCGGGCGTGCGCCAACGCTTCGTCCCGGTGCGCGAGCCCGTACTCGATGCTGGCCTTGAGGTCGCGGGCCACGGCGCGGATCAGCGCGTCGCCGAGGTCGCGTCGCACCACGTTTCCGCCGAGCGGAAGCGGCAAACCGGTCTCCGCGTTCCACCACTCTCCCATGTCCGCCCATAGATGCAGCCCCCGGTCGGCAAACGTGAGCTGGCCTTCGTGGATCAACAGGCCGGCGTCGGCACGGCCGGCGGCGACGTGCTCCTCGATCAGGTCGAAGGGCACGACCTCGTGGCGCGCCGCGGGCTGGTACAGCTGCAATGTCAAAAAGGCCGTGGTCAGCTCGCCGGGAACGGCGACGAGCCGCCCGGCGAGGGCGCGACGGGGGTCGGCCGGCGGCGGCTCGCGCGCCACGAGGCGAGGCCCGTAGCGGTCCCCAATGCTGGCGCCGTGCGCGAGGAGGGCGTAGCGATCTGCCAGTTGCGCGTACGCGTGGATCGAAACGGCGGTGACCTCCAGCTCCCCGGCCAGCGCCCGGCGATTCAGAGTCTCGATATCGGCGAGCTCGTGCACGTAGCGGCGGTCCTGGGTATCGATCCGCCCCGCCGCCATCGCCCAGAACATGAAGGCGTCGTCCGCGTCCGGGCTGTGGGCGAGGTGAATGGTGCGGGGTGTCACCGCGGCGCCGCGGACTGCCGGCGCACCGCCTCTTCGTGGAAGGCGTCGAGGAAAGTCTTGTGGTCGTTGTATTCCGGGCGATTGCGGGCCCGCTCCGCTGGCTCGTTCTTGAGGAAGGCGGCGTAGGCGCGGCGCTCCTTGGCACGGTCGCCGAGCTGATGATACGCCTGAGCCCGCAGCACGAAGCCGAAGAGGTGGGTCGGCGTGCTCGTGAGGATGGTGTCGGCCTCGGCGAGTGCGGGGGCGGTGTTGCCGCCGGCGAGTTGCAGCAGCCCGACGTGGTAGCGGGCGTCGTTGTCGAGCGCCGGCAGCTGCTGATACGCCCCGATGGCCATGGGGAGGAAGAAGCTCACGCTATCCTGCTTGTCGGCCTGAGCGAGGACCATGACCCGGTTGAAGAGCCGGCTGGCGCGCTCCTCGGGTGACATTTGACTGATATCCGGCGCCGGCAGAGGGCTACCGAACGACGCTTGGACCCCGTTTGTGGCTCCCGGCCCCGCACCCGACCGCATTACCAGCGCGGTCAGGAGCGCGCCGACCGCCGCTCCGGCGATCCCCCAGGGCAGGCCGACCCGCCAAGCGGCGGTCGGCAGGTCGGCCTTGAGATTGGCGCCGCACTTGTGGCAGAACTTGGCGGTGGCGGGGACGGCGCTACCACACGCTCGGCAGTTCATAGGCCGGGAAGATAACTGGCACGATTAGGAGCGGGAACGTAGCGTATACCGCGATATGGGGATCCCCTTTCCCGGCCAGGAGCGGGCCCGCCACATGGGCCAGCTGCAGCGCGGCGACCAGAAGTGGGATGTGTTCCTCGAGACGCAGCCGGACGGCGAGCTGAGCGCGGTGCGCGGGCGGCTTCATTTCGTTGCCCAGGACCGGCATCTGCAGACGAGCTGGGTATTCCTCGAGCTCCAGGAGCGGGACGTCCAAGAACGATTCGGGGAGTTTTCGGCCATTGAGCTGTGGCACTTTGTGGAGGCCCTGACCGGGTAGGTGTCGCGCCGGTTCTGCACATTCTGCACATTTTCCACATCAGTGCTGCAGTCTTCGACCTCCGAATGGCGCTTCGGGGGTATTTTTTTGCACTTGGCGCAGGTTTTGCTTGACACCCAAGCATGACCCGCTTACCTTGCCGCATGCCTGCCGTAATCTGGCCATCGATTCTCGAGAGCCCGTCGCCACGGAGCCCGGCGGCGGGCTCTCGCCGTTCCCGCTCTCGTCTCGCGCGCGACCCGTGACCTCGGAGGAGACCCGCTTATGACCGCGACGTTGGAACCCACCGCTACCGTCAAAGGCGCGAAGGCGCCGGCCGCCTCGCCCGCGGACGTGATCCGCAAGGCGCACGAGGCCGGCGTGCAGGTCGTGGACGTGCGCTTCTGCGATCTGCCGGGAACGTGGCAGCATTTTTCGGTGCCGCTCAAAGAGTTGACCGAGGATGTGTTCAGGGAGGGGCTCGGCTTCGACGGCTCATCGATCCGCGGATTCCAGGCCATCAACGAGAGCGACATGCTGCTGTTCCCCGATGCGGCGAGCGCGTTCGTGGATCCGTGCCTGCAGGTGCCGACGCTGGCGCTGATCTGCGACGTGGTCGATCCGGTGACGGGCGAGCGCTACAGCCGGGATCCGCGCTACGTGGCGCGGAAGGCGGAGGAGTATCTCATCAAGAGCGGCGTCGCGACGACGGCGTACTTCGGTCCCGAAGCGGAGTTCTACATCTTCAACTCCGTGCGGTTCGACCAGAACGCGCACGAGGGCTACTACCACATCGATTCCGAGGAAGGGATCTGGAACTCCGGGGCCAACGGCAGCCCGAACCTCGGGCACCGGCCCCGGCACAAGGAAGGCTACTTCCCGGTGCCGCCAGTGGACCGGCTGCAGGATCTGCGGTCGAAGATCATGCTGGCGCTGATCGCGTCGGGGGTCGAGGTCGAGGTGCACCACCACGAGGTGGGCACGGCCGGGCAGACCGAGATCGACATGCGGTTCAAGACGCTGACCCGCATGGGCGATCAGCTGCTCATGTACAAGTACATCGTCAAGAACGTCTGCCACCAGCACGGGTACACGGCGACGTTCATGCCCAAGCCGATGTTCGGGGACAACGGCTCGGGGATGCACGTGCACATGAGCCTGTGGAAGGACGATAAGAACCTGTTCTTCGATGCGAACGGCTACGCGCTGATCTCCGACACGGCGCGGTGGTACATCGGCGGGCTGATCAAGCACGCGCCGGCGCTGCTGGCGTTCGCGGCGCCGACGACGAACAGCTACCGCCGCCTGGTGCCGGGCTATGAGGCGCCGATCAACCTGATCTACTCGCAGCGCAACCGCTCGGCGATTTGCCGCATCCCCGTCTACTCGACGTCGCCCAAGGCGAAGCGCGTCGAGTTCCGGGCGCCGGATCCGTCGAGCAACCCGTATCTGACGTTCGCGGCGCTGCTCATGGCCGGCCTCGACGGCGTGAAGAACAAGATCGAACCGCCCAAGCCCATGGACGTGGACCTCTACGAGCTGGAGCCGGCCGAGCGCAAGCACGTCAAGAACACCCCGGGCAGTCTGGAAGAGTCGCTGGCCGCGCTGGAAGCGGACCACGACTTCCTGCTCCAGGGCGACGTGTTCACGCCGGACCTGATCGAGACGTGGCTCGCCTACAAGCGGGCCAAGGACGTCGATCCGGTGCGGCTGCGGCCGCATCCGTACGAGTTTTTCCTGTATTACGACGTGTAACTGAAGGGCGGTAAGGGCGGCAAAGGCGGCAGGGAGTTCCGCGCCGCCTTTGCCGCCCTTGCCGCCTCGATCGCCATGCCCACCAAACGCGACATCCTCGAGCTCGCCAAGAAAGAGGGGGTGTCGTTCCTGCGCCTGCAGTTCACCGACATCCTCGGCATCAACAAGAACGTCGAGGTCCCCGCGAGCCAGTTCGAGAAGGCGCTGGACGGGGACGTGATGTTCGACGGCTCCTCGATCGAGGGCTTCGTGCGCATCGAGGAGTCGGACATGGTGCTGAAGCCCGACCTCGGCACCTTCCGCATCCTCCCGTACGACGACGAAGGGGGGAAGGTCGCGCGGGTGATCTGCGACATCTACAACCCCGACGGGTCCAGTTTCGCCGGGTGCACGCGCCAGGCGCTGAAGCGACAGATCGCCCGGGCCAAGAGCCTCGGCTACGAAATGATGGCGGGGATCGAGGCCGAGTTCTTCATTTTCCAGCTCGACGCCAAGGGGGACCCCACCACCGAGACGCACGACAGCGGCGGCTACTTCGACCTGACGCCGGTGGACCGGGCGGAGGAGATCCGGCGGCTGATCATCAAGGACCTGGTGGCGATGGGGTTCGAGGTGGAGGCGGGGCATCACGAAGTCGCCCCCGGGCAGCACGAGATCGACTTCCGCTACGCCGAGGCGCTCGAAACGGCGGACAACCTGGCGACGTTCCGGTTTCTGGTGCGCTACGCCGCTTACCGCCATGGCTTCCTGGCGACGTTCATGCCGAAGCCGATTTTCGGGCAGAACGGCTCGGGGATGCACACGCACCAGTCGCTGTTCCGCCAAGGGCACAACGCGTTCCACGATCCCAAGGGAAAGTGGGAGCTGTCGGACACGGCCCTCGCCTACATCGCCGGCCTGCTGGACCACGCGCGCGGGTTCTGCGCCGTGACCAATCCGCTCGTCAACAGCTACAAGCGCCTGGTGCCGGGTTACGAGGCGCCGACCAACATCGCGTGGTCGATGCGCAACCGTTCGCCGCTGGTCCGCATCCCGGACAAGCGGGGCACGGGGACGCGCTGCGAGCTGCGCATGCCCGACCCGTCCGCCAATCCGTATCTCGCCGTCGCGGTGCAGCTCGCCGCCGGCCTGGACGGTGTCGAGCGCAAGCTCACGCCGACCGACCCCGTGGACAAGAACATCTTCGAAATGAGCTACCGGGAGCGGCGCAAGTATCGGATCGACGAGCTCCCCCGGGACCTGCACGAGGCCCTGGACTGCCTGGAGAAGGACACGGTGGTCCGCGGCGCAATGGGGGAGCACATCTACGAGCGGTTCGTCGAGGCCAAGCGCGAGGAGTGGCAGGAGTACATCGGGAGAGTGAGCGAATGGGAGCTGACGAGATATCTTGGGCAGTACTGAAGAGCGTCGAGCTGGACGGCGTCAAGCGAGACGGCGTCCAGCGGGACTACGTCCAGCGGGACTACGTCAAGCTGGACTACGTAGAGAGCGGCGGTGGGTGCTGGGACAGACGTCGTAGCATCTTCAGCGCCAGGGTCGCCCGATTCTCCAGGGCACGGATTCTGCCTGCGCGCCCCGGATCGAGCGTACGGGCGACTCGCAGTTGCGCGCGCAGCTCTGCAGCCGATCCCGCAGCATAATCCAAGAAGCGACTGAACTCTGTCCGCGTGCCACGACCGCAGGCCTCAGCGATATTGGAGGCGACTGATAGAGCGGCCCGAACGAGTTGATCACCCCGTTGAAACGCCCCGGGACCACGGAAACTCTTCGCGAGCCGGACGGCCTCTGTGGACAAGTCAGATGCCACCCGGTACACGAGCAGACGACTTGCATTGGCGCGCAACATGAGGCAAGACTAGGCGCCGCGGCCGGCGCTCTGGTACCATTCTCACGCCGATGCGGTATCGGTTTCGGCGGAGGTACATTGCGCTTCGCGTTTTCCTGCTTGACGCTCTCTCGCTTGACGACGTCCAGCTTGACGATCTTGAGCTTGGTCGGATGCGACCTTTTCCCACGTCCTGGCGACACTAGCGGAGTCCAGCACGCCGCGAAGTGGTATCCCCACGGCCGCATCGTCGTGGACACGGACCCGCGCTACACCATCGTCCGGCTCCGCGCCGACACCGCGGTCCCGGACGGTCACGACGTGCTCGTCGCCCGCTTCGACTTCGATCCGGCGCCCGGCGTCGGGGATGAATACTCGATCGCCCTCGCGCTGGATTTCGGGATCGCCCGGGACCTGCGCACCAACACGCCCTACCGGCTTGGGTCCCCGCCGGCGCGGATCCCGGCGTGGGCCACGGTGACCTGCCTGTGCCGGCCGCTCAAGCCGGATTCGGTGCGTGGCACCTACGTCCTGTCCAGCGGCGGCATGGCCCAGCTCACCGGACGGATCGACGCCACGCTGTACTTCACCGCCTGGGCCGACACCGCGGTGCACGCGACGTACCGGCTGCGGCAGCGGATCTATGCGGTCAAATAGAACGACGCCGGACAGTCGGACGGTCGGACTGACGGTCGGGCTGCTCGTGGGGGTTCTGTCCGTCTGTCCGACCGTCCGGCTGTCCGGTCAAGTCATCGACACCATCATCATTGTCAACCACAACATCTTCGTTGGGGACGGCGACGGCCCGGGGTTTCTCGCCCGGCTCGCCAACGCGCTGCACGTCACCACCCGCCAAGGGGTGATCCGCCGGGCGCTGCTGACGGACGCGGGCCAGCCGTTCGACTCGGCGCGGGCCGTCGAGAGCGCGCGCGCGCTCCGCGCCATGAGCGTGTTCCGCGACGTGCGGGTGGACACGCTGCGCGTGGACCGGCGCCTGGCGCTCCGCGTCGAGACGGCCGATGGCTGGAGCACGAAGCCGCAGGTGGGCTTCACCACCGCGGGCGGCGACGCCACATGGAGCGTGGGGCTCGTCGAGCAGAACCTGCTCGGGACGGCGACCGAGCTCGACGCCATGTATCGGAAGACGCCCGACCGGCGCGCGCTCGAGTTCCTGTATCGCAGCCCGCACTTCCTGTGGCGCCGCACGGCGTTCTCCGCCCGCTACCAGCGCCTCTCCGACGGCAACGGCGGGAGTTGGGGGTTCGGGCTGCCGTTCTACCAGACGTCGGCGCCCTGGTCGCTCAATACCGACGGCGAGGCGGTGCGCGCCCGCGTGCTGCGATTTCGCGACGGGGTGGTGCTCGACTCCACAACCCAGCGGCGGGCGCTGCGGGTCGGCGCGACAGGGGGCGCGGCGCTGCACGCGACGAGTCGCGACTACGTGCGGCTCTGGTTCGGGGCGCAGTGGCGGCGGGAAGACTTCGCGGCCGAAACGACTACTGTCTTCCCCCGATCGATCAGCGTGGCGGCGGGCGCCGGCGTGGAAATAGGACACACGCGGTTCCGGGTGCTGCGGCACTTCGATACCTACGGGCGGCGCGAGGACGTCGACCTGTCCCAGCTGCTGCGCCTCGGTGTGTGGGGACAGGCCGGCCTCGGACCGGAAGCCAAAGGCCAGGTCTCGGCCGTGTGGCGCGGCGGGTTCGTGCTGCTGCGGGGTGAGGCGCACGGGCTGTATGCCGGGGCGGGCCTGGACTCTGGGCTCGTCAAGGCGAGCTTCACGGTGGCGAGCCAAAACCTGCCCCGGCAGACCACGATCCTGCACTTCGAAGGCGGGGCGAGCCGTCACGCGAGGCCGGGCGGCGAATTCGACCTATGGCGCGACCAGAACGGCCCGCGCGTGTTTGGGGCGCACGCGTTCACGGGGACGCGAATGGTGTGGCTCGCCGTCGAGAACCGGGTGCTCGTGGCGGACGACGTGTGGGGGCTGCTCGGCGTCGGGGTGTCCCCGTTCTTCGACTATGGCGGCGCCTGGTATGCCGATGAGCCGGCGCGCCTCGGCGGCGACTGGGGGCTCGCGCTGCGGCTCGGGCCGACGCGCGCGGTGCACGGCAGCGTGACCGAGTTCGCGGTCGGCTACCGCTTCGGCGACGGCGTCGTCCCAGGCCACCGCTGGGCGCTGACGATCCGCGAGGGGATCGGCTTCAAGTAGAAACCAACCACCGCAAGGGGAGCACATGGACGCCAGCACCGAGCTGTTCGACGCCATCCGTGCCGGCGACGTCACGCGCGTGCGGGCCCTGGTCACCGCGGATCGGGGCATCGTGAACCGCCGCAACGACCACGGGCATTCCCCCGTGTTGATCGCCCAGTACCATCACCAGCCTGAGGTCGTCGCGGTGCTCCTGGCGGCGGGACCGGACCTCGACATCTTCGACGCATCTTCGGTGGGCGTGACAGCGCGGGTCGCCGAGTGGCTGGAGCGCGACCCGAAGCTGGTCAACGCGTATTCGGGGGACGGCTTCTATCCGTTAGGGCTCGCGGCGTTCTTTGGGCACCTCGAGACGGTGCGTCTGCTGCTCGCGCGCGGGGCCGACGTGAAGCAGGCGGCGCGCAATCCGATGAAAGTTCAGGCGCTGCATGCAGGGCTCGCCGGGAACCATCGCGAGATCGCTCGCGCGCTGCTGGAGGCGGGGGCGCCGGTGAACGTCGGCCAGCAGGGGGGGTTCACGCCGCTCATGGAGGCGGTCCTCCACGACGACATCGAGATCGCCGGGCTGCTGCTGGCGCGCGGCGCCGACCCCAAGGCGCAAAACGACGCGGGGAAAAGCGCCATCGGCTTGGCGGCCGACCGCAACAACGCCGCGATGTTGAGACTGTTGAAGGGCGTCAAAACATGAACCCGACGCGCACGTAGAGCGCGGCGCGCTCGGCGCCACGCGCCCACGCGATGGAGACGGTGTTGGCGCGGCGGTGCTGCCAGGCAAACCAGAGGCCGCCGCCTGCGGCGGTGTGCCACCGCCGCGACGCATCGGCTTCGCCCCAGACCCGGCCGGCATCCGCCAGCCCCAGCACCCCCACGTCCGCCGCTTCCAACCAGACGACGCGCATCCGCAGCTCGGCGTTCGCATAGGCGCCCGATCTCCCGGCGAAGCGCTGCTCCGGGTAGCCGCGGATGGTCGTCCCCCCACCGAGGTAGACCAGCTCGTGGAACGGAACCGTGCCGCCCATGGCGGCGAGGCCCGCCCGCAGCGCGACGGTCGCCTGCGGGGGATCCCCCGCGGAGAGGTAGGTCGCACCTTCAGCGAGGAGGCCTCCGAACGGGCGGACGACGTCCCACGCCGCCGGATACCAGTGGGCGGCGACCACGAGGTGCACGCCGCGGGCAGCGGCGAGGGGGTTGTCCCGGGTGTCCAGCTCCAAGAAGGCGCGTGCACCCGCCGCCCGGAAGTCGCCTGTGCCGTAGTGGGGACCCGAGATCAGCAGGAGCGTGCCCGAGTCGGGATGCGTACGGACGTACTTGACGACGGGGCCGGCCGTGAGCCGCAACCGCGGGGCGAGGGGAACGGACACCGACGGGGAGAACAGGAACTGCTCCTGCCGGACCCGATAGACGCTTTCCGGCTGCGAGGCACCGGTGGCGTTCCCGAGGCCGTGGAACCGCAGGATCTCGAGCCCGGACGCATACAGCTCGACGGCGAGGGTCTTCGGGGCGAGCGGCCGGCGGAACTCGCCCTCGAGACTCACGCGGTAGCTGCTCGCGCCGGTGGCGTACGCGGCCTGGGCGACGAGGCGCGTGCTGGGCGGCAGCGCGCGGAACTCATAGCGCGTGTGTACGACCCCGGCACCGATGAGCAGGCCGATGTCCGGCGAGTAGCTCACGCCGTAGAGCGGTGCCGTGTGCGGGCGCCACTCGTCTACGCCGGTCTGTCCAGGAGCCGCCGTCGGGCGCGCGAACCCGGTGGCCCCCAGGACGGAGAGCGCGAGGAGGCACCGGGTCAACCGCACGGCGGGTCCGGCGGCCGGTCAGACGAGGATGATAATCAGCACCACCGCCGCGACGATGATCACCCAGGTCTCGACGGTGATCGTTTGCTTCCGGGGAAGCGCGGCGGCGTCGGTGGTCGAGCGGTCGCGCGGCAGTTGAGGCTCGAAGCGGCGCCACTCGCTCCGCATGCGGGGCCCGGCCGCCGTCACCGGTGTTTGGGTCGAGGGGGCAGGCGCCTGTGCCGATAGGGTCGGGACGGCGCTCGCCGCGAACAGGGCGAGCAACAGGATCTGCATGCGACGTGAGGTCATGATGCACTCCGCGTTGCAGGTCTGTCGCACAGTACACGGGTGGCCGCGGGAAGGTTCAGGCGCCGTTCAAACCACGGCGCCGGGGGTGGCATCTCAGCGTCGACACCCAAACCGCTCACCTCGGGGGAAACGATGCGCTGGACCACGATCCGATTCCTCTTGCTGGGTCTGTTGCCGCTCTCCCTCGTCGCGGCGTTCGGCGGATGGGCGGCGATCACGGTTGAGAACGTGCCCGACTATGTCGTGGCGCGCCAGCCGCTCGACCTCTCATTCATGGTTCGCCAGCACGGCGTACGACCGCTTGGGGGCCTCAGTCCCAGGGTCGAGGCGAAGTCCGGGAACCTCGAGACCGCCGTCGCGGCCAGCCCGGGTGGGGAGACCGGCCGGTACAGGGCCACGCTCTCGCTCCCTGAGCCGGGGCGGTGGACCATTACCATCCGCACCGGGTTCGGAACCAGCAACGTGACGCTCTTGCCCGTGCTCGTGGTGGCGCCGGGTGCCCCGGTCCCGGCGCCGCTGGCCGACGCCGAGCGGGGGCGACGGCTGTTCGTCGCCAAGGGCTGTGTCACGTGCCATCTGCACCGTGCCGTCAACGAGACCAGCATCGCCGTCGGCCCGGAGCTCACGGGCCGTCGGTTCGCGCCGGAGTATCTGGCGCGGTTTCTCGCCGACCCGGCGGCGGTCATCCCTCCACCATCCGGTGCATTCGGCATGCCGAACCTGCGCCTCAAGCCGGCCGAGATCGCGGCGCTGACCGCGTTCCTGAACACCGTGGGGCAAGAGGCGAGTCGCTGACGATATCTTGAGGGGATGGGTGTATCGGCGCACGACATCTTCGGCGACGCGGCGGGCGCCCAGCCCGCGACCCCCGGCAGCTATGGCGATGCGCCGAGCGGCTATCGACTCCCGGAAGGGACGCGTCTCGGACGGGTGCGTCTCCAGATCGCCGATCTCGTCCGCTCGCTCGCGTACTACGAGGGGACGCTTGGCCTGCGCGTCCTGGGGCGCGATGGATCGCGGGCGGTGCTCGGCTCACAGCGCGACGACACGCCACTCGTTGAGCTGCACGAGCGGCCGGGCGTGCGACCGGCGCCACGCCGCGGACGCCTGGGACTCTACCATTTCGCCATCCTGTTGCCGGACCGGGCAGCCCTGGGGCGGTTCGTGCGACACCTGGGGGAGATCGGCGAGCGCGTCGGCGCAGCGGACCATCTGGTCAGCGAATCGCTGTACCTCCAGGATCCCGACAATCTGGGCATCGAAGTCTACGCCGACCGCCCGCGCAACACGTGGCGACGGATCGGTCGCGAGCTGATGATGGCGACCGACCCCCTGGACGTTGCGGGCCTCGTGCGCGCCGCGGGAGCCGATCCCTGGACGGGGTTGCCAGGCGGTACCGTGATGGGCCACGTGCACCTGCACGTGGGGGACCTCGCCGCCGCGTCGGCCTTCTTCTCCGAAGGGCTCGGCTTCGATCGCACGGTGTGGCAGTACCCCGGGGCGCTCTTCTTAAGCGCGGGCGGCTACCACCATCATCTCGGCACTAATACCTGGGCGGGCAGCGGCGCCACGTCCCCTCCCGCAGACGAGGCGCAGCTCCTCGAGTGGACTATCGAGCTGCCCGACGCCGTGAGTCTCGATGCGGCGGCGGAAAGCCTCGTGCGCGCGGGATACCCGGCCGAGCGGGGTGGCGATGCCGGAAGCGGAGCAGGGCTCCGGATCCGCGACCCCTGGGGAACGCCCATCCGGCTACACGCATCTTGAAGGCGCGGTCGGAAGGGGGGTAACTTCCCCCTCCCGGCGCCGTAGCCAAGTGGTAAGGCGGAGGTCTGCAAAACCTCTATTCGTCGGTTCGATTCCGACCGGCGCCTCTGACCAACTCAGCCCGGAGGATCGCCGTGTCCGCTCCCCGCCTGCTTTTCCTCGGCTCCCTGTTTCTCGCCTCGCCGCTCCTCGCCCAAGCGCCCGCTCCCTATGACTCCACGGTGCTCGCCGCCCTGAAATGGCGCGAGATCGGCATCTTCCGCGGCGGCCGGTCGGTGGCCGTGGCGGGTTCGGCGGCGCGTCCCAACGAGTACTGGATGGGGACCACCGGCGGCGGCGTCTTCAAGACCACCGACGGCGGCAACACCTGGCTCCCGGCGAGCGACAAGTACTTCGGCGGTACGATCGGCGCGATCGGCGTCAGCGAGTCGAACCCCGACGTCGTCTACGTGGGCACGGGCGAGTACGCGATCCGCGGCAACGTCTCCCACGGCGACGGCGTGTTCAAGACCACTGACGCCGGCCGGACGTGGACCTCCCTCGGCCTCGCCGAGACCCAGCAGATCTCGCGCGTGCGGGTCCATCCCACGAACCCCGACATCGTGTACGTGGCCGCGCAGGGACGCGCGTTCGGACCGAACCCCGAGCGCGGGATCTACAAGACCAGCGACGGCGGCAAAACGTGGACCAAGATCCTGTTCCGCAACGATTCCACCGGCGCCTCCGACCTCGCGATGGATCCCTCGAATCCCGAGGTGCTGTACGCCGCGTTCTGGCAGGCGCAGCGCTTCCCCTGGAAGCTCGTCTCGGGGGGCATAGGGGGCGGGATCTTCAAGACCACCGACGGCGGCGCGCACTGGACCGAGCTGACGCGCAACGCCGGCCTGCCGCGCGGGTTGCTGGGCAACATCGGGCTCGCCGTCTCGCCGGCGAAACCGTCCCGAGTGTGGGCGCTCATCGAGGCCGATTCGGGCGGGGTGTACCGCTCCGACGACGGCGGCACGACGTGGGCGTGGGTCAACCACGACCACAAGCTGCGCGTGCGCGCCTGGTACTACATGAAGCTCACCGCCGACCCCAAGGACTCCAACACCGTGTACGCGACCAACGTGATCTTCTACCGGTCGCGGGACGGGGGTCGCACGTTCCGGCAGATCGACGTGCTGCACGGCGACACGCACACCCTGTGGATCGCGCCCAACGATCCGCAGCGCATGATCCTGGGGGACGACGGCGGCGCGACGGTCTCGACCAACGGCACGAAAACCTGGACCGATCAGGATTTCGCGACGGCGCAGTTCTACCACGTCGCCACCACGAACCACTTCCCCTATCACGTGTGCGGCGCTCAGCAGGACAACTCCGGCGTATGCGGGCCGAGCCGCTGGCCCGGCGGGATCGACCGGTCGCAGTGGTACGATGTGTCGGGAGAATCGGGGCACATCCAGGCGCTCCCCGACACGCCTGACGTGACCTTCGGCGGCGACAACTCGGGCTTCCTCGCCCGCGTCGACCACCGCACCGGCATCTGGCGCATCGTGAATCCCTGGCCGGACTCTCCGGACGGTCATCCCGCGGCGGAAGGGCGCTACCGGTTCCAGTGGACGGCGCCGCTGCTCGCCTCCCGGCACGAACGCAACACGCTGTACATCGGCGCGAATGTGCTCTTCAAGTCCAGTGACGAAGGCCAGAGCTGGACGGCGGTCTCCCCCGACTTGACGCGCCACGATCCAACGACCATGGGTCCCTCCGGCGGGCCGATCACGCTCGACCAGACCACGGCCGAGTACTACGCGACGATCTTTGCCATCGCCGAGTCGCCCGTCGCGCGCGGGGTGCTGTGGGTCGGCTCGGACGACGGCTTGATCCACGTGACGCAGGATGCCGGCCGGACGTGGGTGAACGTGACGCCCCCGGACGTGAAGCCGTTCACGCGCATTTCGATCATCGAGGCGTCGCCGCACGCCGCGGGAACGGCCTACGTGGCCGCGAACCGTTATCAGCTCGGCGATCCCGCACCGTACATCTACAAGACGAGCGACTTCGGCCGCACGTGGACGAAGATCGTCGAGGGGCTGCCGGCGACGGAGCCCGCGCGCGCTGTGCGGGAAGATCCCGAGCGGACGGGGTTGCTGTTCGCCGGCACCGAGCGCGGCGTCTACGTCTCGTTCGACGACGGCGGGCACTGGCAGACGCTGCGGCGCAACCTGCCCCTCGTCCCGGTGCACGACCTCGCGATCAAGGAAGGTGATCTGATCGCGGCGACGCACGGCCGGTCGTTCTGGATCCTCGACGACATCGCGCCGCTGCGCCAGCTCGCGGATACGGTGCTGGCGGGGGACGCCCACCTGTACCGCCCGCGCGACGCCTACCGCGTCGACTGGGGCGGCGGCAGCGACAATGCGGCGCACCCCGTGGGGAAGAACCCGCCGAGCGGCGCGACGATCTACTACTGGCTCAAGGCGGGCGGCCAGGAGGCGACGCTCGACGTCCTCGACTCGACGGGCCAGGTGATTCGCTCGTTCACCAGCCTGCAGGACTCGATGACCCGGGCCGACAGCCTGCGCGCCGACACCACGAAGCGGGCGCGCACCGACAGCCTGCACCGGGCGGGAGTGACCGACAGCGTCAAAGTCGACTCGATCCTCGGCGACACCGTGAAGGACGACGACAAGCCGTGGCCGCACCGGCCGCCCGCGGCGACGCGCGTGCCCGCGAAGGCGGGGCTGAACCTGTTCGCCTGGAATCTCCGTCTCCCCGGCGTCACCCCGTTCTGGGGGATGCGGGACGTCGCCACCGACGGCCCCATGGTGCTCCCCGGGGGCTACCGGCTGCGGCTCAAGGTCGGCGGGAAGGAATACGTGCAGGACCTGCGCGTGCGCGCGGACCCGCGCGGGCAGGCGAACGTCGCGGGCCTGGCCGAGCAGTATCGGTTCCTGCGGCAGCTGCGCGATACGGTGAACGCGGCGACGACGACCATCATCACGCTGCGCAACGTGCGCGCCCAGATCGAGGACCGGATCCCCCGTCTCACGGGCGGCGGACTCACGCGAGCGCGCGAGCTGGCCGGCCGGCTGCGGGCGATCGAAGATTCGTTGTATCAGGGGCGCACGCAGGACGTGGAGGACGAGCTCGTCTTTCCGGCGCGGGTGACCGAGCGGATCAGCGGCCTGGAATGGGTGGTCGAGTCGGCCGACGGCCGGCCGCCGCAGCAGACCTACGACGTGTTCGCGATGTTCGCCCCGGTGCTGCAGCGGCACCTCGAGGCGGCCCGGGCGGCGTTGCGGGACGCGCTGCCGCCGGTGAACGCGGCGCTGCAGGCGAAGCGGCTACCGGCCATCGAGCCGAAGGCGGTGGAGCTGCGACCGCCGCAGCCGGTCGGGAACTGATAACGGCTTGGCACGAAAGCACCTGGGTTTTGAGGCTTGACGCAGAGTGGAACACTCCCCCTTTTGGTGTTCGATGCCGAGAGGGCGTTCACAGGAGGAGTACCATGCGTCCAGTCAATCAGATTCTCGCTGCTGTCGCGCTGCTGGCCCTTCTGGGCGCGACGGCGGCACCGGCTCAGCACCCGCAGACTCGCCAAGGGTTTTGGATCGGATTCGGATTCGGCGGAGGCTCCGGGCACTTCACTTGCAATGGGTGCTCCGACACCACGCTGACGGCGGGCACGGGGCACATCAAGATGGGCGGAACGGTCCGCCCGAATCTCTTGATTGGGGGCGAGGTCAACGCCTGGTCGAAATCAGAAACCGGCGAGACGCTGACCATGGGCAATGTGTCGGCGATCGTGCAATACTATCCCGCGCCGGCGAACGGCTTCTTCCTCAAGGGCGGGCTGGGGTACGCGACCGTCGAGGACAACAGCGACGTCGACGGCAAGTTCACGGGCAACGGTTTCGGCTTCATCTTCGGCCTGGGCTTCGACATTCGCGTCGCGAGAAACTTCTCGCTCACGCCGATCGCCAACCTCTACTACGGCGGCATCGGCGAGCTGTCGCAGGGAGGCTCGAGCACCTCAGGTCTCGGCTGGAAGCAGAGCGTCATCGAAATCGGCCTCGATTTCATGTTCCACTGAGCAGGAGGTACGGTCATGCGTTCAATGACACGTCTCTTTACGGTAGCTGGAATGCTCGCCCTGATGGGCGCACCGGTGGCCCAAGCCCAACACCCGCAGACCCGCCAGGGGTTCTGGGTCGGATTCGGGTTCGGCTACGGCTCGCTCAAGCTGTCGTGTAGCGGGTGCTTGAACGTCCCCAGCGAGGGCGGGATCAGCGGGTTCCTCAAGATGGGCGGCACCGTGAGCGACAAGCTGCTGCTCGGCGGTGAGACCAATGGCTTTACCAAGAAGATCGGGGGCACGACCGTCACCGCCGGCAACGTGTCGTTCACGGCGTATTACTATCCCGCCCCGGCGAACGGCTTCTTCCTCCGCGGGGGCTTGGGGTTCGCCGATTATAAGGAGGAGGGGTCAAGCGGCTCGACGGGCTTCGGCTTCACGCTCGGCCTGGGGTATGACGTCCGCGTCGGCACGAACTTCTCGCTCACCCCGGTCGCCAACTTCAGCTGGGGCAGCGTGGGGGACGTGCAGAGCGGCCCGACGACCGTACCGGGCACCAAGGAGAACGTCTTCCAGATCGGCCTCGGATTCACCTGGCACTGAGCGAGACTCGTCTAGCTTCGCGCCGCCAGCTGCCGCAACACGTACTCGAGGATGCCGCCGTGGCGGTAATACTCGAGCTCCTGCGGCGTATCGATGCGCACGCTCACGCGAAACTCGCGCTTCGCGCCCTCCGCCCGCGTCGCCGTCACGATGAGCTGCTTGCCGCGCGGGAAGCCGGGGGCCAGCACGTCGGCGAGGCGGGGGAGGTCGTAGACCTCCTCGCCGGTGAGCCCCAAGACTTCGACGCTCTCGTCGGCCGCGAGCTGCAGGGGCAGAATCCCCATCCCTACGAGGTTGGAGCGGTGGATGCGCTCGAAGCTCTGGGCGATCACGGCGCGCACGCCCAGGAGCCGCGGCCCTTTCGCCGCCCAGTCGCGCGAGGATCCTGAGCCGTACTCCTTTCCCGCCAGGACGAGCAGGGGGACGTGCTCGGCGGCGTACTTGAGCGACGCGTCGTAGATCGACATCTGCTCGCCGTCCGGCAGGTGGCGCGTGAACCATCCTTCAGTCCCCGGGGCGAGCAGGTTCTTGAGCCGCACGTTGGCAAAGGTGCCGCGCACCATCACCTCGTGGTTGCCGCGACGAGAGCCGTACGAGTTGAAATCCTTGGGCTCGACGCCGTGCGCGATCAGGTACCCGCCCGCGGGACTGGTCTTGCGGATCGATCCCGCCGGAGAGATGTGGTCGGTGGTGATGCTGTCGCCGAGGTGGCAGAGTACGCGGGCGCCGCGGATGTCCGCGATCGGACCGGGGACGGGTGGCATGCCGTCGAAGTACGGCGCGCGGCGGATGTAGGTGGACGCCGCCTCCCAGACGAACAGGTCGGCCGCGGGCACGGGCAGGCCGTTCCAGCGCTCGTCGCCCGCGAACACGTCGGCGTATGACTTCGTGAACATCGCCGACTTGATGTTCTTGCGGACGAGGTCGTCCACTTCCTTCGCTGACGGCCAGACGTCGCGCAGGAACACCGGCTTGCCGTCCGCGCCGGTGCCGAGCGGATCGACGTGGAGGTCGATGTCGATCCGGCCGGCGAGGGCGAACGCCACGACGAGCGGCGGCGACGTGAGATAGTTGGCGCGCACCTCTTGCTGGATGCGGCCCTCGAAGTTGCGGTTCCCCGAGAGCACCGAGCAGACGACGAGCTCCCCTTCGGCGATCGCGGCGGACACGGGCTCGGGCAGCGGCCCCGAGTTGCCGATGCACGTCGTGCAGCCGTAGCCGACGAGGTGGAAGCGCAGCTCTTCGAGGGCGGGCATGAGCCCCGCGCGCTTCAGGTAGTCGGTGACGACCTTGGACCCCGGGGCGAGGCTCGTCTTCACCCAGGCCTTCGTCTGGAGGCCCTTCTCCACCGCCTTCTTGGCGAGCAACCCCGCCGCGATCATCACTGACGGGTTCGAGGTGTTGGTGCAGCTGGTGATCGCCGCGATGACCACCGAGCCGTGCCGCAGCTCGCAATCCACGCCTTCGAGCTTCAGGTCGACGTGGGTGCGGCGCGGGGGCGCCGTCACCGCGGCCACGGCCGCCCCGCCGCCGAACGGCTGGCCCCCCTCGGCCTCCCAGTGGTTGCGCACGTCCGGCGGCGGGGCGATGGACGACGTCGGCTTGACGAGCGTCGGCAGCTCCTGGAGGAAATTGCGGCCCACGTCACTCAGGGCGACGCGGTCCTGCGGCCGGCGCGGGCCGGCGAGGCTCGGCTCGACGGTGCCGAGGTCGAGCGCCAGCGTGTCCGAGTAGGCCGGCTCCGGTCCATCGGGCACGTGGAACAGCCCCTGCTCTTTCGCATAGGCCTCGACGAGCGCGACTTGTGCCTTGGGTCGCCCGGTGAACTCCAGGTAGCGCAGCGTTTCCTGGTCCACGGGGAAGATGCCGCAGGTGGCGCCGTACTCGGGCGACATGTTGCCGATCGTGGCGCGGTCGGCGAGCGGGAGCCCGGCGACGCCGGGGCCGAAGAACTCGACGAACTTTCCGACGACGCCCTTCTTGCGGAGCATCTGCGTGACCGTCAAGACCAGGTCGGTCGCCGTCGCCCCTTCCGCCAGACGGCCGGTCAAGCGGAAGCCCACGACCTGGGGGATCAGCATCGAGACCGGTTGCCCGAGCATGGCGGCCTCGGCCTCGATCCCGCCCACCCCCCAGCCGAGAACGCCGAGCCCGTTGATCATCGTCGTGTGCGAGTCGGTGCCGACGAGGGTGTCGGGATAGGCCTGGGGGGCGTCGCCCTCGGTGGTGAACACGACCCGCGCCAGGTACTCGAGGTTCACCTGGTGGACGATGCCGGTGTCGGGCGGGACCACCCGAAAGCCGCGGAACGTCTTTTGCGCCCAGCGCAGCAGCGCGTAGCGCTCGCGGTTGCGCTGGAACTCCAGGTCGGCGTTGACCTGGAACGCGGTGGAGGTGCCGAACTCGTCCACGATCACCGAATGGTCGATGACGAGCTCGGCGGGGAGCAGCGGGTTGACCTTCCTGGGGTCGCCGCCCATGCCGCGCATGGCATCGCGCATCGCTGCCAGGTCGACCACGGCGGGGACGCCGGTGAAGTCCTGCATGAGGACGCGCGCCGGCATGAAGGCGATCTCGTCGTCGGAGATCTGTTTTGGGTCCCAGCGCGCGAGCTTCTCCACGTCGTCGGCGCGCACGACGGTGCCGTCCTCGCGCCGCAGCAGGTTCTCGAGCAGGATCTTGAGCGAGTAGGGGAGGCGCGCGACCGGGAGGCCGCGCCGCTCCAGGGCGTCGAGGCGGTAGATCTCGTACGTGCGGTTGCCGCCGCGGAGACTGGCGCGCCCGCCGAAGCTGTTACGGGGGGGGGCGGTCATTCGACGACGCGGACGCCCGTGACGAAGTATTCGGTTTCCCCGAAGCAGCTCGTCGGGACGCCCTTGTGCTGATGATACGTGAGGGACACGCGCTTGCCCATGTCCGCATTGATCAGATGGGCGACGCTGTCGTTCCGCACCGAGAAGAGGAATTTCTCCGGCATGGTGCCCGGGAGCGAGACCATCGCGAGTTCGCCTTCCCAGGTCTTGCAGATCCAGCCCTTCGCCGAGAATTTCTGCACGTACCCGGCGCGCTCGCCGACGGAATAGCTCCAGCTGAGGGACGCCCACGTGTAGAGGACGAATCCCACGATCGGCAACGCGAGCGCGGCGGCGATGATGAGCTTGGTGCGGGAGATATTGAGAGCCACGTTCGGAAAGCTAGCGAGAAATGCGGAATGCGGAATGTGGAATGCGGAGTGTCAAAGTGAGCGTCGTGGCGCGCGACCTCGCACTTCCATTCCGCATTCCGCACTCCACATTCCGCACTCACGTAACCTCATAGGTCTCGGTCTTGTATGTCGTAAAGCCTCTTGCCACGTAGTTCGGCAGCGCGTGCGGGTGATCGAGTGTGCAGGTGTGCAGCCACACGCGCTGCGGGCGCAGGGCCCACGCGTCGCGGACGGCGCAGGACAGCAGGTGCTTGCCGAAGCCGCGCCCGATCGCCTCCCCCACGATCCCGAAGTACGCGATCTCCACCGAATCGTCATCGGCCACCCGCCGCAGCTCGTACCAGCCGTGCAGGTGGCCGTCCCGCCGGGCAACGTGGAGCGAGATGGCGGGATCGGCGAGGTGGCGCCGGATCTCGGCGTCGCTCCAGTCCCAGCGGTCCCGCCAGTGGTACGCTTCCCCGACGGTCCGGTAGCAGGCCCGGTAAAGATCCGGCGTGGGTCGAGGCTCGCGCGCCACGGTCACGGCCGTGAAGTCGCCGAACGCCGGCCGGAAGTCCCGTGGCGAAGTCAATTCGAGATAGGTCCGCGTCGCTTGCACCCTGAGCCTCTGAGCCTCTAGCTTTTCACCATGAACCCTAACCGCCTCGAGACCGTCCCGCTGCCGCTGGCGCTGCACCTCGCGAGCTATACGGTCGTCGGGCTGTTCTGTCTGCTCGCCGGCGTGATGAATCTCATCGACCCCGGGCACATCCTGCGGCTGGGCGTGCCGCTGCTCGTCGTGTGCGGGTTCAGCTGGGGCTACGTGTTCGGGATCCTGATGGGGCGCAAGGAAGTCCTGGCGCTGGGCTTTCTGGCGAGCGCGGTGTACCTCGCGGCGGGGTTATGGCAGCTGAGCGTCGACTGGCGGCTGGGGGCGCTGTTCGGCGCCATCGGCGTGTACGGGCTGGCCGTGCTCGCGTACTACCGACGGCACATCCTCGCCTAGCCGACCGTCTCCGAGTCGACGCGCTCCGGGGCGGCGGGCAGCTCGACGATGAACTTCGCGCCGCCCAGCTCTTCGGAGTCCTCCACCCACATCCGGCCGCCGACTTCGGCGACGACCCGCTGGGAGATCGACAGCCCCAGGCCGGTGCCTTCGTCGGGGCTCTTGGTCGTGAAGAACGGGTCGAAGATCCTGCCGCGGATGTCCTTCGGCACGCCCGGCCCCGAGTCTTCGACGGTGAGCCGCACCCACCCTGCGCGGGCCTGGGTCGTGAGCTGGATGACGCCCGGCTTCGGCCCGCGCACCGCGTGTTCGGCGTTCGTGACGAGATTGATCACGACCTGTTGCAGGTCCTGGCCGAGGCCGAGGACGGGGGGGACGCTGAGATCGAGCCGGGTGCGGACCTCCACGTTCTCGGCCCGGAGCACGCGCTCGCGGATCTCGGCTACGTCGCGCACCAGGTCGTGGAGCTGGACGCGGGTGGGGTCGGTGTCGGCGCGGCGGGCGAGGCGCAGGAGGCTGCGCACGATGCGCGCGGCGCGGTCCACTTCACGGACGATGGTGGAGGCGGCGGCCTCGGTGTCGGCGTCGCGCGTGCCGCGCTTCAGGAGCTCGGCCTCCATGCGGATTGCCGCGAGGGGGTTGTTGACCTCGTGCGCGACGCCGCTGGCGATCTCGCCGACGGTGGCGAGCTTCTCCCGGGCGATCAGCTCGCGCTGGGCGCGGAGCTCGTCGGTGCGGTCGTAGAGGGCGACCAGCACGTTCTCGGAGCCGAGGCCGGAGAGCACCGTGACGGTGCAATCGCAGATGCGGCGATCGCCGGACTCGGGCGTGACGACCACCCGACCGTGCCACGGCGGCTGGAACGAGGCCCGGGAGAGGACGTCCCGGAACGCGACCTCGCTCGACGACAAGCCGAGCTCCTGCAGCGACGTCCCGCCGGGCCCGCCGGGCTCGGTGAGCCCGAAGACGGCTCGTCCCGCCGCGTTGAGCTGGAGCACGCGGCCGTGCGGATCCACGAGGGCCATCGGCAACGGGCTCGCGTTCACCATGGCGGCGGCGCGCTGCGCGGCCTCACGACTGGATTGCACCGCCTGGGCCAGCTCCATCCCGCTGGCGATGTGCGCCGCAACGGCGGTGAAGTAGTGCAGCTCTCCGAGGGAAAAGGTTGCCGGGGCGTCCTGGCCCGGCTTGCGGTAGCGGATCACCCCCGCCGCTCCCACCACGCCCGCCGAGGTCTGGAGCGGCGTGAGCATCATGCTGCACGCGAGGCCGGACGGGTTCGCCGGCGGGTAGGCGTCGGGCTCGGCGAAGATGTTCGCCGTGACGAGCGGCTGGCCGGACTGGACCACGCGGCCCGTGGTGCTGGCGGCGAGAGGCAGCGTCATGCCCTTCTTGTCCTCCGCCATGCCGAGGGCGATGACCACCCGCAATTCGTCGCTGTGCGGCTCGCGCAGCGCGACGTAGGACCCCTCGGCGCCGACCAGGCTCATGAGACTCTGCATGGTGTAGCGCAGCAGCAGGTCGCGGTCGGGGGTCGCCAGGAGCCAGCGCGACAGCTCGATCAGGAACGAGCCGAGCCGCCGCTCGCGTTCCAATTCGGCCCGCCGGCCGACCATGATGGCGAGCTGGGACGCGACCTCGAGGGACGACTGCAGTTCGGCCTTGGTCACACCCGGCGGCACGCTCGTGAACGCCGCCTGCGCGCGGCGCTCCCCCTCCTCCCAGCGCACCTCGATCGCGACGCCGGCCTGGCCGGCGGCGCCCGCGGTGACGGCGCCCGCTTCGTTGACGCCGCGATACATGAGCTCGACGCCGGCCCCGCCCGCCCGCTCGCTGAGGAGGCGCGCCACGGTCTCCCAGTACGCCCGCACGTTCTTGGCGGCGGCGGCTTCGGTGAGGAGGCGGGTGATAGACTCCATCATGAAACCCGTAGAGAGACGACGTAGAGAGAAGGCGTGGAGGGAAAACGTAGAGGGAATGCGTAATTGGGATGCCGGTCCCTCTCTCGCGCCGCCCAATCATACGGCATGGTGATTCGGGCGCACGTGGGCAAGCTAAAGGTGCATGCGGTCGCCGCAGAAGTGGCCGGCGACGTGTTGCGCATGGTGCGCACATTCCCGGCGCCAGATCGATTCGGCATCGGGGACCAGATGGGGCGGGCGGCGGTGTCCGTTCCTGCCAACCTGGCTGAGGCCTGCGGGCGGGGGACGATTCCTGAGTTTAGGCGCTTCTTGCTGTATGCGCGCGGATCTGCCCAGGAGGTGCTGTCGCTCCTCCAGGTCTCGCAGCGCGCTGGGTTGGGACGCCGGGAGAGGGTCAATTCCCTTGCGAGCAAAACCGCCCTCGTCTTGAAGATGATCTGCCGGCTGTACGACAATCCACCCCCCGATCGGTAGGAGGTACGGGGTCTCTCAACGCCGTCCCTCAACGTATTCACTCTACGCCTTTTCTCAACGTAGTTTGTCGTCATGAAAGCCATCCAAGTCCGCACGCCCGGCGGTCCAGACGCCCTCGAATATCTGGACGTGCCGCAGCCCGCGCCCGCCCCGGGACAGGCGCTCGTCAAGATCGACGCGGCCGGGGTCAACTTCATCGACGTCTACCAGCGCAGCGGGCAGTACCGGGTGGCGACGCCCTTCATTCTGGGCCAGGAAGCGGGTGGCACCGTGGCCGCGGTGGGTCCGGGGGTCAGCGGGTTGAAGGTCGGGCATCGCGTCGCGTACGCCGCCGTGCTCGGCGCTTACGCGGAATACGCGGCCGTCCCCGCCGATCGGCTGGTCGTGCTCCCCAACGGCGTCAGCACCAAGCAGGCCGCCGCGGCGATGCTCCAGGGGATGACGGCTCACTACCTCGCGACGACGACCTACCCGCTCAAGACAGGGGACGCCTGCCTCGTGCACGCGGCGGCGGGCGGCGTCGGGCAGCTGTTGTGCCAGGTCGCGAGGCTGCGCGGGGCGCGCGTCATCGGCACCGTCTCGACCGAGGAGAAAGCCGAGCTGGCCCGGGAGGCGGGGGCCGACGAGGTGATCCTGTACACGCAACAAGACTTCGAGGTCGAGGTCAAGCGCATGACGGATGGTGCGGGCCTGCAGGTCGTCTACGATTCAGTGGGCCAGACGACGTTCACGAAGGGGCTGAACTGCCTCGCTCCCCGCGGCATAATGGTGCTGTACGGGCAGTCGAGCGGGCCGGTGGGCCCGTTCGATCCGCAGATCCTCAATCAGAAGGGCTCGCTCTTCCTTACGCGCCCGACCCTGCACCACTACATCGCGGCGCGCGAGGAGCTGGTCGCGCGCGCCGAGGAAGTGCTCGATTGGGTGCGGGAGGAGAAGCTGCGGGTGCGCATCGCGGCGGAGCTCCCGCTCGCGCAGGCGGCGGAGGCGCACCGCCTGCTCGAGGGGCGACGCGCCTTGGGCAAGGTGCTGCTGATCCCCTAGGCCTTGATCGCCCCCGGGAACCGCGCCGGGTCCGGCGCGAAGCCGGGGAACACGGCGGCCAGGTCCCGGGTGCCCAGGTGGCGCGCCAGGATCTCTCCGAAGAGGTCGCGGAAATCGGTCGTCACGGCGAGGTCGCGGCCCTCGAAACGGTTCGCGGGGTCGAGGCCCGGCCACCTCCCCAGCACCTTGCCGCCGTTCACCGGCCCGCCCAGCGCGAACATCGCGGTGGCGTGGCCGTGATCGGTACCGATGTTGCCGTTCTCGTGAATGGTGCGGCCGAACTCCGACATCGTGAGCACCACCACGTCGCGCATCTTCTCTCCCAGGTCGGTGGCGAAGGCGGCGAGCGAGTCGCCCAGATCCTTGAGCCGGGCGGCGAGCTGGCCCTCACTCGAGCCCTGGTTGACGTGCGTGTCCCAGCCGGTGCCGTCGAGGAAGGCGATCTGCACGCCGACGTCCGCCTTGATGAGCTGAGCGATCTGCAGGAAGCCCCGTCCCAGGCGGCCGCGCGGGTAGTCGGCTCCGTTCGCGGGTTGGTACTGCGTCGGATTCGCCTGCTTCAACTGCTGCACCGCGTCGAACCCCTCCTGCGACGACGAGGCGAGGAGTCCGGTCGTCGCGCCTTGGTACAGCGCCTCGAACGCGCGGGTGAGGCGATCGCGCGCCGCCTCCTGCGGGACCCGCAGTCCGAACGCCTGGAGGTCGTCGATCGCTAGGGTCGGGGCCGAGCCCGCGAGGATGCGCGGCAGCTGCGGCCCGAAAGCGACGGCGCGGAACGGCGTGTCGGCGTGTTCCTGGTCGTGCCGGCAGTAGCGGTTGAGCCATCCGTCGGGGGTGGCCTTCAGCCCCGGCGTGCCGGACTCCATGTAGTCCTGCGCGTCGAAGTGGCTGCGGGTCGAGTCGGGCGAGCCCACGGCGTGCACGGCGGCGAGCGATTTGTTGTCCCACAGCGGCTTCAGCGCCGCGAGCGCGGGGTGGAGGCCGAAGTGGCCATCCAGATCCACGACCTGCCCGCGCGGCACGGCGATGCGGGGCCGCTCCCGGTAATACAGCTCCTCGCCGTGCGGCACGATCATGTTGAGCCCGTCCACGGCGCCGCGCTGGAACAAACAAACAAGCGTCGGACGGTCGGACGGTCGGACGGTCGGACGGATTGCCGAGTAGGCCGCGCGACCCAGGAATAATGGATCGAAGCCAAGACTGAAAAGGGCCAGGCCGCCCGACTTTACGAAGACCCGCCGCGTGATGGTCATTGCTTTGCCTCTCGGTCCGACAGTCCGACGGTCCGACCGTCCGACGTCATTGCCGTTGAAAGTCTGGGCCGCCAAGGGCGAGTCCGATCGCCAGAGCTCTGGCCTGCCTCGGATCGCTGATGTCTGAGAGCTGATCTCTGATGACCGTTTTCGTGTGCTCGCTCATCGTGCCGGCGAGGATCGCCTCGTTAACGGCGGCGACCAAGGCGTCCCGGTCCGCGGTCGCGGGCACGAGCGAGTCGAGGTCCACGGCAGCGCCCGGCAGGCGCCCGGCGGCGATCGCCACGGCGGCGTTCATGCGGGCGAGCAGGGCGCCGCTGTTCAGCCAGTCCTCCTGGCGCTCGGGGTAGCCGTCGGGGGCGACGTGCAGGTACAGCGGCTCGCCGAGCCGGGCCACGACCTGCGCGAGGCGGGCGGTGGTGTCGGGGTCGGCCCGTACGGCCCGCACGGCGCTGACCACGAACTCGAGCGGGGTCTTCACCTTGGCCCGGACGTTCTGCGCCGCCCAGAAGTCGGGGGAGTGGAAGATGGCGCGCAGCACCTCGCGGATGTCGCCGCCGGTGCGCTGCCACGCTGCCACGGCGGCGTCGACACAGCCGTCGGGTGGATCGTCGGCCACGAAGCGGGCGCACAGCCGGCGGCTCACGTGGTGCATCGTCGCCGGGCTGCTGGCGAGGAGCGTCAGCAGGCGGAGCGCTTCGTCCTCACCGTGGCCCGCGGGGAACGCGACGCCGAGCACGGTCTTGGCGCCGCGGTCGTGCGCCCAATCGTGGAACTCGAACCCGCCACCGCGCGGGGGCGGGGCGATGCTCCAGCCGGTGAAGATGCGGGCGACCTCGATCACGTCCCGCTGCGAGTAGCCGCCGTCCACGCCGAGCGTGTGGAGCTCCATCAGCTCGCGGGCGTAGTTCTCGTTGATGCCTTGCGGCATCCGCTGCTCGGCGCGGCGGCGCAGCGAGTCGGCGCGCATCGGATCGCGCGGGAACCTCACCCCCTGACCCCCTCTCCGCATTGCGGAGAGGGGGAACGCGGGTGAGGGGGGCCGGGAACCGGGCGTCACGCTCTCCCAGTTATCGAGGTAGAACATCATCGCCGGGCTCCGGGCCGTCGCGATCAGCAGATCCGCGAACTTTCCCAGCACGCGCGGCCGGATGGTCTCCTGCACGTATGACGGCATCAGGAACCGGTCGGCCCCTTTGCCGAGAAAGACGTTGAAATGGTTGGTCCAGAAGTCGACCATCACCTCCTGCAGCTGCCGCTCCGCGAGCGCCGCGCGCACGACGGCGAGCTCCTGAAGCTGGCCGGCGAGGCGCCGCGCGCGCAGTCCCTCGGGGGTCTGTTCGGCTTGATCGGCGGGGGGCGACATCATGCTGTCGGCGCGCTGAGCCTGCTGCCGCTCGCGGCGCGCGCGCTGGGCGTCGAGGTAGAGGCGGGCGAGATCCTCCCGGCTGTAGTTCAGCAGGTCGAACTGCCGTTCACGGGTCGCGAGGGCCGCGTCGTCGATGCGCTCGGGCGCGAGCTGTTCATCGATCCAGCGCATCACGCCGCCGCGCGCCACGCGGTCCACGTCGCCGGGGCGCGGGCCGTAGGCGAGGCGGTTCAGCGCGTGGACGGCGGAGTCGCGAGGGCTGAGTTGGCCAGACAGTCGGACTGTCGGACTGGCGGACAGGAATACGATCCCCGCCAGCGCGACCACAGCCATGCGGGGGTTGTCCGACCGTCCGACTGTCCGACCGTCCGACTTGAGCATACGCCTATACTGACGGCCCCCTCCGTGCCAAGTTAAGCATCCGATGACCGCTCCCCGTTTCATCTCGCACGGTATGCTCCCGCGGGCCAGGAGCTTGCGGTCCCGGGACGGCGGGCCGCCGCCCACCTGGGCGGAGCGCCTCGCCGCCCTGCGCTACGTGCCGCCGCTGCTCAAGTTGGTCTACCAGACTCAGCGCGGCTACACCGTAGCGATCCTGGCGCTGCGCGCGGTGCGCTCGTTCGTGCCGCTCGCGGTGCTGTGGGTGGGGAAGCTGATCATCGACGGCGTGATTGCCGCGGTGCGCACGCAGGCGGCCGGCGCGGCCGTGGACTGGTGGCACCTGGGCGGCCTGGTCGGGCTGGAGCTCGGCTTCGCCGTGGTGGGGGAAGCGCTGGCGCGCCTCTCGTCGCTGCTCGAGAGCCTGCTCGGCGACTTGTTCGGCAACCGCATCAGCGTGCGCTTGATGCAGCATGCGGCGACGCTCGATCTGGCGCAGTTCGAGGACGCCGAGATTTACGATCACCTGGAGCGCGCCCGCCGCCAGACGGTGGGGCGCATCGGGTTGTTCACGCTGCTCCTGGCGACGGCGCAGAGCCTCGTGACGCTGATCACCCTGGCAAGCGTCCTCCTGCTGCAGCAGCCGTGGTTGCTGCTGCTGCTCGCCGTGGCGGTGGTGCCGTCGTTCCTCGGCGAAGCGCACTACGCCTCGCTCGGCTATTCCCTGTTGTTCCACTGGACGCCGGAGCGGCGGCTGCTCGATTACCTGCGCTACATGGGGGCGTCGGACGAATCGGCGAAGGAAGTGAAGCTCTTCGGCCTCTCGGATTTCCTCGTCGACCGCTACGCCCGGCTCTCCGACGAGTTCTACGCGGAGAACAAGTGGCTCGCCGTGCGGCGCAACGTGGTCTCCACGGCCCTCGTGACCGTCGGGACGCTGGGCTACTACGCGGCGTACGCGGTCATCATTTACTTCACGGTGCTGGGACGCTACACGATCGGCGCCCTGACCTTCCTCGCGGGATCGTTCCGCCAGAGCCGCGACCTGATCCAGGGCGTGCTGCTGTCGCTGTCGCAGATCTACGAGCAGAGCCTGTACCTGTCCGATCTGTTCACGTTCTTCGACGTGCAGCCGCGGGTCACCTCGAAACCGGGCGCCCGGGCGGTGCCCAAGCCGATCCGCGAGGGCTTCGCCTTCGAGAACGTCGGGTTCCGCTACCCCGGCTCGGACCGCTGGGCGGTGCGGCATTTGACCTTCAGCATCCGACCGCAAGAGCGCGTGGCGCTGGTGGGCGAGAACGGGGCGGGGAAGACGACGCTGGTGAAACTGCTGGCCCGGCTCTACGACCCGGACGAGGGACGTATCCTGCTGGACGGCGTGGACCTCCGCGAGTACGACCTGGAAAGCATGCGGCGCAACATCGGCGTGATCTTTCAGGACTTCGTGCGCTACGAGTTCATCCTCAAGGAGAACATCGGCGTCAGCCAGGTCGATGCCTTGGGCGACGAGGCGCGGATCCGCGAAGCGGCGCGGCGCAGCCTGGCGGATTCCGTGGCGGCGCGGCTCGAGAAGGGCTACGACCAGATGCTCGGGCACCGCTTCGACGGCGGCGTGGAGCTGTCGGGCGGGGAGTGGCAGAAGGTCGCCCTGGGACGGGCTTATATGCGCGAGGCGCAGGTGCTGATCCTCGACGAGCCGACCGCGTCCCTGGACGCGCGCGCCGAGTACGAGGTGTTCCTGCGGTTTGCCGAGCTGACGAAGGGGAAGATGGCGGTGCTGATTTCGCACCGCTTCTCGACCGTGCGCATGGCGGACCGCATCATCGTGCTGCGGGGCGGCGAGCTGGTGGACCAGGGGACGCACGAGGAGCTGCTCGCGCGCGGCGGGCTGTACGCCGAGCTGTTCGGCCTCCAGGCGGCGGGGTACCGCTAGCGCCGAGCCCGCAGGGTTCACACCAACGCTAATCCACGCAGCACGAGAATGAGCAGCGAATAACAGAGGAGTACCACGCCCGCACAGTAGATCACCCGGCGGCGCCGCGGCGTGTCGCTGTTGAGGGCGATCCGCCAACACCACTCGGCGCCGCCCAGGCCGACCAGGATCGGGATCGTGCCTCCGACGGTGAACACGGGGATGAACAGGCACATGCCGATGAACCAGTAGGACCAGGCCGGTTCTCCTTCCGCCTCGTATCTCGGCACGGCGGCGGCCGGGGCCACGACCGCCGGCTCGGCGGGCGCCCCGCCGCTTTCGCGCAGCACGCTGCGGTAATCCCGCTTCGCTTCCTCGACGAGGCGGCGCAGCGCCTCGGCGTCGCCGTGCGACAACTCGAGGATCGCGAGCTGGACCCGCTCGCGCTCGGGCTCGGAGGGCTTGGCGCCGTAGAAGTTCAGCGCCTTGACCACCGCGGTCCGGGCTTCGCTGGGGAAGCGGCGGGCGATCTCGGCGAGCACGTCCTGGCGACTGGGCGGGCTCATGGCCCCGGCGTCAGCGGTGCCGCGTCGTCACCGCGATCACCCCGTGCAGGTCCTGGGTCCCGTAGCGGCCCTGGGCCTCCGAGGGGCTCAGGAACCGCACCTCCTGGACGACCGAGATCGAGATCTGCCGGAGCGACGTCGCGTCGCCGTAGCGTACGCCGTCCAGATACACGAGGAGGCTGCCCTCGCCGCCTTGCCGGATGATCGTCGGCGACTGGCGCAGCCACTGGGGCCGCAGGATCCGGATGGCGTCGAACAAGTCGGACCCGGCGCTGCGCTGCAGCTCGTCCTGGGTCAGGAGGTTGCGGTCCTGCGATGGGGCGGGGCGCGCGTCGGGTGTCGAGGCGGCGCCGCCGGAGCTGCTGCAGGCCGAGGCGATGACCAGCCCCGCGATCGTGAGCGGATGTCGGAGTATTCGCATCGGGCGGTGCTCCTCACGTGAGGGCGTGCCTGAGTAACATATCAGCTTCCCGTCGAGAACCGCACCGCGCCGAGCTCGGTGAGGCCCTGCAGGGTGGCCTCGACCTCCGCGGGCCGCAGCCCCGCCTCGCGCGCGAGATCGTCGAGCGTCTTGCGGCCGTCGGCCAAGTCCAGGATCGAAACGATCGCGTCCGTCGCCTTCGCAACGGCCACGCGGCCGTGGCGGGAGCGCGCGACGATGAGCCGCACGGGCCGGGCGGGCGCGTCGGGGACGGTGGTAAACGGCTGCAGCAGTTTCGGCAGGACGGCGGGGAG
>QHVC01000085.1 GCA_003222205.1 Gemmatimonadota bacterium | reverse complement strand
CGGCACGCCGTTCCGCGTGACGAAACACCCGGTCTTCGTCTTCTGGGGCGCGATCACCGCCGCGCCGCCGAGTCTCGAGGACGTCCTGGCCAGCCAGGTGGGCACCGGCGCGCGCATCGCCGAGCTGCGCATCAAAGTGCGCGCGCGCTGGAGCGACCTGCTCATCACCGGACTCACCGGGGGATTGTTCTCCCCCCGCTCGGTCACGTTCGAAGGAGTGGTGGTGCCGGCTCCGCCCGCCGGGTCGCCGTAAGCAGTCCCTCGACCAGCGCGCTGGTCCGCTCCGCCGCTCCCCGTCCTTCCGCTACCACCTTCCGTCCCGCGTTCCCGGCCTTGCGGCGGGCGGCGGCGTCGTGGTGCCACACCAACCACTGCGAGTGCAGCGGGTGCCGCCCGTCGGCCGGCAGCGCGACCGCCGCGCCGCGGGCGAGGAGGAGCCCCGCGTCCCGGCTGTTCTCCCAGCGCGGTCCCACGATCACGGGCGCCCCGAACACCGCCGGCTCCAGCACCGAGTGCAGACCCGCGCGGTGGTAGCCGCCGCCCACGAACGCCACGTTGCCGAGCGCGTAGAGGTCGGCCAGCACGCCGACCCGGTCCACCACGATCACCGGCGCCGCCGGTGCGTGCTCTAGCTGGGAGAGGCGTACCGGGCGCGGCAGCTTCAGCTCCAGCGCGCGTTGCGCGATGCCCGCCAGGTGGTCGGGGTTGGGCTCGTGGGGCGCCAGCACGAGGCGGGCTTGCGGCACCTGCACCAGCAGGTCCGCGAACGCCGGGAGCAGCACCGCTTCGTCGGACGGCCACGTCGAGCCCGCGACGATCGTGAACGTGTCCTTGCCCGCGGTGGCGGCGAGACGCGCGAACGGCTCGCGCGCGCGATCGAGCCGCTCGGCCCGCTCGGCGACGCTGTCGTAGCGCGTGTCGCCGGTGACCTCGATCGCGTCCGCGCGCGCGCCGAGCAGCTCCAGCCGGCGCGCATCCTCCTCGCTGATGGTGCCGATGCGGTCGAGGGCCCGGTAGGCGGCGTGCCCCCACTGCCGCGCCGGCCAGCGCAGCCGCGACGAATGGAGCGCCACCGTCGCGGAGATGAGGGCGAGCCGCACGCCCTGCCGCGCCGCCTCCAACGTCAGCTCGGGCCAGACGTCGAGCTTGCTGAACACCAGCGCCGCCGGGCGCAGAGCCTCGAGCGCCGCCCGCACCTGCCGGGGCCGGTCGAGCGGCAGATAGTCGACGACGTCCACGGGCAGCGTCCGTGCCAGCCGCTCCGCCGAGGGAGAGAAGAACGTGTACGCCAGCTGCCAGTCGGGGTGCGCCGCCCGCAGCGATTCCAGGACGGGCTTGGCCTGCAGCCCCTCGCCGACCGACGGCGCGTGGACCCAGATCAGCGGGCGGTGCGGGTCGCGATTCGCCTGTGCCCAGGCCGTGAGCCGCGCGACGAGGCCGCGGCGCGCGTCGAGCCCGCGGGCCACCTTGCGGTCGAACCGCGCGGCGAGCGCGGCGGCGCGCTCCGCGAGGCTCAGGCTCAGCCGGTAGATGAACGACGGCCGGGGGGGAGCCATCAGCGCGGGGGGGCGGGGCGGGTCTTGGCGAGGTAGACGGAATCGAGGATGCGGCGGAAGTCTTCCGCGCCGGCGGCCCCTTCGAGGAAGCCGTGGTCGATGAGAAACGTGGGGGTCGCCCGCGCGCCGATGCGCGCGGCCTGGTCGGCGTCCCGCTGGATCGCCGGCCGCGTCGCCCGGGCGGCGACGCAGGCGGCGAGGGCGGCGTGGTTCAGTCCCACCGTGTCCGCAACGGCGAGCAGATACGAGCCGGGGTCGGCCTGGCCGGCCCAGGTGGGCTGGCGCTGGTAGAGCGCGTCGTGCATCTCCCAGAAGCGTCCCTGGCGGGCGGCACACATGGCGATCTCGGCCGCGGCCACGGCGTTGCGGTGCATGGGGAGCGGGAAGTTCACGAACACCCAGCGCACCTTCCCCGTGCGGACGTATTCCTCTCTTATAGCCCCGAACGTCGTCAGGGCGAACTGGCGGCAGGCGGGGCACTGAAAATCGCCGAGCTCGAACACCGTGACCGGTGCGTCGGAGCGGCCCAGGCTGCGGGCGGTGGAAGCATCGGGGTCCTGCCCGGTCCGCCACGGGCCCGGCAACAGGGCGAGGGCGGCGGCCCACACGGGGGCGAGGGGGACGCGGCGGACGCTCACTTGCGGGCCCAGAAAAGTCGGCTCACATTGGGAACGTAATACCATATGCGACGCGCCGGCGGCCCGCCACTCCGGGACGTGACGGCGCGGTTGTTGTTTGACGGCGCATCCTTCCCCGGAGGAGGTAGCATGACTCGTGCTTCGTCGGTGAGACCTCCAGCCGCTGGTTCCCCCTTCCCGCTTCCCCGGACTCGCACGACGCCAATGAACAACGTGAGGATCTCAACCATGCGAACGACCAGGGCCAGCCGGCTGCTGGGGGCCACCGTGTTTACGCTGCTGTGCGCGCTCGTGCCCGCGGTGGTCCGGGCGCAGACGGTGTCCGGCCGTGTGGCCGACGCGACCGGTAAGGCCGTCGCTGGCGCCCAGGTGGGTGTGGCCGGCACCGGTATCCGGGCCACCGCCGACGCCGAGGGGCGCTACCGGCTCACGGTGAGCGCCCCCGGCGCCATCGCGCTGCGCGTGACGGCCATCGGCTACACGCCGCAGAGCAAGGCGCTCACGGTGGCGGCCGGGCAGACCGTCACGGTGGACTTCACGCTCACCGCCAACCCCGTCGGCCTCGACGCGATCATCGTCACGGCTACCGGGCAGCTGCAGAAAGCGCGCGAGATTCCCAATGACGTGACGCAGGTCGCGGCCGGGGATGTGGAGAAGGCCCCGGTGACGAACTTCGCCGACTTGCTGAACGCCCGCGCCGCGGGGGTTACGGTGATGCCGTCGAGCGGCACGACCGGCGGCGGGGCGCGGGTGCGCATCCGCGGCTCCAACAGCGTGTCGCTGTCGAACGAGCCGGTGTTCTTCATCGACGGCATCCGCGTGAACAGCGGCGCCACCGGCAACGCCTCGAACACCGTCGGGGTGGGCGGCCAGAACCCGTCGCGCATCAACGACATTCAGGTGGAGGACCTGGAAGCGATCGAGGCGGTGAAGGGCCCCTCGGCGGGCACCTTGTACGGCACCGCCGCCGCGAACGGGATCGTGCAGGTGCGCACCAAGCGCGGCCGGCCGGGACCGACCCAGTGGACGGCGTACGTGGAGGGCGGGACGCTCTACGACCACACCACCTGGCCGGACAACGTCTTCGGCCTCGATACCACCAAGACCGGATCGGCGCGCTTCGGGTGCACGCTCCAGAACGCCGCGCTAAACCTGTGCAGACAAAACGGCGGGGTCGTCACCCTGAACCCGCTCCGCGACGACAGCCCATTCCGCATGGGGAGCCGCCAGCAGTACGGCGTGTCGCTCTCGGGCGGGAGCGAGGCGACCACCTTCTACCTCGCCGGGCATTTCGAGAACGAGCTCGGGGTGTTCCTGAACAACTACCTGAACCGGGTGAGCCTGGTCGGCAACGTGCACAACCAGGTGCGCCAGGGGCTGGCCGTCGGGGTCAACACCCGGTTCACGAACAGCGATCTGCGTCTCCCCGACAACGACAACAACGCCCTCGGCTACCTCGGCAGCGGACTGCTCGGCAACGCCACCGGGCGCAACGGGTGGGGATTCCTGCAGCCGAACGACGTCCGCAAGATCAACACCGACCAGACCATCAACCGGTTTACGGGGAGCCTGGATGCCGACGCCACCCCGTTCTCGTGGCTCACGGCCCGCGCGGTGATCGGGCTCGACTTCACGAACCGCTACGATCAGCGGACCCTGGCGCCGAACCAGGTTCCCTTCAACCAGGCGACCCAGGACGGCAGCCGCGCGGCGGACCCGGTCCAGGTGTTCGATTTCACGTCGAACTTCAGCGCCTCGGCCCGGCGCCAGCTCACGTCGACGATCAGCTCCAGCACCACGGTCGGGCTGCAATGGTTTCGCGAGCGGTCGATCTTCGTGTTCGCCTCCGGCCAGAAGCTCGCGGCGGGAACGAGCTCGCTCGCGGGCGTCGTGATCCCGACCGTCAACGAGGACCAAGTCGAGTCCCGAACCCTCGGCACCTTCGTCGAGGAGCAGCTCGGGTATCGCGACCGCCTGTTCGTGACCGGGGCGCTGCGCCGGGACAAGAATTCCTCGTTCGGGAAGAACTTCGGGTTCATCAACTACCCCAAGGTCGGCGGATCGTGGGTGGTGTCCGAGGAGCCGTTCTTCCCGCAGCCGGCGTGGCTCAACAGCCTGCGCCTGCGCGTGGCGTATGGGCAGTCCGGGATTCAGCCCGGGAGCACCGATGCGCTGCAATTCTACAATCCGGTGGTCGCGATCGTCGCGGGGAACGACGTCCCGGCGTTCGTCATCGGGAACCTCGGGAACGCCGATCTGAAGCCCGAACGCACGACTGAGACCGAGGCCGGGTTCGACGCCGACCTGGCGAACGACCGGCTCCACCTCGACGTCACCTTCTACTCGAAGAGCTCGCGGGACGCCCTGATCAGCCGGCCGCTCGCGCCATCGTTCGGCGTCACGACGGCGCAGTTTTACAACCTCGGGAAGGTGAGCAACAAGGGGGTCGAGATCACTCTCAGCGGGCAGCTCGCGCGGGGCGCGACGGTCTGGGACTTCGCGCTCTCGGCCTTCGGCAACCGCAACCGGCTGATCGACCTGGGGAAGGACTTCCTGGGCCACGACATCCCGCAGATCATCTTCACCCCGCAGCGGCACGTCGAGGGCTTTCCTCTCGGCGGCTACTGGGGCCAGAAGTACACCTTCAACGATGCCAATGGCGACGGGATCATCACGCCGGGCGAGGTGACCCTGGCCCCGACGTTCAGCTACCTCGGGAGCCCGTTGCCGACCCAGGGAGCCTCGCTCAACACCGGGGTTTCCTGGAAGGATCGGTTGCGTCTGGCGGTCACGCTCGACTACCGCGCCGGGATGAGCCTCTACAACCTGACGGCGGAGTTTCGCTGCCGGCAGGGCAACTGCCCCGAGCTGGTGGATCCCAAGGCGCCGCTCGCGGATCAAGCACGGGCGGTGGCGGCGGCGTTCAAGGGCGACCCTATCGGGTACATCCAGGACGCGGACTTCCTGAAGGTGCGCGAGGTGTCGCTGACCTACTATGCCCCCGCCGCTGTGGCCCGGCAGTTCGGCGCCCGAACCCTCAGCATGACGCTCGCCGGCCGCAACCTCGCCACCTGGACGCATTATCCCGGGTTCGACCCGGAGGTGAACCAGAACGGGCAGGCCAACTTCACGACGACCGACTTCCTGACCCAGCCGCCGATCCACTATTGGATCGGGCGGATCAACGTGTCCTTCTAGCCGGGGGCCAACGACCATGACCATGCTCGGAGTTGTGAAGACCGACGGGCGCGGCGGCCGGCTTCCGCGCTGGCTGACCATCGCCCTTGCCGCAGCGGCGCTCCCCGTCGCGGGGTGCTCGCTCGATGTGACGGACCCCGACATCATCACGCCCGACAATCTGCAGGGCGCCTCGGCGCTCCCGACCATCCGCGCGGCGGCGATCGGCGATTTCGCGCTCTCGTACAGCGGTTCTGGGGCCGACGGCTCCCAGGGCACCGAGGGGATCACGATGATGAGCGGCCTGCTCGGCGACGAGTGGGTCAACTCGGAGACGTTCCCCACGCGGATCGAGATCGATCGGCGATCGACCCAGGTGACCAACGGCACCCTCACCGGATGGTTCCGCACCATCAGTCGCGCCCGTCGGTCGGCGGAATTCGCCGCGGACCGCTTCCGCGCGCTCTCCGACACCCTCTCGAACACCGGGTACACGGAGATGCTGAGCCTCTCGGGGTTCACGTACCTGTGGTTCGCGGAGAACTGGTGCTCCGGCGTGCCGATCAGTACCGCGAGCCCGGACGGCTCGCTCGTGTTCGGTCAGCCGCTCACCACCCAGAACCTGGTCGACAGCGCGGTGGCGCGCTTCCGGCACGCCCGGAACGTCGCCGACTCCATGTCGTTGCCGGCGGCCGCCAAGGCGACGGTCTTGAACCTCGCCCGCGTGGGTCTGGGGCGGGCGCTACTGGACAGCGGCGCCTTCGCCAACGCGGCCGTGGCCGTCGCGAGCGTCCCCAGCACGTTCACGTACAACATCCAGCACTCCTTGACGACCAACCGCGAGAACAACGGGGTTTTCGTCGCGGTGAATCGCTCGAAGCGCTATTCGGTCGCGGACCGCGAGGGCATCAACGGCTTGCCGTACCGGAGCGCCGCGGATCCCCGCCTGCCGTTCGTGCGCGGCGCCGGGATCGACAGCGTCGGGTTCGACGGCACCTCGCCGCAGTGGAACCAGCTGCGGTTCCAGGATCAAAAGGCGTTCATTCCTCTGGCGACGGGCGTCGAAGCACGGCTGATCGAGGCGGAGGCGGCGCTGCACGCTCCGGCGGACACCACCGACAACGCGGGGGTCTTCTACGGGAAGGTCAACGGCCTCCGGACCAATCCCATCCAGGGCAGCTACTATTGGCAACCGCCGCTCTCGGTCCCGCCGCCGCTGGCCGCGCTCACCACGGACTCCGCGACCGCGTACGGTGGAGCCGTCAGGCTGCTGTTCCGCGAGCGGGCGTTCTGGATGTGGATGTCCGCCCACCGGCTTGGCGACATGCGGCGACTCGCGCGGCAATACGCGTCGTATGGAGACTCGGTCTCGAATGTGTTTCCGATCGGCCCGTATCAGCCGACCACGACCAAGGGCGGCGTCTACGGCCCCGACGTGAACTTCCCGGTGCCGTTCGAGGAGACCAACAACCCGAACTTCACGCAGTGCCTGGACCGGAACCCCTGAAGGGGTGACCGGTGCACGCTACGACGGGAGGGGCCTCGCGGCCCCTCCTTCTTATTGGTGGGTCAGGACGGGCCCGAGCGGGTCCAGATCACGATCGCGCCGCACATTTGATCGGAGCGGAGGAACTGTTGCGGCGTCTCGCTCAAGCTGCGGTACACCTCGATGCCGATCACCCCCACCGTGGGGAGGTTCGCCGTCGTCGACAGCGTGGCGGGGAATCCATCGAGGACATATTCGGGGAAGCAGTTCCGCGGCGACCGCGCCATGCGCATCGTGCAGCCCGAGGCGTTGCAGATCGCCCGCACCCCGGGCACGGTCCGCAGGACCTGACCGATGGTGGTGGCGTTGGCGTGCCGGATTTCCCCCTCGGTGATGAAGTACCCGCGGCCGGACGCGCGTCGCTGCTCGAACTCCAGCCGCCGTCGCTCGGCGGAGCTCGGCTGGCCCTCCACCGTCACCGGCGCCAGCTCGACCGCGAGCGGGGCCATTGGAAACGTGCGGTGCTGTTCCTCCGCCTCACCCACCTTGACCACCCAGTTGGTGACGGTGTAGCCCACTGCCCGAGCCTGGAGCATGTAGCTGCCGGGGCGAAGTCCCTCATAGGTGAAGCGGCCGGCGGAGTCGCTCCCGGCCTCCAGGGACCACCCGAGAATCACGATCGTGGCGCCGACGATGGCGGTGCCCGACTGCCGGTCGACCAGGTGGCCGACAAGCATACCCGTGGGCTGCTGTTGGGCGGGGAGGGGGGCGGGTACTGCCGCCAACCCGAGGGTCACCAGCAGCGTGCTGCTGATGGCTGGGAACAACTGCCGCCCGAGGGCGGGGAGCATACGGGCTGCGAACAGCGGCATCGCGACCCCAGGACTGTCCCTTCCATAGTACAGGTTTGAGAACGGGGCGGGAAGAGGTCGGGGGGGTGCCTTGACGTCGTATGAATCGCGGCGTATAAAAATGATATCAGCAACCCATCGAGCGCGAATGGCCGTCATTCCGTTCGCCCGTAGCCTTGAAAAAATTTCTGCCGTCTCCGCCCGGCCCACGGCCGCGAGCGGCGTCGTGCTCGTCTGCCATCCGTCATCGCAGTCGTTCATCGCTCGCACCAGGAGTCCACTATGACCCACGTTCGTCATGGCTGGTGGCTGTCCGCGGCCGTTTCGGCGGCGGCTCTTCTACTCGGCGGGGGGGGCGTCCGCGCCGCAGCGGCGCAGGACGCGATCGTCCGGGGCAGAGTCACGTCCGACCGAGGGGAGCCGATCGCGGCGGCCAACGTGATCATCGAGGAGCTGCGCACGAGCGTCAGCAGCGGCGCGGACGGCCGCTACACGTTGTTCGTGCCGGCGGCGCGCGTGCGCGGGCAGGACATCGTCCTCCGGGTCCGGGCGGTCGGCTTCAAGCCGAACAGCAAGGCGCTGAAGCTGAACCCCGGCGAGCAGGCGGTCGACGTCACGCTGACCTACGACGTGAACCTGCTCGAGGCCGTCGTCGTGACCGGGGTGCAGCAGGCGACCGAGGCGGCGAAGGTGCCGTTCGCGGTGTCGCGCATCGACGCGTCCCAGATGCCGGTCCCGGCGGCCAACGCCCTGACCCAGATCCAGGGCAAGGTGCCCGGGGCCAACATCGTCTCGAGCAGCGGCCGCCCCGGGGCGCAGCCGTCCGTGCTGCTGCGCGGCGTGACGTCGCTGAACGGACAGGGGCGCGGGCAGGACCCGCTGTACATCGTGGACGGCGCCATCGTCAACGGCGGGCTGCCGGACATCAACGCCGAGGACATCGACAACGTCGAAGTGGTGAAGGGCGCCGCGGCCGCGTCGCTGTACGGGTCGCGGGCGGCCAACGGCGTGATCAACATCACCACCAAGTCGGCCCGGCGCGCGCTCGAGGGGGCGACGTTCCATTTCCGGAACGAAGCCGGCACCAACGACATCGAGCGCGACTTCGGGATCGCCCAGCGCACGGCGCTGCTGATGGACGAGCGCAACCAGCAGTTCTGCATGTTCCTCAGCGGACAGCCGACGTGCGCGCGGACGTTCAACTACGCGTATGAGGCGTACCGGATCAACAACTATCCCGGCGATTCGGCGCTCGGGGCGCCCGTCTTCCCCGTGGACCCGGGCGCGACGATCTCCGGGAACGTGCTGCGCCAGCGGTTCCAGAACACGCCCTGGCCGGGCCAGAGCTACGACGCCGTGCGCCAGCTGGTGACCAACCAGCTGTACTCCGACAACACCCTGGACATGCAAGGGCGGTTCGGCACGACGCAGTTCTATGCCAGCGCATCGAACCTCACGCAGCAGGGCGCCGTGCGGTTCCTCCAGGGCCTGCAGCGCAACACGTTCCGGCTCAACGTGGACCAGGTCATCGGGACGAGCTGGAACATCGGGTTCCGTTCGCAGTACACGCGCAGCACGCAGGACGGCCTGAACCAGGAGAGCGGCGGCAACGCGTTCTTCACGCTGACCCGCGTGCCCGGCATCGTCAACGTGCTGCAGCGCGACACGCTCGGCCGGCTCTACATCCGGCCGAACCTGCAGGGCGGCGGCTCGCAGAACGTCAATCCGCTGTATCAGCTGGAGAACACCCAGCGTCAGGACGTGACCAACCGCTTCCTCGGCGGTCTCGACGTGACCTTCAGCCCGGTCGACTGGTTCAAGGTCCAGGGCACGTTCAGCTACGACATCCGCCGCACGGGCAACCTACAGTTCCGGGACAAGGGGTACCGGACGACGAGCTTCGACGTGACCACCAACGGCGGCTCCCTGAGCCGCGGCGCCTCCGGCACCGAGGCGCTGAACGGCGGCATCAGCGCGACGCTCCAGCGCCGGCTGCGTCCCGATCTTCTCGGCACGATCAACCTGCGCTACCTCTACGACCAGCAGACGAGCGACTCGCAGAACGCCTCGGGCGGGCTGCTCGCGGTCAAGGGGGTGACTTCGCTGGGCAATACGACGCAGAGCACCCGCCTCTCCAGCTCCGTGCTGCGGGATTACCGGGACATCGGGCTGTTCGTCGGCGGCACGCTCGAGTACAAGGAGCGCTACATCGTCGAGGGGCTGGTCCGCCGCGACGGCAGCTCGCTGTTCGGGGCCGCCAACCGTTGGGCGACCTTCGGCCGGATCTCGGGCGAATGGCGCATGACCCGCGAGCCGTGGTGGTTCATTCCGCAGATCGACGAGTTCAAGCTGCGCTCGACGTACGGGACCGCGGGGCGACCCCCGCAATTCTCCGCGCAGTACGAGGCGCTCACCGTCGGGACCGGGGGCATCCCCACATTGACGCAGCTCGGGAACAAGGACCTCCAGCCCGAGCTCAGCAAGGAGCTGGAGATCGGGGCCGACATCGAGATGTTGAACCGCTACGGGCTGACGGTGACCTACGCGCGAGCGAATATCGAGCGCCAGATTCTACCGGCCCCGGTCTGCGCCTGCACCGGGTTCACCACCAAATGGCGGAACGCCGGTGCGCTGCGGAACACCACCTGGGAAGCCTCCCTCAACGTGCCCCTGGTGCAGCGCCGGGACGTCAACTGGTCGATGCACTTCATCTACGACCGTACGCGCTCGTACATCACGGCGCTCGACATCCCGCCGTACTTCTACGGTACCGCCCTGCAGGGGACGGGCAGCATGTTCAAGGCCGCGGTGGGCGAGCGAGTGGGCACGTTCTACGGGCGCGCGTTCATCCGCAGCTGCCAGCAGCTGCCCTCGCCCTACAGCGGCGACTGCGGGTTCTCCGGCGCCTCGTTCCAGCGCAACCAGGACGGCTTCATTGTGTGGGTGGGAGCGGGGAATACCGTGAACGACGGGATCACCAAGAATCTCTGGGAAACCCAGCTGCCGGGAACCTCCGCCCCGTGGGGCGTCGCCACCAACTGGGGGATGCCGATCATCCTGCGCGGGGGCGGGGCCACGGGGAGCTCCGCGAAGATCGTGCCGCTCGGGAACGCGCTGCCCGACTTCCATTTCGCGGTGTCGCAGGACTTCTCGTGGCGCCGGTTCAGTGCCTACGCCCTGCTCGACGCTGCCATCGGCCAGCGGGTGTGGGACGAGGGCTTCCACTGGGCGCACCTGGATTTCCTCTCGAAGGACGTGGACCAGACCGGCCGGTCGGTGCAGACCGCCAAGCCCATCGGGTACTACTGGCGGGCGGGCGCCCCGGACGGCGGTGGGATCGGTGGGTTCTACGACATCTTGGGCCCGACCAACTACTCGGTCGAAGACGCGAGCTACGCGAAGCTGCGCGAGCTGGCGGTGACGTACCGGGTGGGACCGATCAGCGGCGTCGGGAACTGGGAAGTCAGCGTCATCGGCCGCAACCTGTTCACGATCACCGGCTACCGCGGCTTCGATCCCGAGGTGGGCGTGGTCGGTGGAGAATCGGCGTCGGGGGCGGTCAACGCCGTTGATGCCTTCACGTTCCCGAACCTGCGGACGTTCTCGTTCGCGGTGTCCACGAGCTTCTAGGCCGAGGCCAGGAGAGTGACGATGCGCAAGCTACCGGTTGTCCTGTGCGGCGCTCTGCTCGCCGGCCTTGCGGCGTGCAAGGACCCGCTGTCCGTCGAGAACCAGAACAACGCCGACGTCAATCACGCGCTGGGGACGCCCACCGATCTCGAAAACTTCATCGGCGCCACCTACAACACGGTCCATGCGGGAACGCTGGGCGGCGGCAACGATGCGCTGAACCCGCAGATGTTCACCATGAGCCTGGAGAACGTGTCGGGCCTGGCGAACTTCGCGATGGGACCGCGCGGCCAGATTCCCCGCAACCCGATCGACAATACGCCGAATGCGCAGGGCGACGCCGGCAACCTGCGGGACTGGACAGTGGAGCACCGCGCGGCCCGGATGGCCACGATGGGCCTGGCGAAGTTGAAGGTACTCACGCTGGGCTCCCCGGCGCGCGACACCCGCGCCCGGCTGTTCGCCTACTTCTCGCTCGGCGCGGCGCTCGGGAACCTGGCCATGGCGTACGATTCGGCGGCGATACTGACCGCCGCCGACAACTTCAACGCCATCATCCCGATGTCGGCGTACCCGGCGGTTCGGGACGCCGCGTTGCAAAACTTGGATTCGGCGATCGCCCTCGCCTCCGCGCCCGCGCCTCCCGGGCTGACCAGTGATTGGTTTCCGCTGCCCAGCACGTGGATCAACCTTCCGACCGGTGTGGCGCTGGATACGGGGTTGTTCCTGCGGTTCGCTCGATCGTACAAGGCGCGGATCCTGGCGGGCGCGGCCCGCACCCCCGCCGAGCGCGCCGCGGTCGTTTGGGATACGGTCATCGCCTATGCCAATGCCGGCATTACGGCGGACTTCAACATCGCGATGCTGCCCTCCGCCGGCTGGAGCGTCGCGTGGCCGTCGCAGCAGTTCGCCACCGGTCCGGCCAACTGGCACCAGCTGTCGCAATTCATTCTGGGGATGGCGGACACCTCGGGAGCCTATGACGCCTGGCTGAACACCACACGCAACAACCGCGTGCCGTTCACGGTCGTCACGCCGGACAACCGGTTCCCGTCGGGCGGGGCGGCGTGTCCCGGAGCGACATGCCGGTCCGCCCAGTCGGCGGTGGCCGTGCCCGGAACGTTTACCTCCAAACCGTACGTCCGGAACCGCCCCAGCGGCGATCAACCCGGCGACGCGTTCGGCATCTCGCAGTACGACTTCTATCGGTCGCGCGCCTTCGTTACGGCCAGCAGCATCGGTCCGTACCCCGTGATGACCGCGGCCGAGATCCGGTTGCTGTCCGCCGAGGGCTCCTTGCGCAAAGCCGACTTCGCCACCGCGATGACGAAGATCAACGTGACCCGCACGGCGGCCGGCCTGCCGGCGCTCGTGGGGATCACCGATACGTTTGCCGTCGTCCCCGGCGGCACCGGTTGTGTCCCGCGCGTGCCGGATATCGCCAAGAACTTCCGTGGCACCAAGTGCGGCAACATCTGGGACGCCCTCAAATGGGAGTACCGGATGGAAACGATGTATACCGGCTACGGCATGTGGTACTTCGCGAGCCGCGGCTGGGGCGACCTCCCCGAAGGCACGGCCATCCACTGGCCGGTCCCGTGGGAGGAGCTGCTCGTGCGCCGGGACGGCATCTACGGCTTGGGCGGCGTGGGCCAGATCGGTGGGGCGGGCAAGGGCAACTACGGGCTCTTCAACGGCGGGGTCTATGGATGGTGAGGCGGTCGCGGCTGCCCGGTAACCGACTGGTCGCGGGCGGCCTCGCGGCGATCGTCTCGGCAGGCTGTTACACCAACCGGCCGCTGACGGTCGCCGAGCCCGCGCCCGGCACCCCGGTCTCCCTGGTGCTCAGTGATCAGGGGCGGGTGGCGGTGGCCGACAGCGTCGGGCCCAGCGCCTCCCGGGTGCAGGGGACCGTGGTGCGGGCGACCGACGGCACCTGGGTCGTCGCTATCGCCGACGTCGTGGGTCTCGATGGACGGGTCACGAAGTGGTCGGGGGAAACCGTCGGCTTCCGAACGAACTATGTCGCGGCGCCCTACGAGCGACGCTTTTCGAAGCCGAAGACGATCCTGATGGTGTCGAGCGTGGTGGTCGGCGTGGGGGCGGTCCTCGCCACGCTGAAGCTGGTCGGTCTGGGCGGTATTCTCTTCGGCGGTGACAACGGCGGCGGTGGCAACAATCAATGAACGACTCTCACCTTTCTCATGTCGAGCGCATGATGACACCTCTCCGGTCGAGCGTGGCGGGCGCACTGGCGATGGCCGTGCTGGGCTGTCACGGCAACGCGGTCACCAATTCGCAAATCGTCGCAATGGCGGCGATCCACTTCGTGAACGCCGTTCCGGACACGGGGCAGATGGATTACCGCGTCGTGGACATTGCGTCGAACGCCTCACTGTTCGACGCGGACTTCCGATCCTTCAACAGTATTTACAAGGGGATCGAAGCGGGTACCCGGGAAATCCGGGTGTTCAACAGCAGCACCGATCCCGCGATCTCGTCGCAAGTTCTCTGGGACACGACGTTCGCGTTCACTCAGGACCAGGGCTACACGTTCGTGCACACGGGGTTCGCCCGGGTCGCGGACCAGCCGCCGGTCCGGACGGTGTGGATCATCCCGGACACCCCGCCCACGCCGGCCGCCGCGCAGGTGGGCCTGCGGTTCATCCACGCCGGGGCCGGCATCGGACCGGTGGATGTCAACTTTCTCCGGAAGGGCTCGGATACGCTTCCCGACACGCCCCTCTTCGCCAACGTGGCCTATGGGGGCACCGCGACCTATTCCCTGATGCCGCACGACTCCTTCACGGTGACGACGACGAGCACCGCGGTGACGTTCACGTACTACGACACGCTGCGCGTCGTGGTCACCGCCACGGGGACGAAGACGCCGCTGCTGTTCGCCGCGACCGTCGCCCCCCTCGGGATCCCCGGGTATAGGGATCCTCTCACGAAGGAAGACCTCAACCCGGTCCCGGGCACCGCGGTTCCGGGGACGGTGCTGACCGCGCTGCTGGTTCCGCGCTCGGTGGCGGGGAGTCCGGCCGTCCAGTTCGCGACGCCGACGGTGCTCTACTTCGTCGATAAGCGGCCGCCGAACACCGCGCCCTGAGGCGGAGGTACACCGCCGGCGGGACCAGGGCCGCCGCCCGGCGGATCGGGTGGCGGCCTTTGTTACGGCCGCCAGCGCGCCATGAAACTCTGAACGTACCTGCTGTGCGTGACCTGCCGCGGCTCGGACCCGTCGGGCCGGATCACCCACAGCTCGCCGTCCGTATCGTACACCAGGTGCGTGCCGTCCGGGGACCATGCCGGCAGCTCGTCGCCGACCGAAGCGTCGGTGAGCTGGGTCGCGTTGGTCCCGTCCGCGTTCATCACGAAGAGAGCGAAGTTGCCCGCGCGGTCTGAGTGGAACGCGATCTTCAGGCTGTCCGGAGACCACGCGGGGCCGACGTCCACGCCCGGGTGGTTCGTGAGGTCGACCGGGTTGGCGCCGGTCGAGTCCATCACGAAGATGTCCGGGTCCCCCGTCCGATCCGACACGAACGCGATCTTGCCGCCATCGGGCGACCAGGCCGGCTGCTCGTCGGCCGCCGCATTGTTGGTGAGCCGCCGCACGTTCGTCCCGTCGGCGTTCATCACGTAGATCTCGTTGTTGCCGTCGCGGTCCGTGACGAACGCGATCTTGGTGCCGTCGGGAGACCACGCCGGCTGGGCCTCGTTCGTCGTATCGGTGGTGAGCTGTGTCTCCCCGGTCCCGTCCACATTGATGACGAAGATGTCGGCCTGGGGCTTCCCGCCGACGGGGGTCAGGGTGCGATAGGATTGAAACGCGAGCCGCGTGCCGTCCGGTTTCCAGGCGGGCCACGAGTCGTTGCCGAGCGAGGTCGTGAGCTGGGCGACCGCGGTGCCGTCGACGTTGATCAGGCAGATGTCGAACTGGCCGAAGCGCGCGTCGCTGACGAACGCGAGCTGCTGCGGCGTCGGGCCGACGTGGGCATCCTCGCCGCAGGGTCCGGTGGGCTCGTGGATGCCGAGGCCGCACGCGGCGCCGAGCAGCGCCGCGAGCACGGCGAGCGGGCGGCGCACGGCCTACGACTCCTGGCCGGTCTTCGTGTACACGAGGATCACGCCGCCTTCGGCGCCGGTGCCGTAGTAGGTCGTGCCCTCGATCCCCGTCAGGATGCGGATGTGGTGGATCGTCCGCGCTGGAATCAGCTCGAGGTTGCGGAAGTCGGGCGTGCGCACGTCGTCGATGAACAGCAGCGGGGATTCATTGAGGAGCAGACTCGAGCGTCCGCGCCGCCACATGCGCACGGGATGGCCCCGGCTCTCCGTGAAGCTGAACTGCGGGGCGGCCCGCTTGATGATCTCCCAGGCGTTGCCCGCGCCGGAGCGCTCGATGGCGGCCTGATCGATCGCGATTTCCCCGGGTCGCGTCTCGACGCCCAGCCGCTGCCGGTGGAGCGACGGCCCGCAGGCCACGAGGAACAGCCAGGTGCCGACGAACACGCGCATGAGCCCTCCCGGGCCGGGTCTCCCTTCAACCTCATGCGCGAGCTGAAACCCGTCAAGCCGGCTGCGCGTCGGGCCTGCCAGCGTGTACCTTCTCCCCGGCATGCCCCTGCTGCTCATCCTCGCGCAGATCGCGCTCCCCGCCCCCACGGGGTATGTGAACGACTTCGCGCACGTCCTCGACCCGGCCGCCGTGCAGCGCATGGAAGCGCTCATCGCTGAGGTGCGGGAAAAGACGCGGGGCGACATCGCGGTCGTCACACTCGCCGATATCGGCGACCGCGCGCCGGCCGACGTCGCGCTCCAGATCGGCCGGCAGTGGGGTGTCGGCGCGAAGGGCGAGGCGGGCGATCCGGCGAAGAACCTCGGCGTCGTGGTGCTGCTCGTCCCGCGCAAGAATCACCGCCCGGGCTCGGGGAAGGTCTTCATCGCGACGGGTCGCGGTGCCGAGGGGTTCCTCCCCGACGCGCGGACGGGCCGGATCCGCGACGCCATGACGCCGTATTTCGCGTCCGAGCGGTACGGCGACGGACTGGAGATGGGGGTGCGGCTCATCGCCCAGGCGTTCGCCGAGGAGTTCGGCGTCACCTTGGTCGGCGCGGCGCGGCCGCCGCCGGCTCCGGAGCGGCCCGGCTGGGACGGGCGGCAGACGATCAAGCTCATCTTCTTCGTGGCGCTGCTGGTGTTGCTGGTCGCGACCCGAGCGGCGCGGGCGCGCCAACGCCGGGGAGGATGGCGGTGGCTGGGGACCGGCGGCGGTTGGGGTGGTGGGTTCGGCGGCGGGGGAGGGGGAGGGGGAGGCTTCGGGGGCGGGTTCGGAGGCTTTGGCGGTGGCGGTGGCTTCAGCGGCGGCGGTGCCGGAGGGAGTTTTTGACGATGGCGAAACCGATCTCGGTGGACGACTTTGCGAAGCGGCTCGATGCCGCCCTTGGCGGGCGGCTGGTGTCGCTGCTGCTGTACGGCTCCGCGGCGCGCGGCACGCATGTGGCGGGGCGCTCCGACGTCAACACGCTGCTGATCTGCGACGCGGCGGATGAGTCGCTGTTCGCGGCGCTGGGGCCGGTGCTGCGCGACTGGCTGCGCGGCGGACACCCGGCGCCGCTGATCCTCACGGCGGCCGAGTGGCGCGGGTCGGCGGACGTGTTCCCGATCGAGTATGAGGACATCCGCGCAGCGCACCGGCATGTGGCGGGGCGCTCCGACGTCAACACGCTGCTGATCTGCGACGCGGCGGATGAGTCGCTGTTCGCGGCGCTGGGGCCGGTGCTGCGCGACTGGCTGCGCGGCGGACACCCGGCGCCGCTGATCCTCACGGCGGCCGAGTGGCGCGGGTCGGCGGACGTGTTCCCGATCGAGTATGAGGACATCCGCGCAGCGCACCGGGTGCTGGCGGGGCGGGACCCCTGGCCCGGTATCACCGTGCGCCGGGACGACACGCGCCGCCAGCTCGAGCAGGAGCTCAAGGGCAAACTGGTGCGCCTGCGGCAGGCCTACGCCGCGACGCGAGAGGACGGCCCCGCCCTCACCCGT
>QHVC01000084.1 GCA_003222205.1 Gemmatimonadota bacterium | reverse complement strand
TCGGCGATGCGTGCGAAGGTGGGCGCCCCGCGCAGCGCCGCCCTGGTGATGCCCGTCAGCTGGGCGGCGAACGGGGACACGGGGCCCTGGGGATCCACCAGCGTTTCGAAGGCAGGCCGCACGGCCCGTCTCTGCACCTCCACGACGGCGATCTCCATGATCCGCCCGCCGCGACCCGGATGCCGCCCAGTCGTTTCCACGTCCACGACCGCGAAGCGGCACGCGTCCAAGAGCGGGTCGCCGGCCGCCGCGGGGGCCAGCGCCCAGCGCCCATCTGCGATGCGTACCACCCGCGGGTCGTCTCCCACCAGCGAGCGGGCGACGTCGTCGGCGATGCGGCGCGGCGTTCGGGCGAGTCCCAGCACGTCGCGCAGCAGTGCGGCGCTCGCGGCCGGTCCGCTCTCCAGGTAGGCCACGGCGCGGTTCGCCAGGCTGGCCGCCGGGACCGCCGCGAGACCGATCAGAGGTCGTCCCGGCGCAGCGGCAGGGTCATGCAGCGTGGCCCGCCGCCGCCGCGCACCAGCTCGCTGCCCTCGATGGTGATGACGCCGCGCTCACCGTCCTCCAGCGCCTCCTCCCCCGTCAGCAGATTCACCGCCGAGAGCACGCGGAAGCCGGTGTGCTCGAGCTCGGCGAGTGTGGCCTCGTTGCGGGCGTAGGTGACGATCACGCCGGGCCGCACCGCAAAGAAATTGCAGGCGGACGACCACTGCTCGCGCTCCTGCAGCGGCCGGGCGCTGCCACCGCAGAACACCGGCTCGAGCGGCTGATTCACCGCTTGCATCGCCGCGAAGAAGTTGGGCATCTCGCGGACGCCCTTGGAACCCTTGTGGCGGTGCAGCACCGCGAGGCGCTCCGGGCCCACGAAGTGCGGCGGAAAGACGCAACAGACATCGCGGTCGAGCTGAGTGAAGATCATGTCGAGGTGAATCGCGGTGCGCTCGGCCGGCAGCACGATGGTCACCACATCGGTCACGCCACAGTGCTCGAAGACCAAGTCGCACAGGTGATCCAGCGCCGCCGGCGTCGAGCGCTCGCTGAAGCCGAGCACCAGAAGATCGGGGCGGACCGGATGCACGTCCCCGCCCTCCAGCGTATAGTTGTTGCGCTTCTCCTCGGAGCCGTCGTACAGGATGGCGGCGTTCTCGAGCTTCTGGTGGTAGCGGAACAGCGCCTTGATCAGCAGCTCCTCCGTCCAACGCACCCCGTAGCGCATCGAGCCGATGATCGAGTGCTCGCCGATCACGATTCCCACGTCGCGCGTGAAGAAAAGGTTGGGGAGCGGCGGGAGGGCGTAGCCGACTTCGTTCAGGGCCCGGGCGATGGGGCCCGCCTCCTCCATCGCGCCCTCGATCATCAGCGACACGAAGTCTTCCGGCGGGAGCTCGCCGAGCCGCTTCGCCAGCACGTCCGACGGCACCACTTCGAGCGCGCGCGTGACGAGGAACTCGCGCACCTCGGGCCGCGCCGCCAACTCGGTCAGGAGGTCGCGGACCTCATAGACTTCCGCGAAGCGCTCCAGCACCGCGACGAAGCGCCGATGCTCGCGCTGCGCCAGATCCAGGTCGATGATGTCGTCGTAGAGGTAGTCCTCGCGGTTGCCGGGCGTGACCGCGACGAGCTCGGCTCCGGGGGTGTGGACGAGCACGGCGCGCAGCGGGCCGATCTCGGAGGTGACATGGACGCGCGGCATGGGGCGCAATCTAACCGGGCATGAGAGCCGCGGCTTATCGATTGGCGAGCACGAAGCTCAGCGTCTCCAACTCCTGGGCCATATTCACTGTCTTCACCGCCACGTCGCGCGGCACGGCGAGCTGCACGGGAGCGAAGTTGAGGATCGCCTTGACCCCCGCCTGAACCAGCCGGTCTACGACCTCCTGCGCCGCGTCGGCCGGAACGACAACGATGGCGATGTCGGTCGGCTCCTTGCGCAGGTCGCTCTCCAAGTGCCGGATGTCGCGCACGACGAGGCCGTTCCAGCGCGAGCCGATCTTCTTGGGGTCCCGATCGTAGATGGCGCTGACGTGAAAACCGCGCTGGCGGAATCCCGGGTATTGCGCCAGGGCGCCGCCGATGCGCCCCGCCCCCACCATCACGACGCGGTGGGAGCGCTTGAGGCCCAGGATCTCGCGGAGCCGGGTCGCCAGTGCCGGGACGGAGTAGCCGAGACCGCGTTTGCCGAAGGAGCCGAAGAAGGAGAGGTCCTTGCGCACCTGGGCGGAAGTGGTGCCGCCGCGGCGCGCCAGCTCGGCGGAGGAGATGGTCTCGTGCCCCTGAGTCTCCGACTGCTCGAGGTAGCGCAGGTACAGCGACAGCCGCCGCACCGTGCTCTCGGAGATCTTCCGCATATGTGAATTATTTCACAATCAGCGGCTCCAATGCAAGAGCGCCACGAACGTCGCGGGCGCCAACGTCTCCGGCCGCGCCATCGGATCGATCCCCAGCCGCGTGAGGGCGGCCGTCACGTCGGCCGCGGAGCGCCCCGTCACGGCCCGCAGCACGTTGCGCAGCTGTTTCCGCCGCTGGCTGAAGCACGCCGTGACGAAGCGCCGCAGCGGCTCCCCTTCCGTCCACGGGTCGATGAGCGGATCCGGCCTCGGCACGAGTCGCAGCACCGCGCTGCGCACCTTGGGAGGCGGATCGAAGGACCCCGGCAGCACCGTAAAGAGCTTCTCCGCACGACACAGCACCTGCACGCCCACCGACAGACCGCCGTACGTCTTCGATCCCGGCCCCGCGACCACCCGGTCGGCGACCTCTTCCTGCACGAGAAACACGACGCACTGGGGTAGCGGTGGGGTGAGCGCCTTGGCGATCAGTGGGGAGGTGACGGCGTAGGGGATGTTGCCGACGACTTTGAAACGCGGAACGCGGAGTGCGGAACGCGGAACAGTGGCGGGGAGCTCATGCCAGTCGAGCTGGAGGGCATCGCCAGCCACAATGCGCGGTGCGTCTGTTCCGCCTTCCGCGTTCCACGTTCCGTGTTCGAGCGCCTCCGCCAGCCGTCGATCCTTTTCAACTGCGATCACCCGCAGCCCGCGGGCGAGCAACTCCCGGGTCAGGCTCCCCTTCCCCGCCCCGATCTCCAGGACGACGTCGCCGGGCACCGGCTCGAGCGCGTCGACGATGCGACGGAGGATGTTGCGGTCGTTGAGGAAGTGCTGGCCGAGGCGGCGCGGGCTCACGCCTTGAGGAGGACGACGGTGCGATCGTCGGACGCCGCGGCGCCCCCGGTATAGGCGGCGACGTCGGCGTAAATAGCCGTGAGAATCTCCTCCATGGGCCGCTCGCGCAGCGCGATGACGTGGCCGACCACGCGGCTGTCGCCGAAGCGCTCCCCACGCTCCCCCTCGGCTTCGACGAGGCCGTCGGTGAACAGGCACAGGATGTCGCGGCCCGCGCGCCACGGCAGGGCGCGGTCCTCGCCGCGCGCGCTCCCGAACCCCAGCGGGGTGCGCGTGGTCTCCAGCCGCGTGGCGGCGCCGGTGTCGCCCGCCACGTGGAAGGCGTAGCCGTGACCGGCGCTCGCGTACGTCAGCCGGCCCGCCTTGGGGTCGAGCACGCCATAGAACAGCGTGAAGTACATCTCCGTGTCCCGCAGCTCGTCGGCGAGCGAGGCCTCGAGCCGCGCCAGCACGTCCGCCGGCGCCTCCGCGACCTCGGCGTGGATACCGGAGGCGGCCATCGCGAGCGCCATGATGAGCGCGGCGCCGAAGCCGTGGCTCGAGACGTCGCCGATCATCACCCCCACGCGGTCCCCGTGGAGGCGCAGCAGGTTGTAAAAGTCCCCGCCGACCGATTCAGCGGGACGGCACCGCACGGCGACGTCCGCCAGGCCGGTCAGGACGGTGGGCGCGGGCAGCAGCTTGAGCTGCAGGTCGTGGGCGAGCTCGAGCTCGCGCTGCACCCGCTGGCGACCCTGCTCCTGCGCGGCGAGACGGCTGTTTTCGATCGCGGCGCCGATCTGGTTGGCGATGGCAGCCACGAGCTTGCGGTCGCCCGCCGTGAAGGCATCCTCGCCCACCCGGTCGGTGAGGTTGATGACGCCGATAGCGCGTGGCGGCCCGCCCGGCGCGGCGTACAGCACCGGCACGCACAGGAACGCGCGGCCGCGGTAATTGCGGCCGTCGGGGCAGCCGGGGTTCTTGGTGCCGGGCGTGGACGGGTCGTAACTCAGAATCTTCATGTCGCGGAATGCCTGCGCCGCGACGGAGCACTCCTCGTCCACCTCGATCGGCTCGACGTGCGCGGGGTCCATGCCGCGAGCCGCGGCGATCCGGAGAATCTTGAGCACCGGATCGTACACCAAGAGGCTGGCGCGCCGCGCGCCGACCACGTTGGCCACCTCGCTGACGATGCGCTGCGCCGCCTCGTCGAGGCGGATGGTGTGACCGAGGATCTCACTGATCGTGTAGATCAGGTCGATTTCCTCGTAGCGCTCGGACAGCTCGGCGGCGACCTGGACGGTTTCCTTCTCGGCCCCGAGGATCGCGGCCACGACCTGCGCGAGGGCGTGCGGCCCGCTGCGCGCCGCGCCGGGCTCGCGGATCTCGAGCCACACGCCGGGGGCGCCGGCGATCGGTTCGAGCCAGGCCGGACCTTCCGGGGTCTGGACGCGGCGGCCCGCGCCGCCGTTCACGGCGGGAACCCAGTCGGGCGCCGGCGGGCCGGCGACCCACTTCAGGCGGCGGCCGTCGGATCGCCATACGCGCAGCGGAGCCCCGGCGACGCGTTGCAGCGCCGCGAGCGCCTGTTCCAGCCGGCTCAGCCCGCCCGCAGCGTCAGGCAAATCACGTTCCCCTTGGGGTTGAAGGTCACCTGGTCCACCAGGTGGCGGAGCACGAACAGGCCGCGCCCGTCCTCCTTCGCGACATTGGCCGGCACCGTGGGATCGGGGACCGCGGCCGGGTCGAACCCGTCGCCCACATCCTGTACGCGGATGACCACGGCCTGCACGGTGACCTCGACGCGCACTTGCACGACCTTGGCCGGATCGCGGCGGCTGCCATAGGTGATCGCGTTGGTGAGCGCCTCTGCGAGCGCCGTGCGCAGGTTGAACGCGAGGCGGCGCATCGACAGCGGGCCTGCGCGGCACTGGAGGGCGACCAGCTCGACCGCGTCGCCGACACAGGCCAGGTCGCTGGGAACGCCGAGCGAGAACTCCAGAGGCTGCCCCTCACGCCCGCGGCGGCGAACGACGAGGCGGAGGGGAGGTGCCGGCGGGGTGGTCATGGCCGCTAGAAGGCGGCGACCGCCTCCTCGGGTGTCTTCAGGATGGAGAACAACGTATCCAGCTTGGTGAGCTCGAACAGCGTCTGGAGATCTTCGTTGAGCCCCGCCAATCGCAGATCCCCGCCCTGCTCGCGGATCTTCTTCGAGAGCGAGACCAGGACGCCGAGGCCGGAGGAGTCGATGTAGCCGGTGCGGCTGAAGTCGATGACGAACTTCTTGGCGCCGCCCTCGAGCGCGTCCAGCACCTTCTGCTTGAGCTCCTGCCGGTTGCCGACGATCAGCTGCCCGTCGACGCCCACGACGACGACCCCCTTGGAATCCTTCCGCAGGTTGAAGCTCATGCCGGCTCCTCCGCTTGCAGGATGGCCACCGACGCCGTGTCCACAATATCGTCGGGGGTGGCCCCGCGCGACAGGTCCGCGATCGGCCGGGCGAGGCCCTGGAGGATCGGCCCGATGGCGCCCCACTCGCCCAACCGCTGCACCAGCTTGTAGGCGATGTTGCCGCTGTCCAGATCGGGGAAGACGAGCACCGTCGCGCGGCCCGCCGCCGGCGAGCCCGGGCTCTTGATCTTCGCCACGTCCGGCACGAGCGCGGCGTCGCTCTGCAGCTCGCCGTCGCAGGCGACGTCCGGCGCCAGCCGCCGAAACAGCTCCACCGCGCGGCGCACCCGGTCCACCCGCGGCCCCGCGGCGCTGCCTTTGGTGCTGTACGACAGGAACGCCACCACCGGCTGGTCCCCCACGATGCGACGCCGGTCCCGCGAGGCCGCGAGCGCGATGTCCGCCAGCTGCTCTGGCGTAGGCTCCGGCACGACCGAACAGTCGGTGAAGGTGAGCACGCGGTCCCCCTTCACCATATAGAAAGCGCCGCTCAGCGTCGCGATGCCCGGGGCGGTGCCCACGGCGAGCAGGGCGGCCCGGATCAGCTCGGCCGACGTGTGGGCGGCGCCCCCCACCATGACGTCGGCCGCTCCCACGCCGACCAAACTTGCGCCGAAGGTGAGCGGATGGCGCAGCGCCTCGCGGGCCGCGCCGTCGGTGGGGAACTTGTCGGGCCGCCGCGTCCGCAGGTGCCGGATGCAGGCGGCGAGCCGGGGGTCGTCGCCGACCGCCCCGAGGACCTCGACCTGCGCGAGTCCCTCGGAGCGCAACCGGTCGGCCGCAGCCCGCACGCGCGCATCGTCGCCCTCGGGGAGTACGACACGCCGGGCCGCACGCCGCGCCCGCTCGTGGACGCGCGCGCGGAAGGTCACCGGCCGAGTTTCTTGCGGAGCGCCGCCTGGACCACCGGGTGGACCAACCCCGAGACGTCTCCGCCGAAGCGCGCCACTTCGCGCACCAGGCTGGAGCTCAGGTACGTGAGGTCGAACGCCGGGACGAGGAAGATGGTCTCGAGCTTGGGCGCGAGGTGGCGGTTCATGAGGGCCATCTGGAATTCGTACTCGAAATCGCTGACGGCGCGCAGTCCCCGCACGATGACCGTCGCCCCGATCTTGCGGGCGAAGTCGACGAGCAGCCCGTCGAAGGACTGCACGTCGACTTTGGGATCCTGCACCGTCTCGCGGATCATCGCCACGCGCTCGTCGAGGCTGAACAGCGGCTGTTTGCCTACGTTCACAGCGACCGCCACCACCAGCTTGTCCAGGAACCCGAGCGAGCGGTGGATCAGGTCCTCGTGCCCCTTGGTGAGGGGATCGAACGAGCCGGGGTAAACGCCGGTGCGCGTCACGGGGCGTACAGGAAGGTGACGGCGGTATCACCGTAGCGGCGCGTATCGTCGCCCGGGATAGCGGTGTCGGCGGGGTGCTCGATCGTGAGCACGCGGGCGAACGGCACGATCCGGAACATCGCCACGAGGCGCTTGGCTTGCTCGCTGGCGTACGGGGGATCGGCGAAGGCGACGTCGTACTGTCCCGGCTGCAGCTGCTCGACGAACTTCATCGCGTCCACGCGATGGATCGTGGTCCGCTCATCGACCTTCAGCGTCTTGATGTTGGCGCGCAGGGCGCTGAGCGCGTCGCGGTGCATTTCCACGAACTCGGCCGTCACCGCGCCGCGCGACAGCGCCTCGAGCCCCAGGGCCCCCGAGCCGGCGTAGAGATCGAGCACGCGGGCGCCGCGCACCGAGCGCTGCAGGATGTTGAACCACGCCTCGCGCACACGGTTCCCGGTCGGCCGAGTCTTGGTGCCGGCCGGCGTCTTTAAGCGCCGGTTCTTGAACTCCCCCGCGATGATTTGAATCATCCCCGACCCTTCCCCTCCCACCCCAGTGCGGAATGGGGAATGCGGAATGCGGAATAACACGGTGAGGTCGTACGCATCGCGACGCTCCCCTGGAAACTCCGCATTCCGCACTCCGCATTCCGCATCGTCGTCCACTCCGCGTTTCATTAGCTGCTGGGTCCCAGCGTGGCCACCCGCGCTTGGAGTGTGGACCGTCCCTGCCACTCGTCCAGCTCCAGCCGGAAGGCCACGTCGAGCGGCTGGCGCAGCCAGTCCTCCGGCACCTGGTCGGCCCACTGGAATCCGATGGCCGGCAGGATCCCCGAGCCGTCGTCGAGCGTGAAGCGCAAGTGGTTCGCGCCGACGCGGCGCGACCCCACCGCACGCGCCCCCCGCACCCCGAACACCGGCGCCGGGTTGCCGGGCCCGCACGGCTCGAGGTGGCGCATCAGGCGCTCCAGTTCCTCGCTCACGAGCCCCAAGGGCAGCTCCAGGTCCACACGCTGGTGCGGCACCAGGTCGTCGGGGCCAAGAAGCTCGCCGGCGACGCCCAGAAATGCAACACGGAACTCCTCGAAGCGATCCCGGCGGATGGTGAGTCCCGCCGCCATCGTGTGCCCGCCGTACTTCTCCAGGGTGTGGCCGACGCGGTGCAGCGCGTCGTGCAGATCGAAGCCCACGATGCTGCGGCCCGAGCCCCGGCCCAACTCCCCGTCCGCGTCCCAGCCGATGAGGAAGGTCGGCCGCCCGAAGCGCTCGACCAACCGCGACGCCACGATGCCGATGACGCCGGGATGCCAGTCGTCGGCGGCGAGCACCAGGGCCCGGTCCTCGGCGCGCAGCGTGCGCCCGGCCAGCTCGATCGCCTCGTCGAGGATGCGCTGGTCCAGGGCCTGGCGGCGGGCGTTCAGCGTCTCGAGCTCGCGCGCCACCCGGGCCGCTTCGTCGGGGTCGTCGGTGAGCAGCAGGCGCAGACCGTCGTTCGCGTCGCCGATGCGTCCGGCGGCGTTGAGCCGCGGGGCGAGAATGAACCCCACGTGCCCCGCCCGCAGCGGCTTCCCCGCGAGGCCCGCCGCCTCGACCAGGGCGCGGAGGCCGGCCCAGCGCGAGTCGGCGAGCATCTTGAGCCCGTGACGAACGAGGATGCGGTTCTCCCCCGTGAGCGGCACGACGTCGGCGACGGTGGCGAGCGCGACGTAATCGAGAAAGTGGAGCGGCAGGTTTTCCGACAGTGCGAGGGCCTGGACCAGCGCCTGGGCGAGCTTGAACGCCACGCCGGCCCCGCACAGGTCCTTGTCGGTCGAGGGGCAATCGGGGCGGCGCGGGTCCAGGACCGCGCTCGCCGGCGGCAGCTCGTCGCCGGGAAGGTGATGATCGGTGACGATGACGTCGATGCCCGCCGCCCGCGCGGCGCGGACGGCCGCGACGGCGGTGATGCCGCAGTCGCAGGTGATGATGAGGCGAGCGCCCAGCCGCTGTGCGGCGGTGAGCCCGGCGGGCCCGAAGTCGTAGCCATCCCGGAGACGGTGGGGGACGAACGCCTGCACGGTGGCGCCGGCGGCGCGCAGCACGCGCGTCAGCATCGCCGCGCCGCACTGACCGTCGACGTCGTAGTCGCCGTGCACGAGGATCGGGTGACCGGCGCGCACCGCGCGCGTCACAAGGTCCAGCGCGACCCGCATGTCCGCCCACGCCAGGCCGTCACTCAAGCCGGCCAGCTCAGGCCGCAGGAACGCCTTGGCGGTCGCGGGAGCGGCGTAGCCGCGCTGCACCAGCAGCGTCGCGAGCGGCAGGGGGATGTGCAGCTCCGCGGCCAGCGCTTGCGTCGCGTCGGGATCGGCCGGCGCGGCGATGGCCCAGCGCGCGGGGATCATTCCGCCGCGTAGAGCAGCACGCCGCAGGCCTCGCAGCCTTCGATGGAGGCTCCACGCTGGATGAGGACGCGTCGCTGGGTGGGGACCGCCGTGAAACAGTGCCCGCAGGCGTCGCCGTGCAGCGCGTACAGCGCCAGCGGCGCCTTGCCGCGGCGGATGCGCTCGTAGCGGCCGAGCAGCGCGCCGTTGACGAGCCGCGTCGCGGCATCCCGCTCGGCCACCGCCCGCTCGCGCTGGGCCGCCAGCTCCTCGCGCCGCCCCGCGAGCGCTTCGCGCTGCGCGGCCTGCCCCTCGCGCACTTTAGCGAGCGCCTGCTCGACCTCGAGCACTTTGAGCTCGGCCTCCGTCACCAGGTCGCCCGAGCGCAGGAACTCCGCCTCCTCCTTCGCCAACACCGAGCGCGCGAGGTCGAGCTCGGCCATCAGCGTCGATGCTTCCTTGGCGCCGCGCACCCATTCGAGGCGCTGGCGTCGTTGCTCCTGCATCGTCCGGTAGCTGGCGATCTTGCCTTCGAGCTCGTCGCGGCGGCGCCCAGCCTCGCCGACGCCGCGCCGCGCCGCCTCGAGGGCCCGCTCGGCGGCGGCCAGCGCCTCATCGAGGGTGCGCTGCTCGGGCTCGAGGCCCTGGAGGGCCTCGTCCACGGCCGCCACCGCCTGATCCTTCTCCTGCAACGCCAGCAACGCTTCAAGATCCGGGTGCACCACTCCTCCTCTTTGCGATCTTGTATCGGGGGAACTTCACGCGCAGCGCGTCGAAGACGCGCCGCTTCTCGGCGAGCAGCGCCGCCTGCTCATCCGGCGCCGCGACGGTGAGCTGGCGGTCCAGCTCGTCGATCGCCCGCTCCAGCTTGCGCGCCTCCAGCCAGTTCAGCGCCCGCTCGAACAGCGCGTCGGGTTCGTTGCCGGCCAGCCCCTCTGCCTTGAGCTCCTCGTACGCCCGCGCCCCGGTCTCGTCGAGCCGATCCGGAGCGTCCGCCCGGGCGGCTTCGAACACGGCGCGATAGGCCGGAAACTCGAACTCCTCGGCATCCACCGCCTCAAGCACCTTCGCCCGCCAGGGGTCGCCCTCGAGCAGCAGGAGCAAGAGCGCCTTCTCGGCGCTGGTCGGAAACGCGGGATGCGGGATGGGGGATGCGGGATGGGAGGGGACGCTTCCCGCATCCCGCATCCCGCCTCCCGAGATCGCCACCTCGCGCTCCAGAACGTCTTTTCGCACGCTGGCCACTTCCGCGGCTCGGGAGAGGTACAGCTCGCGGGTGATCGGGTCGGCGGCGGCGCGGATGGTGGGCAGCAGCCGGTCGAGCGCGCGCCGCCGGCCGGGGAGCGAGCCGAAGACGCCGCGCCGCTCGAGGATCTGGATCTTGCGCTCGAAGACGTCGACCGCGTCCTTGAGCGTCTGCTCGAGCGCGGCGCCGCCGTGTCGCTGCACCAGCGTGTCGGGGTCTTCGCCCTCGGGGAGTGTCGCCACGCTGACCCGCAGCCCGTGGTGCAGCAGCTCGTCGCCGGCGCGGAAGGAGGCGCGCAGGCCGGCTTCGTCGGAGTCGTACAACAGGATCACGTGGGCCGTGTAGCGGCGCAGCAGCACGCCCTGGTCGGCGCTCAACCCGGTGCCGAGCGGGGCCACGACCTCTTCGATACCCGCCAGCGCCAGCCGCAGCACGTCGAAATACCCTTCGACGAGGATGGCGCGCTCCGCTTTGCGCATCGCGTGCTTCGCCACGTCGAGGTGGTAGAGCAGCTTGCCCTTGTGGAAGATCGGCGTGTCCGGCGAATTCAAGTACTTGGGCTCCCCTTCCCCGAGAATCCGACCGCCGAAGCCCACGACGCGGCCGCGCAGGTCGTGGATCGGGAACAGCAGCCGGCCCCGGAACCGGGGCACCACGCTCCCGTCCTCCTCCTTCTTGCGTGTCAGGCCCGCTTCGAGCAACACCTCGTCCCGCACGCCCAATCCTTTCATTGCATCGAGAAACGCGGTGCCGCGGGGGGCGTAGCCCAGGCCGAACAGGCCGGTGCCTTCGAAGTCGACGTGGCGGCCCTGGAGATAACCGCGGGCGATCTCGGCTTCGGGATGCTCGCGCAGCTGGCGGGCGAACCAGTCCTGGGCGACGGCCACGGCGGAAAACAGGGGCTCGCGGGGGTCGGGGCCGCTGGGGCCGCGCTCGGGGATCGTGACGCCTACGCGCCGGGCCACTTCGCGCACGGCGGTCGGGTAGTCCATCCCCAGGCGCTTCATATAGAACGTGAAGACGTCGCCCGCTTCGTGGCAGACGAAGCAATAGAACATTCCCTTCTTGGGGATCACGGCGAAATTGCGGTGCGTGCCGCCGTGGAACGGGCACGGGCCGCGGAAGTCGCTGCCGGCCCGCTTGAGCTCGACGTGTTCACCGATGATGGCGACGAGATCGGCGGCTTCGCGCACCTGCTCGATCACGTCGTCGGGAATCGTCATGCGTCGGACGGTCGGACGGTCGGACTGTCTGACGGTTGAACGTTTGCCGAGTCGACTATCAGGCGAACCGAGCCGACTTGTACAACGAGCTCACCGTCATCCCGTATTTCGAGAACCGTTCCCACAGTATTCGTGCCCGTTCGGACCCTGTCCCCGACCTTGTACGCCTTCGGTCCGACAGTCAGACTGTCCGACAGTCCGACGTCTTTTGTTTTTTCTATCGCTTCCTCCACCATGCGCCGCGCCTGCTTGGCCGTCGCCTCGTCGACCGCCGCCCGGGCCTGGCCGAGCGCGGCCTCGACCGTCTTGCGCGCCTCGAGGAGGTACGCCCGCGCCCGCTCGCGCGCCTCCTTGTCCAGCGCGCGCTCGCGGACCAGCACGGCTCGCTCGCGCTCGTTCACGTCCGCGAGGCGGCTCTCCAGCTCCGCCGCGCGTTCCCGGGCCGCGCCCTCAGCGGCATCCAGCGCGATGGCGCGCGCTTCCTGCTCGCGCGCCCGCGCTTCGACCGCGGCGAGCAGCGCGTCGAGGGCGCGCTCGGCGTCCGGCACCGCTCCTTCCGCTTCGCGCAGCACGTCGGCCGGCACGCCGAGGCGCCGGGCGATCGCCAGCCCGTAGGAGCGGCCGGGCACGCCCTTGAGCAGCCGGTAGGTCGGTGTGAGCGTCTCGGCGTCGAACTGCAGCGACGCGTTCACGATGCCGACGGTTTCCGCGCCCAGTTTCTTCAGCGCCCCCAGGTGCGTCGTCGCGAGGGTGACGGCGTGGCGACGGGTCAACGCCTGGAGCGTCGCGGCCGCGAGCGCGGCGCCCTCCGCCGGGTCGGTGCCGCTGCCGATCTCGTCGAGGAGTACGAGGCTCGAGGGACCCGCGCGCTCCAGGATGTCGCGGACCGCGGCGACGTGCGCCGAGAACGTGGAGAGGCTCGCGGCGATCGATTGGCGATCGCCGATATCGGCGAACACTTCGTGGAACACCGGCAGCCGCGACTGCGGCCCGATGGGCGGGATGACGCCGCTCTGCGCCAGCAAACAGGCGAGGCCGACCGCCTTGATGAGCACGGTCTTGCCGCCCGTGTTGGGCCCGGAGACGAGGACGGTCCATTCGTCGGGAGCGAGCTCCAGATCGAACGGCACCACGACCACCTCGCCGCCTTCCAGCAACGGGTGACGGCCGGTGCGGATGTCGAGCGGCCCCGCGTCGACCGTGGGGGCGAAACCGTTCACCTCCACGGCGTAGCGGGCGCGGGCACAGAGGTCGTCGAAGGCGACGCACATCTCCCACGCGGCGGCGAGGCGCTCGCGATGCGGCCGCAGCAGGTCGGTGAGCTCGCGCAGCACCCGCTGCACCTCGCGCTGCTCGGCCGCTTCGAGATCGCGCAGCTCGTTGCCCAGCTCGATGACCTCGGGCGGCTCGACAAACATCGTCGCCCGGCTCGCCGAGGCGTCGTGGACGATGCCGCCGACGCGCGCGCGCGAGGTGGCGCGCACGGGGATGACGTAGCGGTTGTTGCGGACGGTCACGGTCGCGTCGGCGACGGTGTCCTGCGGGTCGAGCCCGTGCAGCAGCGCTTCGAGCCGCGCGACGAGACGCTGGCGCGTCTCGCGCACGGCCTTGCGAGCCCTGGCGAGGTCGCGCGACGCGCCGTCGAGGACTTCGCCGTCCGGCGCGATCGACGCCGCGAGCCGCGCGTCCACCTCCTTGGGCGGTGGGTCGGCCCGCAGGGCGGCGGTGCGCGGGGCGTCCTTCGCCAGACGCCCCAGCTCGGCCGCCGTGTGTCGCGACGCGACCAGCGCCGCCGCCACCAGCGCCAGGGTCGGCCCGTCGAGGGCACTGCCGGGGACGGCGAGGAGGTCGAGGGCGGGAGCGATGTCGGGAACGGGTTCAGCGCGGATGGAGTCGTCGGTGATGAGGAGGCTCTGGAGCTCGGCGACCTGGGCGAGGGCGGCGCGGATGGCGTCCGCGTCGCTGCCGGGGCGCCGCGCTCGGACCCGCGCGGCGCCTAGGGGGCCGACGGCGAGGGCCGCGACCCGCTCCAGCGCAGCGGCAAACTCCAACGTCTCCAGGACGGAGGGCGCGATCCCGCCCACCTCGCTCATACGGTCGCCGCCAACTCCTCGCGGGCAATCTGATTGACGACTTTGCCGTCCGCCCGGCCTTTGAATTTCGGCATCACCTGCCCCATCACCTGGCCTAAATCCTTCGCCCCGCCGGCGATCGCGTCGCGCACCGCGGCGCGGATGTCCTCGGGCGCCGCCTCGGCGGGGAGGAACGCCTCGATCATGCGGATTTCCGCCGCCTCTTTGGCCTCCAGGTCCTTGCGCCCGCCCTTGGCGTACATCTCGATCGCCTCGCGGCGCCGCTTGATCCCCCGGCGCAGCACCTCGACGGCCTCAGGGTCGGAAACGGGGCGCTGGAGCTCGATGTCGCGGTTCTGGAGGTCGGCGAGGATCGTCGAAAGGAGCAGCGTGCGGGCCTGATCTCGGTTCTTCCGGGCCTCGTTCATGGCCACGCGCAGCCGGTCGGACAGGCTCGGCAAGTGGCTCAGTAGGCTCGGGTGCGGCGGCCTTTGCGTCGCGCCGCATTCATTTTGCGCTTGCGGCGTTCGCTCGGCTTTTCGTAGTGGCGATGCTTACGCAGGTCGGACAGAATCCCCGCTTTCTCGCACTTCTTCTTGAAGCGCCTCAGCGCCCGTTCGAAACTTTCGTCATCGTGAATGATGACTTCCGGCATTCCCCGTCACCTCTGTCCCGGCCCCGTGGGCCCATTAAGTGGGAAAGACGCAAAAAGTTAACGCCCTCTCCACCATGAGGGGAGGGGGGAAGGCGGTGAGCATCAGCCCGGCGGCCACGTCATCGGTCGGCCACCCAACAAATGGAGGTGCAAATGGAAGACGGTCTGCCCTCCGTCGGGATTGGTGTTGAACACCACGCGATAGCCGCGCTCGCCGATCCCCGTTTCCTGCGCCAGGTCGCGGGCGAACGCCAGCAGCTCGCCGAGCAGCGCCGCATCCTTCGACTGATTCAGCGACGCCACATGGTGGGTGGGGATCACCAGCAGATGCGTCGGGGCCTGGGGGTTGATGTCTCTGAAGGCGACGAACCGCCCGTCGCGCTTGACGATGGCGGCGGGGATCTCACCCGCCGCGATCTTGCAGAAGACGCAGTCGCTCATGTCATAGCCCCAGGGCGCCTTTGACCTGCTTCCAGAAAACCTTGGCCGCGTCTTCCGAGGGCGGCTTCCCCTCGTGCTCCGCGAGCTGCTTGAACAGCCGCTCCTGCTCCGGCGTGAGCTTGTCTGGAGTCCAGACGTGCACGCGCACGTGCAAGTCGCCGCGCCCGGCCTCGCCCACGCGCGGCAGCCCCTTGCCGCGGATGCGGTAGACCGTGCCGGCCTGCGTCCCCCTCTGGACGCGCAGCGTCGTGGGCCCGTACGGGGTCGGGACCTCCAACTCGGCGCCGAGGGCGGCCTGGCTGAATGAAACCGGGAGATCCACCACGAGGTCGTCGCCGTGGCGCTCGAAGCGCGGGTCCTCGGCGATTTCCAGGACGGCGACGAGGTCGCCGCGGGGGCCGTTGCGTGGACCCGGGACGCCTTGCCCGCGCATCGTGAGGTAGTGGTGGTCCGCGACCCCCGCCGGCACATCGATGCTCAGGGTCTTTTCCGCCTTGACGCGCCCGTCCCCACGGCACGTGGGACATGGCTCCGCCACCACGGTGCCTTCTCCCGCGCACGTGGGACATGGGGACACGGTGAGAAGCTGTCCGAACAGCGACTGCACCTGGCGGCGCACCTCCCCGCTGCCCCCGCAGGTGCCGCACGTCTTCGCCTTCGTGCCAGGCTTGGCGCCGCTGCCGCCACACGTGGCGCAGGGCTCGAGCGTCTTGAGGCGGACCGACTTCGTCGTGCCGGTCGCGACCTCGTCGAGCGTGAGGCGCAGGGTGACCTTGACGTCGGGCCCGCGGCGCTGCTCCCGCTGCGTGCGCTCGCCGCCCCCGAACAGAGCATCGAAGCCGCCCAGGTTCCCGAAATCGCGCATGAAGACACTGAGCGCTTCGGAGAGATCGAAATGCGAGAAGCCGGACGCCCCGCCGCCGCGCAGGCCCGCCTCGCCGTAGCGGTCGTAGGCCGCGCGCTTGTCGGGGTCGCGCAGCACCTCGTACGCCTCGGTGATCTGCTTGAACTTCTCCTCGGCGGCCTTGTCCCCGTCGTTGCGGTCGGGGTGGTACTCCATCGCGAGGCGGCGATAGGCCTTCTTGATGTCGGCCTCGGAGGCCTCGCGGGGCACGCCCAGCAGCGCGTAATAATCGCCCCCGGTCGCACGACTCATTCGAGCAACTCCCCGAGCAGGCGGCTGGTGTGATCGACGAGCGCGACGATCTTGTCGTAGGGCATCCGCGTCGGCCCGAGCACTCCGATGACGCCCGCGAACGGCCCCGAGCGGTACGGCGCCGTCACTAGCGTGAAGGGCGCGAGCTGCGGGCTCTGGTGCTCCCCGCCGATCGTCACCGTGAGACCGGCGCCGAGCCGCTCGGCGAGCGCCTGGCGCAGCAAGTCGCGCCGCTCGGTGACCTCCAGCAACCCCTGCAGACGCTCCGTCGTGGCAAACTCCGGCTGCCCCGCGAGCCGCTGCGTCCCCGACAGCACCACGCCGCTGCCGTGCGGCTCGGCTGCCGACGGCATGTCGAACAACTCGCCGGCCTCCTGGATGAAGATGTTGATCAGCTCGCCGGCGCCCGTGTCGGGCGCCGCGTCCCGCAGCCGGTCGGCGAGCGTGGCCCGGATCTCCCGCAACGTCAGCCCGGCGAGCCGCTCGTTGAGCACCACGGCCACCTGGGCCACCGCGTCCGCCGCCAGGCGCTCCGGGATCTCGACGAAGATCGTGCGCATCACGCCGCTCTTCAGCGTCAGCACGAGGAGCAACCGCTCCGAGGAGATCTGGATCAGCTCGAGCCGCTCCAGCACCGCGTT
>QHVC01000083.1 GCA_003222205.1 Gemmatimonadota bacterium | reverse complement strand
ATGCCAGCTGCTCGAGCAGGACGCGCGCATCACCCATCCCGAGGACCAGCAGTCCCTGCAGCACGTCATCGAGATGGCCCGCCGCATCCGCGACTGCATGGACCGGCTCGTGACCCTGACCCACGCCCCGACGGTGGAGTACGCCCCCGGGGTGAAGATGATCGACCTCGCGAAGCTGAAAGCGGGTGCTTAGCGCAGCACGGCGTGCAGCACGACGTAGCTCAGCCCCGCGATTCCCGCCGCCGCGGGAATCGTCAGGATCCACGCCCACACGATCCGCCCCGCCACGCCCCACCGCACCGCCGACAGCCGGTGCGCCGCACCCACGCCGGAGATCGCTCCGGTGATCGTGTGCGTGGTGCTCACGGGAATGCCGAAGTGCGACGCCACGAACAGCGTGATCGCGCCGCCGCTCTCCGCGCAGAACCCCCCGAACGGCTGCAGCTTGGTGATCCGCTGGCCCATCGTTTTCACGATCCGCCAGCCGCCCGCCATAGTCCCGATGCCGATCGCCGCATAGGCGGCGAACACCACCCAGGTCGGGATCGCCTCAGCGGACGTCACGTGCAGCGCCGCCACGGGGACCCTGTCGAACACCACCCGCTCGGCGAACAGCAGGCTGACGATGATGCCCATTGTCTTCTGCGAGTCGTTGCTGCCGTGGGACAACGACATCCCCGCTGCCGACACGAGCTGCAACAGCCGGAATGCCTTGTCCACCTTGCGCGGCAGCGAGCGCCGCAGGATCCAGGACAGCGCGACCGTGAGGCCGAACGCGACCGCCAGGCCGAGCATCGGCGAGAGGACGATGAAGGCGAGGGTCTGCACCCACTTGCCCGGCCACAGCAGCGCGCTGATGCCCGCCTTGGCGATGGCCGCGCCGGCGTACCCGCCGATCAGGGCGTGCGAGGACGATGACGGCAATCCCGCGTACCACGTGATCAGGTTCCAGCTGATGGCGCCCAGCAGGCCGGCCAGGACGACGGTCGCATCCACCACGCCGATGTCGACCAGTCCCTTCCCCATCGTTTTGGCTACGGCTGTCCCAAACACGAACACGGCGATGAAGTTGAAGCAGCCGGCCCAGACCACCGCGGCGGTGGGCGAGAGTACCCGGGTGGAGACCACGGTCGCGATCGAGTTTGCCGCGTCGTGGAATCCGTTGCTGAAGTCGAAAATCAGCGCGACCAGAATGATCGCGCACACAAACCAGGCGCTGTGGCTGATCACGCGTGTTTCAGCGTGATGGACTCGAGCACGTTAGCCACGTCTTCGGATTCGTCGAGGGTGCGCTCGAGGTTGTCGTAGATCTCCTTCCACTTGATGACTTCGAGGGCGTCGTGCTCCTTTTCGAACAGGTGCCCGAGGGCCTCGTGGTAGATGGCGTCGCCTTCCTCTTCCAGCTTCTTGGCCTCGACGCAGAAGCGCATCACGTCATCGCCCTTCTTGAGTCGGCCGACCCCTTCGGCCAGAACGCCCACCATCCGCTCGATCACTTCCGTGAGCCGCTTCACACCCTCCGGCGAGGGCCCGAGGCGGAAGATCTGGGCGCGGCGTGCCGCGCCGTCCATCACATCCATCACGTCGTCCAGGTCGGAGGCCAGCTGATGGATATCCTCGCGGTCGAGCGGCGTGATGAAGGTGCGGTCGAGGCGATTCACCACCTCGTGGGTCACCTGGTCGGCCTCGTGCTCCAACCGCTTCAGGGCCTCGATGTGCGGGAGGCGGCGGTCCGGGGGCGCCTCGAACAGCGCCCGCAGGTGCTTCGCCGCTTCCTTGTTGCGGTCGGCCACGGCGACGAACAGATCGAAGAATTCTTCTTCGCGAGGTAGCAGACGCACGGGACCCCTGGGGGCAGGGTGGGCTGCAAAGATAGCGGCGCACCGCAGAGGCCACTAGGTTATCCGCCCATGGCGACCACGCAACAGCCGCAGACCGAATTCCTTAAGGCGATCTCCCGGCTCGACGCCACGGCACTCGTCGTGGGCTCGATGATCGGCTCGGGGATTTTCATCGTCTCCGCCGAGATCCTGCGCGAGGTGCACGCGCCCGGGTTCTTGCTGCTCGTGTGGGCGGTGTCGGGTGTCGTGACCCTGATGGGCGCGCTCACCTACGGCGAGCTGGCGGCGATGTTCCCGAAGGCGGGCGGCCAGTACGTCTACCTCCGCGAGGGCATCGGCCCGCTGTTCGGCTACCTCTACGGCTGGACCCTGTTCGTGGTGATCCAGACCGGGACGATTGCAGCGGTCGCGGTCGCCTTCGCCCGGTTCACATCGGTGCTCTGGCCCCAGCTCAGTCCCGGCATCATCGCGGGGCTGGGCACGATCATCCACTTTCCAAAGCCCATCGGGGACATCCTCGTCGGCGTCTCGCCGCAACGGCTGTTCGCGATCGCCTCGATCGTCCTGCTCACCTGGATCAACGTGCGGGGCGTCCGCACCGCGGCGATCGTCCAGACGACGTTCACGCTCACCAAGACCGCTGCGCTCGCGGCGCTCATCGTGCTCGGCCTTGCCGTCGGCCGCAACGCCGCCGCTCTGGCCGCCAACTTCGGGGCGAACTTCTGGGCGACCGGCGGCGTCGCCGTGGGGGCGACCGCCATCGGCGCCGCGATGGTGGGATCGCTGTTTTCCATGGACGCCTGGAACAACGTCGGGTTTGCCTCGGGAGAGCTGAAGAATCCCGAGCGCGACCTCCCCTTCGCCATGGCGATGGGAGTGCTCGTCGTGACCACGCTGTACCTGCTCGCGAACGTCGCCTACCTGAACGTGCTGCCGCGGGAGGCGATCCAGCTCGCCTCCACCGAGAACTATCCCCCCCTCGGGACGGCCGCCCTGCAAGCGATGTTCGGGAGCGCCGGCTTGAGCATCATGGCCGTCGCCGTCATGATCTCGACGTTCGGCTGCAACAACGGCCTGATTCTCTCCGGGGCGCGAGTGTATTGGGCGATGGCCCGGGACAACCTGTTCTTCAAAACCGCGGGCGTGCTGCACCCGCAGTACAAGACACCCGCGGTCGCGCTCGTTGTGCAGGCGGTGTGGACCAGCGTGCTGTGCCTGTCGGGGACGTACAACCAGCTGCTGAACTTCGTCATCTTCGCGGCGTTGGTGTTCTACATGCTCACGGCCATCGGTCTCTTCGCCCTGCGCATGAAGCGGCCGACCGCCGAGCGTCCGGTACGGGCCCCGCTGTACCCATGGCTCCCCGCGGCGTATGTGGCCCTCACCGCGCTCATCGCCATCGCGCTGCTGGTGGCGCCCGACACGCGCACCTACAGCTTCTTGGGATTGGCCCTCGTTCTCATCGGTGTGCCCGTCTATTATCTCTGGCGACGGGCGGTCCGCAACGGCGCGGTCGCTACCACGTAACGATATAACTGACAACAAGATGAACTAAGAGACGCACATCTTGCCGCTAACCGACTTCGGGATATATTCGGGGTACCCCAGAACCGCTTGGCCGAGGCCCCCGATGTCGCTCCCAATCCAACTCCCCGCTCGCGAATCACCACCCGCGTCCCAAACCCCCTGCCCCGACTGTGGCGCGCCCGTCGCTCGCCAGTCCGGGTGTCTAGTGTGCTTCCAGTGTGGCTGGGCGCGCTGTGAATGACGTAGCGGCAGGCCGGTATGGCGGTATGGTGGGAGGCAGGGGGAACTCGCACTCAGCGAAGCGATCCCGGCAGCTGCAACTGCTTTCCGACATACCGCCATACCGCCCTACCGACCTGCCGATCCTCGACGCCCGGCTCCGCGGCACGCGATTCGTGGCACTCACGCCGCGCTCCGTCCTGAACCCGCCCGCGCAGACCGGCATGGATTTCTGGTCGCTGAATCCGTACGTCGGCTGCGAGTTTGGGTGCACGTACTGCTACGCGCGCTACGCGCACCGTTATGTGGTCGAGCGCGCGCACGACGGTGGCAAGCTCGACGACGCCGAGTTCGCTGACTTCCGCGGGCCCCACGGCTGGGAAGCGTTCGAGAAGCGCATCTTCGTGAAGGAGGGGATTGTTGCGGCGCTGGATCGGGATCTGAAGAGGTTCTTTCGGTCCGACCGTCCGACGGTCCGACAGTCCGACCCCATCGTCATCGGCACCGCCACCGATCCCTACCAGCCCGCCGAGCGCGACTACAAGCTCACGCGCGCGGTGCTCGAACGGCTCGCCGGCTACGAAGGGTTGTCCGTCGGCATCATCACCAAGAGCCCGCTCGTTGCCCGTGACGCCGACGTCCTCCGCCGCCTCGCCGAGCATAACGATATCGAGATCCTCATCTCGTTGATCACGGTGGACGTCGAGGTGATCCGCGCCTTCGAGGCCCGCTCCCCCATGCCGGCGGCGCGACTGCGCGCCGTCTCGAAGCTTGCTGCGGCGGGGCTCAACGTCGGGCTCATCGTGGCCCCCGTCCTTCCGGGCGTGACCGACGACCGTCGGCACCTGGAAGCGCTCTTCCGGGCGGCCCGGGAGGCGGGGGCTCGCTCCGTATACGCGAGCCCGTTGCGCCTCTATCCCGCCATCCGCGACCGGTTCCTGCCGGTGCTGGAGGCGCGATCCCCCACGCTTGCGGCGCGCTACCGAGCTGCTTACGCCAGGCAAGGAGCGGCGCCGCGAGCCTACGCCCGGGCGCTGACACGTCGCATCCAGGGGCTACAGAGGGATTTCGGGTTCCCGGTCAACCGCGGGATGCAGGACCGCTACGAGAAGCGCCTGACGCCGCTGCAGAACGACCTGTTCGCCACTCGTCCAGCACCGCCCTGATCGTGCCGGGCGCGTTTCCCTCCGCCCGGTTGTTGACCACGATCAGCGCCTCGATCCGCCGCCGCACCGCCTCCTCCATCAACCGGATCAGGTCCCGCCGCAGCTCGGGGTTCGGCTCCTGCACCCGCTCGTACGGCTCGAACAGCTTCACCGCGTCGGCGTAGCTGCGACCGGGTCGGAGCAGCGCCCGGGCCACCGTGAAGCCCGCCGGGAACACCCACGAGAGCTCCAGCTGCTTCCCGATCGACGGCACCTCGGTCCACGAATTGAAAACGTGCGCGACGCCGTGACGCTTCAACACTTCGCCGTGCAGCTCGTGCAGCAGCTCCGGATTGCGCAGCTCGACCGCGTAGCGGTAGTCCCGTGGCAGCTCGGCCAAGAAGGCGTCCAACTCCTCGGCCCACTGCAGCGGATCGGGCAGGTCCTTGCCGCGCATCGCCTGGAACTCGAACACGAAACAGCCGGCGTGGTCCCGAAACGCCCGCGCGTACGGGAGCAGCACCGCGTCCTTGAACAGCTGGGCGTTCAGGAAGTCGGGGTTGCGCTGCCCGGCGAGATTGCCCCAGCGGCCGTCTTGGTTCAAGCGCCGGGCCGTGATCCGGTCCCACACCTTGCTGACGCAGGGAAAGCCGGGCGGGAGGTGCCTGGCGTAGGCCGCGAGCTCTTCCTCGGTGGGCGGATCGTAGAAGGCGCTGTCGATCCCCACGGTGCCGAACAACGGGTAGCGCGCGTACTCCTCGAGCCGGCGCGCGGGCTGCAGGCCGCGATAGTCCCGATGGTAGACCTCACCCCTCCAGCCGTCGTAGGTCCACGTGGAAGTGCCGAACCTGATGTTGGGGGGGAGGTGTCCCGCCAGCTCCGCCAGCTCGGGGCGCGGGGCGGGCGGAGGGACCGCATCGAAAAGATCGGGCTGATCCGTCACGCGCCGTCGAGCAGCCGGTTCAGCTCAGCGTGCGGGATCGCGCCCGCCAGCGCGCCGAACGTGCCCGCCGCCCGCAGCTCCTCGGTGAGGCGCTTGAGGACCGTGAGCCCCGCGCGCATCGGGCCCGACCCCAGGCTCACCCGCGCGACGCCCAGCCGCTCCAGCTCCGCGACCGGGGGCGAGGTGACCGAGGCCAGGATGTTGAGCGGCCCGCTCACCTGTCGCACGAGTGTCGCGATGGTGTCGGCATCCGTTACCCCGGGCGCGAACAGGCAGTCCGCCCCCGCGGCGCGGTAGGCATTGAGCCGCCGCACCGCGTGCGCGACCCGGCCTGCCGGCTCGCCCACTTGCTCGAGGAAGACGTCGGTGCGCGCGTTCAAGACGAAGGGGACGCCGCTCGCGTCCGCGGCTTCCCGGGCGGCGCGCACGCGCTCCACCTGGAGCGCTTCGGCAAGCAGCGGCTCGCCGCGCTCCCCCGGTGAGTCCTCGAAGTTCATCCCCACTGCCCCCGCCGCGATCGCCGCGCGCACGGTGGCCGCCGCATCCTCGGGGCGCCGGCCGTAGCCGGCTTCCATGTCGGCCGTGACCGGTACGGCGACGTGGGCCACGATGCGGGCGACCGCGGCCGCCATCTCGTCGCGCGAGATCCGTTCCCCGTCGGGGTAGCCCAGCGCGAACGCGACCCCCGCGCTGCTCGTCGCGATGGCGGGGAACCCGGCCTGCTCCACGATCCGCGCGCTCGCCACGTCCCACGCGTTCGGGAGCACGAGAATCGGCTTCCCGGCGTGGAGCCGGCGAAACACCTCGCCCCTACGCGTCTGTGCCTCTGCGCTTCTCGTCACTATGTCTCCTGCCACGGCAGGCCGCGCCGCTTGGCGTAGCGGTCCAGGCGCTCCAGCGCCGTGACGGTCAAAGTGACCGCTCCGTACGACTCCTCGACCTTCCCGCGCAGCAGGTACGGCCCGGGGCCGAACAGCAGCGGCGCGGCGCGGCGGTAGACCTCGGGGAAGAGCACCGTCTCGATCAGCCCCGCCCCGTCGTCGAAGGTGACGAACTCCATCGGCTCGTCGTGGATGGTGTGGACCGGCTTGCCCGTCGTCAGCATCCCGGCGCAGGTGACGACTTTTCCGGCGTGCCGGGGCAGCTCCGGCGCCGGCACCGGCCGCACGGCCCGCAGGGTGGCGGCGAACAGCGCCATCGGGTGGCACGAAGCGAGGTAGCCCAGCACCGCGTACTCGTCCCGAAGCTGCCGGTCGCCGTCGTACTCGGCAAGCGGCGGCAGCGCCGCGGGCGAGGTGAGACCCAACCCCAGCACCCCCTGGTCAGGCGCGGCGCGCCGCCCTTCGGCGTCCACCAGCCACATCAGCTGGGGACGCGTCATTCCGTCCGCGACCCTGTCGCACGCCCCCGCCTGCACCAACACCCGCAGGTCCGCCGGCGCCAGCCCGGTGCGGCAGCGCAGGTCGTCGAAGGAACGGTAGGGGCCGGCGCGCTCCCGCTCGGTGATGACCGCCGCCAGTCCCGCCGCCGACAGTCCCTTCAGCGCCATCAGACCGATACGCAGCGCCCGCGCCCGTCCCGTGTAGGCGGCCGCGCTGGCGTTCACGTCCGGCGGCAGGATCGTGAGCCCCATACGCCGCGCCTCGGCGACATAAGCAAACGGGGCGTAGTAGCCGCCCTGGTTGGACAGCACGCCCGCGATGAACTCCGCGGGATGATGCGCCCGCAGGTACCCCGACTGCAGCGCCACCTGGATGTACGACGCCGAGTGCCCTTTGCAGAAGCTGTAGCCGGAGAAGGAGAGGATCATCTGCCAGACGTCCTCGATCACGGGCGGCGCGACGCCGCGCGCCGCCGCGCCCTCGCGAAACTGCGCCTCGTAGGCGCGCAGCTCCTTCATCGGGCGCTTCTTGGTCAGCGCCTTGCGCACGCCGTCGGCCTCGGCGACGTCCATCCCCGCGAGCGCCACGCATACGTTCACCACGTCCTCCTGGTACACCATCACGCCGAACGTCTCGGCGAGCACGTCGCGGAGGACGGGGTGCGGCGGCTCGTACGGCGCGCCGTGCAGCCGTGCCAGATACGTGTTGATGTAGCGGTTCGACGCCGGCCGGATGATGCTGGTGTTCAAGACGAGGAGATCGAACGTGTCGGCCTTGCTCTTCTGACACAGCAGCCGCGATGCGGGCGACTCGGTATAGAACACGCCCATCGTGTTCCCCGTCCGGAACACCGTCTTGGTCGCCGGGTCGGCCTCGGGGTCGTGCGCCGTGTAATCGATCGCCACCCCCTCGTGCTCTTTGGCGGCCGCGATCGCGTCGCGGATCACCGCCAGCGAGCGGTTGCCGAGCAGATCGATCTTCACGAGCCCCGCGTCCTCCGTTCCGTCTTTCTCGAACTGGATCGCGGGGACGGGCACCGCGCCGTCCGCGGTGTCCAGCTCCTTCGCCGCCGTCTGCACCGGTACGTAGTTGCTGAGCGCGTCGGGGACGATCACGACCCCGCCGGGGTGCAGCGAGAGATACCGCGGCAGCCCCACCAGCGACTCCGCGACGCCGGCGAGCTCGCTCCACACGCCGCCCAGCGCGAGGGCGCGGAAGTTGGGGTGGGTGCGCAGCAGCTCGGGCAGCGGGCCGTCGTCGGTCCAGGGGAGGCGCTTGGTGACGGCGGTGATCTCCGCCGCGGGCCGGCCGTACACCTTTGCCACTTCGCGCAGCGCCGCCTTGCGCTGGAACGTCACGTGGTTCGCGACCATCGCCGCGCGCGCCGGGCCGTACTTGCGGAACACGTACTCCAGCGCCGCGTCGCGCTCGTCCCAGGGGAAGTCGAGATCGGCGTCGGGCGGGTCCTTGCGGCCGGGGTTCAGGAACCGCTCGAACACCAGCCCCTGCTGCAGCGGATCCACGTGCGTGAGCCCCAGACAGTAGCTCACGATGGAGTTGGCCACGCTGCCCCGACCGCAGTGGGTGGGGGCGTGCGCGACGATGTCCCAGACGACGAGGAAGTAGCCGGCGTAGCGCTTGGTCGCGATGATCGCCAACTCGTGCTCGATCCGCTCCCGGACGACAGGCGACAGCACCTCGACACCATAGCGACGGCGGGCGCCCCCCTCCACCAGCGCGCGCAGCTGGGACAGCGCGTCTGCCTCGTCGCCCGCTGTCGGCAGGATCACCCGTCCGTCGGGGGGTCCGCCGCGGCAGTCTTCCGCCACACGCGCGGTGTTCTCGAGCGCTTCCGGGCAATCGGGGAACAGCCGGGCCATCTCGGCCGCCGGTTTGAGCCAGGTGCTCACCGGAGCGAGCGCGTCGCCCGGCACGGTGGTGAGCGTGGCGTTGCGGATGACGGCCGCGAGCAGACGGTGGCGGGCGTGGTCCTGGGGGTGGGCGAAGTGCACCGCGTTGGTCGCGACGACCGGGAGGCCGTGGCGGCGGGCGAACTCGCGAGCCGCCTCCCGGCCGCGGCCGGGGATGAGCTCGAGATAGAGGTCGGTCGTCCCGGCATCGCGGGCGAGTACATCGGCCACCCATGTGTCAGGTGTCAGGACGATCAGGCCATCACGGTCAACCGACAACCGAGAACTGAGAACGAAGTCTTTGTCGTTGTGGAACGCCGTGACGGCGCGGCACAGGCTCGCCCACCCCTGCGCATCGCGCGGCAGCAACACCGCGCGCTCCCGCGCGGTCTCGAGCGACACGCCGTAGACGGGGGTGAGCCCGTACGCGGCGGCGACGCGGCGGAAATCCATCGCGCCCCAGACGCCGTTCGTGTCGGTGAGCGCGAACGTGGTCATGCCCCGCTCGACGGCCGCCGCCGCCAGCGCCTCGAGCGACGACGCGCCGGCGACGCCGCCCAGCCCCGAGTACGCCGAGTGGACGTGGAGATGAACGAAGGACATGCCGCGTCACTCCCCATCCTGAAGGATGGGCTCGGCCGACACCACGCTGAAGCGAAGCAAGCGCGTCACCCTTCAGGGTTGTGCCCGCCGAGCCCACGCTTCAGCGTGGGAACCGGGAGCACGACTGTCACCGTCACACCGCATATCTGAGGCTCGCCGTGCCGTAGCGGCGGCGCACGCGGTCGATCGCCGCGTTCAACGCCGCGCGCTGCACGACGGCGACGGGCGCGGGCGCCGCGAACAGCGACAACTGCACGTCGGCGACGGTGGTGAGCACCGTGGTGAGACGGACGGCGCTGAGCGCGATGCGCCGCGTGACCGCGCGGTCGAGAAGCCGACGCGCCGCGGCGGCGAGCGGCGTGTCGAGGTCGGTCGCGGGGTCGAGCACCTCCCAGCCGTCGGCCTCGCGGTGGTCGGCGTAGCGGGCGTGGAGCTCCAGGCGGTCGGCGCTCGCGCGGCGGCGGCGCAGGTCGCGCCCCAGACGCTCGGCGAGCTGGCGCAGCGTCGCGCGCAACGTGTCCCGATCGTTGGTCTGCACGGGGAGCGTCGCGGCGGCGTGCAGGACGTCGCGCTGCGCGGGAGGCAGGACGGGGCGCGGGTCCACCCCGTGGGCACGCGCGTGCAGCACGCCGCCGCTGCGTCCCAGGACGCTCTCCACCTGCACCCGCGTCAGCGCCGCGAGCGCGCCGATCAGCGCGACGTTGTAGCGCGCGAGCTGGACACGGACTTTTTCCTCCGCGCCCGGCAGCGCGGCGAGGGGGTGCGGCG
>QHVC01000197.1 GCA_003222205.1 Gemmatimonadota bacterium | reverse complement strand
TTGAACCAGCTGGGGGACGATCGCGACCACACCTTCTGGGATCTGCCGGTCAACGATTCGGCGGACTACGGGTGGGGTCGGCGCGGGCGGCGCCCGGTGTATCCCTGCACCGGGAAGCCGCAGGGACTGTTCGAATACAAGAATCGCTCCACGGGCCTGGCGTCAACGGCGGGGAAGTACGCGGCCGCGTTCGCGCTGGGGGCGGCAGTATTCCGCGAGCGCGACAGCACGTTCGCCCGCCGCCTCGAGGGCCGCGCGCGGGCAGCCTACGCCCTCGGCGCCGCGCATCCCGGCGTGTGCCAGACGGCGCCGGCCCGGGCCCCGTACTTCTATGAGGAAGACGACTGGGCGGACGACATGGAGCTGGGCGCCGCGGAGCTGTACGCGCTGACGCGCGAGCCGGCGTACTTGGGCGCCGCGCTCCGCTACGCCGAGCTGGAGTCCGTGACCCCGTGGATGGGACAGGACACCGCCCGCCACTATCAGTGGTATCCCTGGCACAACAACGGTCACTACGAGATCTGGCGCGCGGCGGGGGGTCCGGACAGCGCGGGGCGGGTCGTGGCGGAGTACTACCGGCGTGGCCTCGAGGCGGTGGCGCGCCGGGCCCGGAACGGCTTCCGCATCGGCGTTCCGTTCATCTGGTGCTCGAACAACCTCGTCGCCTCGTTCGCCACCCAGGCGGCATTCTATCGACGCATGACCGGCGACTCGACCTACTTGGAGTACGAGACCGCCGCGCTCGACTGGCTGTTCGGCACCAACCCGTGGGGCGTGTCCATGGTCATCGGCTTGGGAGACAATTATCCCCGCACGCCGCACTCGGTCGTCGCCGACCAGTTGCACCTGCAGCTCACCGGCGGATTGGTGGACGGCCCGGTGTACCGATCCATCTTCGGGGCTCTGCGGGGGATCCGGCTGCACGACGCGGACGAATACGCCGCGTTCAACACCGGCTTCATCGTGTACCACGACGACGTCGGGGATTATTCCACGAACGAGCCGATCATGGACGGCACCGCGAACCTGGCCTGGGTGCTCGCGGCGCGGTCTCCGTCGAGGTGAGGGGTATGCCTAGGCGGCCTTACCAACCCCGGGCGCAAGCCCGGGGTTGATCAGCCCTTCACCAGCTTCACCACCACGAACACCAACCCGACGGTGGTCGCCGCCTGGGCGATCCAGAAGTTGAGGAGCCGCCTCGTGAGCCGGGTTTCGAACTCGGCGAGCCGCTGGTCAACCCGCGCGAATCCGGCCACCATCTTGGCGTCGGCCTGCGTGAACCCCGCGCGCATCTCCGTCTGAAGCTCGGCACGCAGCTCCGCAATCCGCTGCTCGAGCTTGGCGTCGAACCGCGCGAAGTTGAGCTCGTTCAGCTCTCTCAGGTCGGATCGGTAGGTCGCATCCACCAGGTTGAACCACTCCACCAGCTCGTTGGCGACGTCGTCTCCGAGCTTCTCGTAGAATTTGCGGGACAGTTTCGCTGTGACCGGCATAGGACTCCTGGAACATTCCGGTCACACGATAACGGTACGCTCGGCGCACTCCGGTATCAAGAAAACGCGATGTGAACCTGTTCTACTCCGGGCCGCCGTCGCGCTGCCGCGGCCGAAACTGAAGCGCGCGAGGGCCAGCTAGCGCCGAGTTAACCGCGCACCGCGTACGGCGCACCCGGTGTATCGCCGCCCCACCCGCAGCGCTCAGGCCACACCCTCCACCGCAGCCCTCCCCCCTCCTCCTGCAGCCTCCGTGGCATCCGAGTTGCGCCCCTCTGGGGCACAATGGCTATCGGAGGACTCCTGTGAAGCTCTGGCGCCTATCCACCGTGCTCGGCACGGCTGCGGCGGCATACATCATCGCTGCCTGTAATTCCGACTCCTCTGGTCCTCGCACCGCGGTCCCGCCGCCGAACACGTTCACCGCGAGCCCGCACCAGCACCTGATGCTGCTCAAGGGCCACGTCCGCGCCGCCCCGCTGCCGGGTGGCGCCGCGCTGGAGGACAACGGCATCTATTACCATGGCGGGCCGGTGATCCTCGCGCAGCGGGTCGCCGCGATCTACTGGTCGAGCCGCACCATCTACCCGGGTGGTCCCGCCCCGGGCACCAGCGGCCCCGGCACAGACGACGGATCGCTGATCGGCTACTTCCTGAACAACCTCGGCGGCTCGCCCTACTACAACATCAACACCACCTACACCGACGGTGCCGGTGTGCCCATCGAGAACAGCGTGACCTACACGGAATTCTGGGCGGCGAACGACAACGTGCCCCTGCCCCTCGTGCCCGTGACCGATCTGCAGATGCAAAACCAGATCATCGAGGGGTTCACATCCGGCAAGCTGACCTACGACCCCAACACGCTGTACCTGGTGTTCAGCGACGCCCTCGTGAACCTGGGCGGGGCGTTCGGCATCGTGTACTGCGCCTACCACGGCAACTTCGACTGGAACGGCAACGACGTGAAATACGCCGCCATGCCGCACGACATCGACT
>QHVC01000027.1 GCA_003222205.1 Gemmatimonadota bacterium | reverse complement strand
GACCGTGAAGATCACGATCCACACCACGTCCACGAAATGCCAGTACAGGCCGCAGATCTCGACCGTCAGCGCGTTCGCCTTGCCGAGTTTGCCGCGCAGCGCGCGCGACCACAGGGTGAGCAGCCAGATCACGCCGACGGTCACGTGCGCGCCGTGTGTCCCGGTGAGCACGAAGAACGTGGCGCCGAAGAGATTGCGCTGCAGCGTCAGCCCCTCGTGCACGAACGAGGTGAACTCATAGACCTGCCCCGCCAGGAAGAAGATCCCCAGCAGCGCCGTCAGGAACAGCCACACTTTTGCCCACTTGAGATCCCCGCGCTGCACCGCCGCCAGGGCGAGCACCATCATGAGGCTCGACATCAGCAAGTCGAACGTGCTGATCGACGTGAACGGGATGTTGAGGATGTCGTGCGGGTACGGCCCGACCAGGCTGCGGCCCTTGTAGATCAGGTACGTCGAGATCAGCGACGCGAACAGCAGGCACTCCGAGCCGATGAAGGCCCAGAACGCCATCTTGCGGCTGTCGAGCCCCAGGCTGGTGTGGTGCGCGGCGGCGGCGGCGGGAGCCATTCTAGACCTCAAAGGGCTCGAAGGCCCAGCGGTAGATACCGGTGATGAGAATCGCCGCACCCAGGAACGCCACCCACAGCGTGTGCGTCAGCGGCGCGAGCGCCAGGACCGGCAGGCCGCACGCGGCGACGAGCGGCCACCACGAGCCGGCGGGGGCATGGGGCTTCCCGAGCTCCGCGCCTTCGGGGATCGCCGTGAGCTGCGTCATCGACCAGCGCGGCAGGCGGCTCGCGACCGTGGGGATGACGTCGAAATTGTGCGGCGGCGGCGGCGACGGAATCGTCCACTCCAGCGTCGCGCCGCCCCACGGATCGTTCCCGGCGACCTTGCCGCGCTTGCGCGTCCGCCAGACGTTGATCAGGAACACCAAGATCGAAGCGCCGATCAGGAACGCGCCGACGGTCGACACCAGGTTCAGCTTGGCGACGCCGAGCTCAGGCGCGTAAGTGTAAATGCGGCGCGGCATCCCCAGCAGCCCGATGAAGTGCATGGGGAAGAACGCGAGGTTCATCCCCACGAACATCAGCCAGAAATGCAGCTTGCCGAGCCGCTCGCCCAGCAGGCGGCCGGTCATCTTCGGCCACCAGTAGTACATCCCCGCGAACAATCCGAACACGGTGCCGCCGAACAGCACGTAGTGGATATGCGCCACGACGAAGTAGGTGTCGGTCTGCTGCAGATCGGCGGGAGGCGAGGCGTGCATGACGCCCGACAGGCCCCCGATGGTGAACAGCGCGATGAAGCCCACGGCGAAGTGCAGCGCGCTGGTCGCGCGGATCTGGCCGCCCCACAGCGTCGCCAGCCAGTTGAAGATCTTCACGCCGGTGGGCACCGCGATGAGCATCGTCGTAGCGGAGAAGACGGAGTCGGCGATGGGGCCCAGACCCACCGAGAACATGTGGTGGCTCCACACGCCCCAGCCCATGAACCCGATCAGCACGCCGGAATACACGACCACCGTGTAGCCGAACAGGGGCTTGCGCGCGAAGGTGGGCAGCACCTCGGAGACGATGCCCATCGCCGGCAGGATCAGGATGTAGACCTCGGGGTGGCCGAAGATCCAGAAGAGGTGCTGCCACAGCACGGGGTCGCCGCCGGCCGACGTCAGGTAGAAATGCGTCCCAAAGAAGCGGTCGAACATCAGCAGCACGAGCGCGACGGTGATCACCGGGAACGCGGTGATGATGAGGAACGACGTCACCAGCGTCATCCAGCTGAACACCGGGAGGCGCATCATCTTCATCCCCGGCGCCCGGAGGTTGAGGATCGTCACGATGAAGTTGAAGCCCGCCGCGAGCGAGGCGACGCCGAGGATCTGCAGCCCCAGCAGCCAGAAATCGATGTTGGGACCGGGGGAGAACTCGCGCGAGGTGAGGTTGGCGTAGCCGAACCAGCCGGCGTCCGGCGCCGGGTGGTGGGGGAGCAACCAGCTGGCGTTCAGGAGCAGGCCGCCCAGCACGAACACCCAGTAGCTGAACGCGTTGAGGCGCGGGAACGCGACGTCGCGCGCGCCGATCTGCAGCGGCACGATGTAATTGAAGAACGCGGCCGACAACGGCATGAGCGCGAGGAATACCATCGTCGTGCCGTGCATCGTGAACAGCTGATTGAACGTCTCGGCGGACACGACGGTGTTGCCGGGGCGCGCCAGCTGCGCGCGAATGATCAGCGCCTCGAGGCCCCCGATCAGGAAAAAGACGAATGCCGTCCAGAAGTACAACAGGCCGATCCGCTTGTGATCGGTCGTCGTGAGCCAGCTCCGCCATCCCTTGGTCGCGCTCACTTGAGGCTCTGCAGGTAGGCGACCAACGCCGTCAGGTCCGCAGGGGCCATGGGCAGCTTGGGCATCCTGGCGCCGGGCTTCACGCCCGGCGGATCACCGATCCAGCGCGCCAGGGCCTCGGCCGTGTTGGGCAGCACGCCGGCGGCGATCGTGGTGCGACTGCCCACGTGCGTCAAGTTCGGCCCGATCACTCCCGCCGAGACCCCCGTCACGGTGTGGCAGGCGATGCAGCCGTAGCGGCGGAACGCGTCCCGGCCTTTCTCCTCGACGCTCCCCTTGGCAGCAAGCCGCCCCAACCCGCCCTGGCCCGCGAGCCAGGCCCGGAAGGCCGAGTCCGACTCCACCGCGACGCGGAGCCGCATGTTGGCGTGGGACTCGCCGCAGAACTCGGCGCACTGGCCGGTGAACGTGCCGATCGATTCGGCCGTGAACGTGATGCGGTTCACGTGCCCGGGGATCAGATCGCGCTTGCCGCCGAGGCCGGGCGCCCAGAAGCTGTGGATGACGTCCGCCGTCGAGATCTCGAGGTCGACCGGCCTGCCGACCGGCACGTGCAGCTCGTTGGCCGTGACGATTCCCGCGGCGGGGTAGCGATACTCCCACCACCATTGGTGCCCGATCACCTCGATCCGGAGCGCGTTAAACGCGGGGGGCTGCTGCGTGGCGAAGATGGTCCGCATCGTGGGCACGGCGATGAAGACGAGGATCAGCGCCGGCGCCAGGGTCCAGGCGATCTCCAGCACGGTGTGGCCGTGGGTCGGCTTGGGGGTGGCCGCCCCGGCGCGCTGCCGATAGCGGAGGAGGATGAAGAGCAACAGGCTCTCCACCAGGACGAAGACCAGCACCGCCCACCAGAAAATGCCGTGGAACAGCGCATCGAGTGATCGGGCGTAGTCGGACTCGGGGTGCAGCGCACTTTGCGGGAACGGCCCGCCGCACGCGGCCAGGACCAGCGGCAGCAGCGTCAACCAGCGGTGTCGTCGATATGGCGGCACGGCGTCGGGCGACCTCGATGGGGAGCGAGCGCACCGGAAAGTAGACCGGTCCCGTGGCCCCGTCAACGAACCGACGGCTGTATCTTCCGACCCCATGGCCGAGAGAAAACGGAAGAAAAAGAAGAAGGCGGCCGCCGAGTCCCGGGGCCTCGCCGCCAAACAGGTCGGCGCGCTCGAGGCGCCGCCCGCCGTGCAGAAGGTGGCCGACACGATCGCCGACGACGGCGGGACGGTGCTGGCGGTGTACCGCGACCCGCTGGGCGGGAACTGGCAGATCCTCGCGGCGCTGCCGCTCGAGAAGGTCGAGCCCACGCCGTACCAGCGCGACCTGTCGGAAACGCACGTGCAGCGCCTCGCCCAGGCGATCGACAAGCTGGACCGATTCCTCGACCCCGTCATCGCCGTGCGCGCCGCCGACGGCAAGTACTGGACTCCCAACGGCTACCACCGGCTGGGGGCGCTGCGGCTGCTCGGCGCCAAGTCGATCACCGCGCTCGTCGTGCCGGAAGAGAAGGTGGCGCACCGCATCCTGGCGCTGAACACGGAGAAAGCGCACAACGTGCGGGAGCGCGCGCTGGAGGTGACGCGCCTCGAGCAGGGCCTCGTCGAGCTGGACGACCGGCCGGAGAAGGAGTTCGCCCTCGAGTTCGAGGAGCCGGCGCTGCTCACGTTGGGCCTGTGTTACCAGCAGAACGGGCGGTTTTCGGGCGGCGCCTATCAGCCCATCCTGAAGCGCATCGACGAGTTTCTGACGGCGAAGCTCTCCAAGGCGTTGGAGATCCGGCGTGAGCGCGCGCGGCAGCTGCTGGCGCTGGACGAGGTCGTGAACGCCGCGGTGGCGGCGCTCAAGGCGCACGGCTTCCAGAGCCCGTATCTCAAAGCCTTCGTGGTGGGACGGATCAACTACCTGCGCTTCAAGAAGGGCAAGGCGGAGTTCGACGAGACGATCGCCAAGCTCACCGCCGCGGCGCAGAAGTTCGATGCGGCGAAGATCAAGCCCGGCCAGATCACGGCGAGCGGTGGCGCGCCGGAAGAGTAAAAACGTTCTCGGTTCACGGTTGTCGGTTTTCGGTTACCGAAGACCATGAACCGACAACCGATGACTAGAACTCGAGGCGCTTCAAGTACTCGTAGCTCGCACGACTACTCGCCAACGCATCCCCCGGCGAGTCGTGCTCTACGAAGTAGTGCCGGATGCCGGCCTGCTCGGACCGCGCGAAGATGCGCTTCCAGTCGATGCTCCCCTTCCCCACGTCGCGCATCACCGAGTCGGCGGGGATGTCGGGCCGGGGCTTGGCCGTCATGTCCTTGACGTGCACGAGGGGGAAGCGCCCCGGGTACTTCGCGAAGTAGGCGAGCGGGTCCTGGCCGCCAAAGGTGATCCAGAACAGGTCCATCTCGAGCTTCACGAGCGCCGGATCGGTCGCGGCGAGTAACACATCATAGGGCAGCTGGCCCCCCAGGGGCACGAATTCGTAGCTGTGGTTGTGGAAGGCGAAGGTCAGGCCTGCGTTGTGACACGCCTCGCCGGCGCGGGTGAGCGTCTCTCCCACCCGCTTCCAGCCGTCGAGGTCGCGCCGCTGGGGCTCCGGAATCCACGCCACCACGACGTAGCGATTGCCGACGGTGTGCGCCGCGTCGATGACCTGGTCCCATCCCTGGGCGATCGCCTCGAACGGCACGTGCCCCGCGGGCGCGGTGAGCCCGTGACGGTCGATCATGGCGCGGATCTCGGCGGGCGGGTGGTTGAAGTACCCGGCGAACTCGACCTCCCGATACCCGATCGCGGCGACCTTGGCCAGGGTCCCTTCGACATCGTTCTTCATGAGGTCGCGGACGGTGTAAAGCTCCAGGCCGATCTTCTCGATCCGGGATGGGGGATGCGGGATGCGGGATGGGTCAACACCCGCTGCGACGAGCGCAGCCGCGGACAGGCGAGCCACGAAATCGCGCCGATCCATCACGCATCCCGCATCCCGCATCCCGCCTCCCGGTCTCACAGCTCCCTCCGTTTCATCGCGTCGACCGCGTAGTGACACGCCCGCGCCGTCAACGCCATGTAGGTGATGGACGGATTCACGCACGAGGACGACGCCATGCAGGCGCCGTCGGTCAGGAACAGGTTGGGAGCGTCCCACGCCTGGTTGTTGCCGTTCAAGACCGACGTCTTGGGATCGCGCCCCATGCGCGCGGTGCCCATCTCGTGGATCGTGAGACCCGGCGCATTGTCCTGGACGTACGGCCGGATGTCGGTCGCGCCGGCAGCGGAGAGCATCTCCGCAGCGGCCACGGACATGTCCTTGAGCAGGGCGCGCTCGTTGTCGCTCCACGCGCAGTGGATCTTGAGGGCCGGAATGCCCCAAGCGTCGGTCTTCCCCGGGTCCAGCTCGATGTAGTTCTCAGGCCGCGGCAGGCACTCGCCAAAGCCGTAGAAGCCGAAGTTCCACCGGCCGAGCCCCTTCAGTTGGCGCTTGAAGTCCGCGCCGAACCCCGCCTGGTCCACGCCGCGCCCCCAGCCCTCGCGACCGGCTCCGCCCTGGTAGCCGTACCCGCGCAGGAAGTTGGGAGACCGGTCCTTCACGTTGCGGAAGCGCGGCATGTAGATGCCGTTGGGCCGATTCCCGTACGTGGTGCGGTCTTCGTAGCCTGGAATGGTGCCGTCCGCGCCGCCGCCCATGCAGTGGTCCATCAGGTTCTTGCCGAGCTGGCCGCTGGTGTTCGCGAGCCCGTTCGGGAACTCCGGGCTCGTCGAGTGCAGCAGGATCCTGGCGGATTCGAGCGCCGAGGCGCAGAGGAACACGATGCGGCCGCGGAACTCGATCAGATGCTTGGTCTGGGCGTCCACCACGCGCACCCCGGCGGCGCGCTTCTTCCGGGGGTCGTAGATGACGCTGTGCACCACGCTATACGGCCGCAGCGTGAGCTTGCCGGTCGCCTGGGCCGCCGGCAGCGTGGCGTTGATGCTCGAGAAGTACGAGCGCGTGACGCAGCCGCGGTGGCAGGGGCCGCAGTAATGGCACGCCGCGCGGCCGTTGTGGGACTGCGTGAGGACGGCGCACCGGCCGATCGTGACCACGCGGTCGCGTCCCCAGTACTTCGCCACGGCGTCGCGCACGTGCGTCTCGGCGCAGGTCATCCCCATCGGCGGCAGGAACTGGCCGTCGGGGAGCTGGGCGAGGCCCTCCGCCTGGCCACTGATGCCGACGAACCGCTCGACGTGATCGTACCACGGCGCGATGTCGGCGTAGCGGATCGGCCAGTCGACGCCGAAGCCGTCCTTGGCGTTGGCCTCGAAATCGAGATCGCTCCAGCGGTACGTCTGGCGGCCCCACATGATCGAGCGTCCGCCCACCTGGCGGCCGCGGATCCACAGGAACGGCTTGCTCTCGTCGGTGGTGTACGGGTTATCGAGGTCGTCCACGAAGAACTTGCTCGCCAGCTCGTCGCAGGCATAGCAGTTGCGCTGCACCGGCTGGCGCACGAGCATGGCCTTGCGGTCGCGATTGCCGCGGAACTTCATCTGCCAGACGGGGACGTGCTCGACGGAGTCGGTGTCCGGGTTCACCGGCCGCCCCGCCTCGAGCACCAGCGTCTCGAGTCCGGCTTCACACAGCTCCTTGGCCGCCCAGCCGCCGCTGATCCCCGAGCCGACCACGATCGCGTCGTAGGTCTTCGCCATGGGTCAGTCCTCCCCGCCGCGCGCCGCCGCGTCCTGCAGGCGGCAGGGATCGAACATCCCGGGGATGATGCGTTCGTGTAACTCCTGCTCGAAGCCGATCTGCGACGTGTAGTAGCCCACGAGCGTCAGCCACTTGAGCATCCGGAAGAAGCTCTTCGACGTGCTCTGATGCGCCTCGCGCAGGCGGGCGAGCTCGTCGTCCAAGGTCGTGAGCAACGCGGTCTGCTGGGCGGGGGTGGCGTCCGTGAACGGCTTGCCGGTCGCCGCGGTGCTGCGGGCGTCGACATCGGCCAGGCCGTCCAGAAAGCGCTGGCGATCATCCGGATCGTACCAGTCGGCGAGCATCACGTCGACGAACTGGTCCACGCGCGCCGCTCTGGCGCCGGGCGTGTCGGTCTCGGGAATGATCAGGTCGGTAAGGGTCGTGACGAGCGCCTGCTGATCGGCGTCCAGCACGCGGAACCCGGGCCGGGCCCGCCAGCGCGCGTGCGCGTCGCGGCCGAGGGCCAACAGGTCCCGCGAGACGAGGGGCACCGCCGTAGCGGCGCCGAGGACGCGCAGCGCTTCCCGCCTGTCCATCGCCGACCTCGAGGATTCGGAGACTGTGTAATCGAGCGCGCCCGGGGAAAAACGCAAGGCACCACGACTCGCGAGGCGGGGCGCGCCCGTCTATGTTCTCCGGCGATGAGCGCCGCCGCTACGCTCGCCGTCGCCCCGTTCGCCAACCTGAGCGGTGAGCCCGAGAAGACGTACCTCGGCGAGGGATTCGCCGAGGATCTCTGTGCCACTTTGCGACAGGTGGCCGCGGTAGCGGTGACGCCGTGGTCGTCCGCACGGGCCGCCTGGACCGAAGCGCCGGATGCGACGGCTGTCGCGCGCGCGCTGCAGGTCGCCACCGTCCTCCACGGGGGCGTGCGCAGGACGGCGACTCGTGTGGAGATGTCGGCCGCGCTTCGGGACGCGGCGGCGACGAGCTTGTGGGCGGAGCGTTACGACCGGCCGTTCGACGAGCTCGTAGAGATCCGGCAGGACGTGCTGCGGCACACCGTCGCCGGGCTGGCGGCGCCCGTCACCGACGCCGAGCGACGCCTGCTCGACCGCGCACCGACTGGGAACGCCCGCGCGTACGAGGCGTTCCTCAAGGCGCGGCACACCGGCCAGCGGCTGCTGCGGCGCACCCAGGAAGCCGCCCGCGACCTGTACGCGGAGGCGGTCGGGCTCGACGCCGGGTTCGCCCGCGCCCACGCCGGGCTCGCGCTGTGCCACTCGCTGCTGTCGACCTACTGGGATGCGAGCTCCGAGACGCTGCGCCGCGCCGACGAGGCGAGCACGCGCGCCGTCGCCCTCGACCCGGACCTGGCCGAGACCCGGACCGCGCGCGGGTTCGCGCTGTCGCTCGCCAAGCGTTACCCCGAGGCCGACGAGCAATTCGCGGCGGCGCTGCGCCTCGACCCCCGGTCCTACGAGGCCGAGTACTACTGCGCCCGCAACTGTCGCGCTCAAGGCCGGCTCCAAGAGGCCGCCGAACATTTCGCCCAGGCGGGCGCGCTGCGTCCCGACGACTACCAGACGCTCGCCATGCTCGCCTCGACCTACGCCGGGCTCGGCCGGCCCGAGGACTCGAGCAAGGCCCAGCGCCAGGCCCTGGAGCTCGCCGAGCGCTGCGTGAAGCTCGACCCCGACGACGCCCGGGCGCTGTACCTCGGCGCCGTGGCGCTCTCGGCCACCGGCGAGAAAACGAAGGCCCGCGAATGGGCGAAGCGCGCCGTCGCCATGGACCCGGACGATTCCGCCGTCCTCTACAACGTAGCCTGCGTCTACGCCCTGCTCGGCCTCGCCGACTCGGCGATCGACTGCCTCGAGCAGGCGGTGAAGAACGGCTTCGGCCACTGGGAGTGGGTGGCCCACGATCCCGACCTCGATTCCCTGCGCCAGCATCCGCGCTTCCAGGCGCTGCAGCCGCACTGATTCTTCCCGGAGGATCCTCTGCACCCCTGTGTGCTGCTCCTCGCGCAGCTGCCGCTGATTCCGCAGCCCCGCGAGCTCGCGTCCCGGCCGGACCTCGCGCTGACGCGCGGGGTGAGCGTCGCGGCCCAGCCCGATGACCGCTTCGCCGCCCAGGACCTTAGCGACGCCTTAAGGGAGCGCGGGCTCCGGGTCGTTCCGCCCGGAACCCCAGGCGCTGTGCCGGTGATGCTTGCCCGGCTCGGCACGCCGGCCGCGCGGCGCGCGCTCGCCGGAGCGCGTGCGGCGTGGGATAGCGCGATGACCCCCGAAGGGTACGTGCTCGTAGCCGACAGCGGCCGCGTCACCATCGTCGGCGCGTCGGCCGCCGGAGTGTTCTACGGGGCGCAAACGCTGAAGCAGCTCGTCGGCAGATCGTCGAGGCTGCACGGAGCGGTGATCCGCGATTGGCCGGCACTGCGCTGGCGCGGCGCTCAAGACGATGTGTCACGCGGGCCCGTCCCCACGCTCGACTATCAGAGGCGGCAGATCCGCACCATCGCTGCTTACAAGCTCAACGTCTTCTCACTGTACTTCGAGCATACGCTCGCCTATCCGGCGGACCCGCTGATCGCCCCACCTGGTGGCGCGCTCACGCCCGACGACGCCCGCGCGCTGGTCGCGTACGCGGCCCAATACCACGTCACCATCGTGCCGGAGCAGGAAGCGTTCGGGCACCTGCACCATGTGCTGAAGCACGAGCGGTACGCGGAGCTGGGCGAGACGCCTCACGGCCACGTGCTGGCGCCGGGAGACTCGGGCTCCCTACCGCTGATCACCGGCTGGTTCGCCGCCATCGATTCCCTGTTCCCCGGGCCGTTCGTCCACGTCGGCGCCGATGAGACGTTCGAGCTGGGGCGGGGCCGCACCAAGCCGCTCGTGGATTCGCTGGGCCTGGGGCCGGTGTACCTGGACTTCCTGGCGCGGATCGCGACCGCGTTGCACCCGGCGGGACGGCGGCTGCTCTTCTGGGGGGATGTCGCCGTCACCAGCCCGGATCAGGTGAAGGCCCTGCCCCACGACCTCGTGGCGGTGGCATGGAACTACTGGTCCAAGGACGGATTCGATCCGTTGTTGAAGCCGTTTTTCGACGCCGGGCTCGAGACGTGGGTGGCGCCGGGAGTGAACGGCTGGAACCGCGTGTTCCCCGATTACGCGACCGCGCTCCCCAACATCCAGGGCTTCATCGCTGCGGGGCAGCGACTCGGCTCGACCGGCGCGCTCAACACCAGCTGGGACGACGACGGCGAGGCGCTGTTCGAGCCCAACTGGTACGGCGTGTTGTTCGGCGCCGCCGCGAGCTGGCAGCCGGGAACGGCGGACATCGTCGAGTTCCAGCGGCGCTTCGGCGCCGCGTTCTGCGGCGACACGACGGGTGCGGTGGACGAGGCCGAGCGCCGGCTGCTCGCGGGGCACGCACTGCTCGACAGCGTGGGACTGGGCGGCGCGACCGACGATCTCTTCTGGCTGGACCCATGGAGCGCGCGCGGGCAGACGGCGGCGGGGGTAATGCGGGCCGTCGCGCCGCGGCTGCGCCTCCTCGCCGAGGACGCGATCGAGCTGGTGGCGCGCGCGCGGCCCCACGCGTCGCGCAACCTCGAGACGCTCGACGCCATCGAGCTGGGCGCGCGCAAGATCGACTTCATCGGGATGAAGTTCCAGCTCGCCGACGAAGTCGCGCGGCTGTACGACCTGGCCCGGGATCCCGTCCCGCCCGCGACACCGCCCGATTACCTCATCGAGATCACCAGCATGAACGGCCGCCTGCAGGACCTGCGCGACGGCTACACGCTGCTCCGCGATCTGTACGAGGCGGGCTGGCGCCGCGAGAACCGCCCCTACTGGCTCGGCAACGTGCTGGCCCG
>QHVC01000192.1 GCA_003222205.1 Gemmatimonadota bacterium | reverse complement strand
CCCGAGGCCCCGGCGCACCTGTACGCATGGGGTGACGTCGCGCTGCTGGCGCGCCCGGCCGTGGCGATGGTCGGCAGCCGTAACCACACGTCATACGGAGCGGAGGCGGCGCGGATCCTGGCCGCCGGCGTGGCACCCGCCGCCGTCGTGGTGAGCGGCATGGCGCGCGGCATCGATGCCATCGCGCACGCCTCGGCCTTGGACGCCGGCGGCGCGTCGGTGGGCGTGCTCGGCAACGGGTTCGGCGTGGTGTATCCGGCGGCGAACCGCGCGCTCTACGACCGCATGATCGCGCGCGGGTGCCTGGTCACTGAGCTGCCGCCCGGCGAGCGCCCCCACGCGCACACGTTCCCGCGCCGCAACCGGCTGGTCTCCGGCCTCGCCGCGGCGACGGTGGTCGTCGAGGCGGCGGTGGGGTCGGGCGCGCTTATCACCGCCGATGCGGCGCTCGATCAGGGCCGCGCCGTGCTCGCGGTCCCCGGGCCCATCACCAGCCCCACCTCGGTCGGCTGCAACAAACTCATCCAGCAGGGCGCGAAACCGGCGTTGTGCGCGGGAGACATCCTCGAAGAACTCGGTCTGGGTGGGTTGACCCCGGGGCAATGCCCCGGGGCTCCTGGCGAGCGGATCCCACCTGAGGATCTCTCCCCCCTGCAGCGCACCCTCTGGGACGCTCTGGCCGCCGAGTCCTGTCACATCGATGCGCTCGCGGGCTCGGCCAAGGCCCCGACCGCGGACGTGCTCACCGCCCTCACCGAGCTGGAGCTGCGCGGCGTGGTGCGGCAGGATCCAGGAATGAGGTTCGCGCTCAATTGAACGCGGAACGTGAAACTCGGAACGCGGAACATGTGGGCCGAGCTTCCAGCCAATGTTCCGCGTTCCGCGTTCTTACTTCCGCGTTAGCTTTCCCTTGTGCCCCATCTCTACTTTCACGTCCCCTTCTGCCGCCGCCGCTGCTCGTACTGCGACTTCTCGATCGCCGTGCGCAAGCGTATCCCAGCCGGGGAGTACGTGGCGGCAGTGCGGACGGAGCTGGCCGCGCTCCGGACTTCCTCCGGGTGGGCTGACCCCGGGGCGGCGCCCCGGGGGTCGTGGGAAACCATCTACTTCGGCGGCGGCACCCCGTCGCTGCTGCCGCCGGAAGCCATCCGCACGCTGCTCCTCAACGCCGTTCCCTCCACGTCGTCCCTCCACGACGTTGAAGTGACGCTGGAAGCCAACCCCGAAGACGTGACCCCGAAGTCCGCTACCGCCTGGCGTCACGCCGGCGTGAACCGCATCTCCCTCGGCGCCCAGTCCTTCGACGACCGGGTGCTGCGCTGGATGCACCGCCCGCACGACGCGGCGCGCATCGGAGCAGCCATGGGCACGCTGCGCGCGGCGGGGTTCGACGACGTGTCGCTGGACCTGATCTTCGCGCTCCCGGCGGAGCTGGGGCGGGACTGGCGGCGCGATCTCGATGCGGCGATCCGGCTCGCGCCCGCGCACCTCTCGCTGTACGGCCTCACCGTCGAAGCGCGCACCCCGCTCGCCCGCTGGGTCTCGCGCGGCGCGGCGTCGGCGCCCGACGACGACCGCTACGCCGAGGAGTACCTCCTCGCCCACGAGCGGCTGGGCGCGGCCGGGTTCGTCTTCTACGAGGTCTCGAACGCCGCCCGGGACGGCGCGCGGTCGCGGCATAACTCCGCCTACTGGTCGGGCCGCCCGTATCGCGGCCTCGGTCCGGCGGCGCACTCCTTCGACGGCCGCTCGCGCTTCTGGAACCTGTCCGCGTGGGAGGCCTACCGCCGCGCCGTTGCCGCCGGCCGCTCGCCCGTCGAAGCGGAGGAGGTGCTCACGAACGAGCAGCGGGAGCTAGAGCGGATCTACCTCGGGCTGCGGACCGCGGAAGGGATTTCACAGTCCGACTGTCCGACAGTCCGACAGTCCGACTGGGTGCGGTCGGGATGGGTGGAGGTGGTGGAGGGCCGGGTGGTGTGCCGCCCCGAGGGCTGGCTGCGGCTCGATGCGCTGGTGCGTGACTTGACCCTCTCGCCTGCGAGTTCCTAAATTGCTCGCGGGAAAGAGGTTGAGCTGATATGAGCACACCGCTGTCGGAGCGGGAGCGGCAGGTGCTCGAGGCAGTCATCGACGCGTACGTCCAGACGGCCGAGCCGGCCGCCAGTCGGACCATCGCCAAGCGCCTCGGGCTCGGCCTCTCCCCGGCGACGATCCGCAACACCATGAGCGACCTGGAGGAGAAGGGGTATCTGTATCACCCCCACACCTCCGCCGGGCGCATTCCGACCGACATCGCCTACCGCGTGTACGTGGACTCGCTCATGCATCCCAGCGCGATCACCCGCACGCAGGCCGACCAGATCCGCGAGGAGCTGTCCGGCGAGCGCTCGGCGGTGGATCAACTGCTGTACCGGGCCGCCCAGGTGTTGGGCGTCCTCACCCGGGAGCTGGGCGTCGCCGTCGGGCCGTCGCTCGAGAACGCGGTGCTGGAGCGGCTCGAGCTGATCCAGATCTCCTCGGAGCGGTTGCTCCTCGTGCTGACGCTGAAGAGCGGCGTGATGCGCACGATCTTCGTCGAGATCCCGGAGCGCCTGGCGGCGGACGCGGTGGCCCAGGTGGCCGTGGTGCTCAACGAGCGGCTCGCCGGGCTGACGTTGCGGGAG
>QHVC01000026.1 GCA_003222205.1 Gemmatimonadota bacterium | reverse complement strand
GCGGTAGCCGCCGATCGCCAACAGGTACTCCTTGCGGAACAACCCGAAGGCGCCGGAGATGACCAGACTCCCGCCGAGGCGGTTCCAGCCGAGACGTCCGAACAGGAACGCGCGCAGGTACTCGACCACCTGGATGCCGGGGAGGAAGCGGCAGGGGACGCGGGCGTCGGTCACGCGTCCGTCGCGCACGGTGCAGCTGTTGGCGACGCGCACGGTCCCGCCGACGGCGGCGATGCGACGGCCGAGCAGGAACGGGCGGGTGAGCCGCAGCAGCGCGTCGGGCTCGATGAGGGTGTCCGCGTCCACGGCGATGACGAGCGGGAAGCGGCTCGCGTTGATGGCGGCGTTGAGCGAGTCAGCCTTGCCGCCGTTCTCCTTGTCGATCACCGTCAGGCGCGTGCGGGTCCGCGACCGGTACACGGCGCGCTGGGGCGCGCTGGGGATCGTCTCCGGATAGGTGCGCGGCACCTCGACGAGGTCGAACGCGTGCCGCAGGCGCTCCATGGTGTCGTCCTTGGAGCCGTCGTTCACCACGATCACCTCGAAGTTCCGATACTCCAGCGTGAGGATCGCCGTGACGCTGGCTTCGATCGTGGCACTCTCGTTGTACGCGGGGACGAGGATCGTGATCGGCGGCAGCGCGTCACTCTGCATCAGCCGCTGGAAGTCCTCGTCCTCGGCCAGTCGGCTCTGTTCCCAGATCTCCGGGACCGAAAGGATGAGCAGCAGCGCGTAGAAGGAATTGAGCACCAGGAAGTAGGCGAGGATCGCGACGTCGGTTCCGCGCAGCACGTCGCTGAGCACACTCATGCCGCGTACTCCGCGAGGGCCTGCTGGGAGAGTCCGAGAATCAGATGGGCCATGTCGCGGGCCTCCGCGTGCGCCCCGACCTCGGACTCGAGGAGGGCGTTGCGACCCGCCGGGCCGAACCGGATGAGCGCGAGCCCCGCGCGCAGCCGCACCCACCACTCGGCGTCGCGCAACGCGTCGCGCACGAGGGCGAGGGTGGCGGGGTCGGCGATCATGCCCAGGGAGCGCACGGCCTGGGCGCGCACGGTCCAGGTGTCGTCCTGGACGAGAACGCCGAGCGCGGCGGTCGACTCGCGATGGGGGTAGTGGCCGAGCGCCCGGGCGACCTGGGTCCGGACCTCGGGGTCGGGATGCGTGGTGTGCGTCGTGAACGGCTCACGCAGCGCCGGGTCCTCGAGGCGCGCCGCGAACTCCATGATGCGGGGCAGCGTGGGGTCGTTCAGACGGCGCAACAGATGCAGGAGGTGCTGCACGACGGCCTTCCGCGATTTCCTCAGCATGCTGGCGTAATAGGCCTGCACCGTCGGTCCCAGATGGGGGAGCTGCTCGAGAGCCGACCGCACCAGCACCGCGCTCTCCACGCGCTCCAGGGTCGTGACGGCGGAAAGCTGGACCGCCGGATGCCGGTCCCGCAGCAGCCGCAGCACCCGGCTGACGTCGCGCGGCGTCGCCGCGACGGACAGGAACCGCGCGCACTCCAGGCGCTTCCACCAGCGGATCGAGCGGTAGTTGGCCCGCACCACGCGCGCCCACCACTGCTGCTCCAGGGCGCGGGACAGCTCCTGCCACCCTTCGGTGGCGACGCGGGCGGACCAGGTGACCAGCGCCTCGATCGCGAGGGGTACCGGCAGCCGGCCCAGGCCCTCCAGCACCTCCGCGGGCCGGGCCTGACCCAGGGCCCAGCGCTGGAACACGGCGTCGACGAGCACGCGCTGCGGGTGGACCCTGAGACGGCGCCGCTGCCGGATCCAGCGGTTCAGAATGATGAGGATGACGAGGGCGACGAGCAGCGTGGCTTGCACCGCCACCAGGATGATGAGGAACTGGCGGCTCGTCACCTCCCCACCCAGCGGCGGATCTTCTCGAGCGCCACGCGCAAGCTGATCGGCTTCACCAGGTAGTCGAGTGCGCCCGCCTCCAGGCCGCGCAGCTGCTCCGCTTCCCCGCCATGCACCGTGGTGAAGACGACGCGGAACGCCCCGGGTCGGTCCCGCTCCAGCGCGTTGAGCACCGAGTACCCGTCGAGGCCGGGGAGATCCACGTCCAACAGGACGACCGGGCGAGTCCCCGCTACTTCGAGCGCGAGCAACTCCCGGAGCGCGTCACTCCCGTTGCGATACGAAAGGAAGCGGTAGCCGCGGGCGCGCAGCCCGTACTCGAGCAGGTCCGCGAGCGCCGGATCGTCCTCGACGAGAATGATCTCCGGAACCGTCGGCGCCGCCTCCGGCACCGACGGCGGGGCGGTGGGCGGTGATTCGACCACGGGCCGCTGCTCGACCACGGGCGGCGGCTGCACCACCTGCGGCGGTGGCTTCGGCGGCGTTGCCGCCGGCGGACGTTTCGCGGGAGTTGATTCCTCTGGCGACACGAGCCAGGGGATACTCTCGCCATCGGCGACTTGTGGCGGTTTTGGTGGCGGCTTCGGTTCCGCCTTGGGTGGCGGCGTTGGCGCCGACTGCGGCGGGGGCTGCGGTGCCGCTTTCGGCCGCGGCGGTGGCGCCGCCTTGGGAGGCGGTTTTGGTGCTGGTGGTGTGGGTGCGGGCGGAGTCGGGCGCGGGGCGCTCTGCGGCTGCGACGGACGGCGGGGGACGACGGGCGCGACCTGCGGCCTCGGCGGTGACGCGTGCGGCGGCTCGGGGCGCGTGGCCGGCGCGAGCGGTTTGGACGGCGGCGCGGGTGAGGCCGCGGCCTTCTGGGCGGCACTGGGCCGACGGATGATGAGTCGAGGCGGGGGTGCCGGCGCCTCGGGCACCTCGAGCTTCAGCATTTCCGCGAGCCGCGTGACGAACCAGCCGGCGAGGCCGCCCCGGTCCATGTCCGTGTCTCCCGGTCGCGCGACCCAGTCCTTGGCGGTCACTTCCATCCCGGCGGCGAGGCGGGACGCTTCCATGAAGCCAAACGAGCCGGCGGAGCCGTGGATCTTGTGGGCTTCCCGTCGCAGTGTCTCCAACGCCTCGCGATCGCTCCCCGCGGCGGCCAAGCGCTTGGCGATGGCGGCGAGCATGCCCAACGTCGCGCGCATGCCGGCGAGATACTCCTCCCGCAGACCGGGCGGAAGCTCGTCGGGGGCAGGGACTTGGGCCACGGTGCCAAGATTGGAAAGGGCGCCGGAAAACGCCATAGCACGTGCCGGGGGCGGCGGCGATATTGCCCGACGCCGTGGGCCTGTGCTTCACCTGCCGCTGGGTGCGGACCGCGACCAACCGGCGCGGCTCCGTCTTCTACCGGTGTGCGCGGGCGGAGACCGATCCCAGTTACGCGCGCTATCCGGCGCTTCCGATGCGCGCCTGTCCGGGCTACGAGGAGGCCAATCCGCCCGGAGATCCTCTGCACGAAGGCTCCGAACGTCAGGCGTAAAACACCGGCGCCGCGCACCGGGGGAGGCTTCCGGCGCGCGGCGCGGCGGGCGACGACGGCGAGCGTTACTTCTTGAAGGCGCCGACGCCGTAGTAGCACGGGTCGGTCGAGCAGCTCGCCATCACCACCTTGATCGTGTACCGGCCGGCGCGGGCCGACGCGACCTTCACCACCGGCCAGTCATCGTCGCCGACGTCGGCGTCGATCTCGTCGCCGTCGGGGTCGTACAGCCGCAGGTCCATATCGCGGCAGTCCTGGTCGCACACGCCGAGGAAGGAATAGGCGCGGCCGGCCTGGAGGTCGATCGTCAGCAGCTCGTTCTCGTGATTGCCGAGACGGCCCTGGTACACTTCATTGATCATCTCGTACCCGCGATCGGTGAGGTACGAGCTGTGCTCGCGGACTTGGCTCCGGACGACGCGCTCCCACTGGTTCTGAGCGGCGAGCCCGGCTGGGGCGGCCAGCGCGGCGGCGAAAAGGACGGCAACGGCGACGCGGGACATGTGCTGCTCCTGTTGTGTGTCGGTGGTCACCTCGGCTGGCGCTGTTGTGCGGCAGCCGTCAGGGCCCCGGTGTGGCGAAACCCGTGCCGCCGGGACTCCAGCCGCTATCTCCCCATGCTTGAGACAGTTACGCCGTCCGTGGAAACCCCCTCCCGGCCCGGAAAAACTTGCAACTTGCCTCGATGTGCCCCACTTTGACGGCGCGCCGACCTACAACCCGCACCGTTGAGGAACCGTGGGCCACCCCCGGGCGCTAGAGCGCGCCAAGGCGTTTCTCTTCAGTCACTTCGAGCGCATCTTCGTGGTGCTGCTCGTGGCGTCCATGCTGGTCATTCACTACCTGGTGGACGAGAAGCTCGCGTTCCTCAGCTTCTATTATCTCCCGATTATCCTGGCCGGCTTCTACGGCGGCCGCCGTTTCGCGGTCATGGCCGGCGTGTTTGTGGTGTCCCTGGTGTTTTTCTTTCAGGGGATCGTCGGCCTGGAGCTGCTGCCCGGCTTCTACCTGGGCGCGCTGCTCACGCTCGTGCCGTGGGCCGGGTTTCTGATCCTGACGGGGTACGTCGTGGGGGTGCTCGCCGAGGACCGCGCGACGCGGCTGACCGACATCAAGAACGCGTATCTCGCCGTGCTCGAGCTGCTGACGTTCCACCTCGAGTCCACGGAGCGGCACCAGCAGGGGCACAGCCAGCGCGTCTCGGTGCTCGCTGGAGAGATCGCGAAGGAGATGAAACTCCTCGAAGGCGAGGTCGAGAACCTGCGGGTGGCGGCGCTGCTGCACGAGGTGGGCACCCGGGATCCGCGGCTGCTCAAGCTGCTGTCGCGTGCCGTCACCGACGAAGCCCTCCCCGTGGCGCGCGCGATGCGCGGCGCCGCGGAGATCATCGCCGAGTACGGCCACTACTACGAGATCGTGGGCGAAGACTGGGAGATCGACGCGCTGCCGATCCCGGTGACGGCGAAGATCCTGGCGGTGGCGGACGCGTTCGAGACGCTGCAAATGCCGACGCCGGTGCGGCCGGCCTTTTCGAAGTGGAGCGCGCTGGAAGAAGTGGAGAAGGGCGCGGGGAAAACGTTCGCGCGCGACGCGGTGAAGGCGTTGCGCAGCGTCGCGGCCCGGCCCGAGACTGCGGGGACCGGGGCGCTGAAGGTCGTCTAGGCGGCGGGGGGCGGCAGCTGCTTGTCGCGGCCGCTCGCGACGCCCGCGCCCACGCCCACGCCGAACGCCGCCGCGGTCCACACGGTGATGACGGGGAGGATCGCGACCGGCCACGCGATCGCCGCGGCCAGGGCTCCCGCGACGACCGGCGCCGCCGGATGCCGGATCGCATCCACGAAGCGCAGCCGCTCGCGCGTGAACTTCCGGGCTCCAAAGAAGCCGCCGCCCAACGCGGCGGCGCCCACCAACAGACCGAGCAGCATTGTCTCTCCTTGAGGACGTCCCGCCGTACGCAACTTGCGACGGTGCGGTTTCGGGCGCAAATCTCCCGCCATGGGTGAGGCGAAGGCGCCGCGCACGGTCGACGCGGCCGAGCGGGCGCAGCTGATCCGCGTCGCGGTGTACTTCGGGCCGCCATGCCTGATCATGGTGAACGCGCTCGCGTTCTTCCTCCATGAGAAGGGGATGATCTCCGGCGGCGCGCAGGCGGTGCTCGCCGTGCTCAGCGTTCCCATCGCCATCGCGGGCGTGGTCGCGATTCACGTCGGCACCTCGCGCAGCGCCGCGGGATTCGCACACGTCGTCTCTGGCGCGGGCAACATCCCGCCGCCGCCGAGCTACCCGCGCCAGGAGGTATTGATCACCCGGGGGCAGTACGCCGAGGCCGCCGAGTACTTCCGGGACCACATCCGCATCGCGCCGGAGGATCTCGAAGCGCGGTTGCGGCTCGCGGATCTCGTGGAGCGCCACCTGGGTGGGTACGAGGAAGCGGAGCGACTGTACCTGGAGGTGCGGCAGCTGACCCAAGACGCACGCGAGCAATTCCGCGCGCACAACGGACTGATCGACCTGTACACGAAGACCGGCCGCACGGACCGCCTCAAGGTGGAGCTGGCGCGGTTCGCCGACCGCTACCGGCGCTCGCCGCAGGGCGAAGAGGCCGCGCGGCGGCTGCGCGACCTCAAGGCGGAGGATACTACCAGCGCACCGCCGCGCTCCCCCAGGTAAAGCCCGACCCGAACGCGGTCAGCACCAGGACGTCCCCGCGCCTGAGCCGGCCGGCGTCGAGCGCCTCGTCGAGAGCGATGGGAATCGATGCGGCGGTGGTGTTGCCGAACTTCTGGATGTTGATGAACACCTGCTCCTCGCGCAGGCCGGTTGCCTGCCGCACCATCTCGATGATGCGCAGGTTCGCCTGGTGGGGCACGAGGAGCTTCACGTCGGCGAGCGTGAGGCCGTTGGCCTGGAGCGCGAGCTGCACCGACTGCGGCATCAGCGTCGAGGCGAACTTGAATACCTCCCGGCCTTCCATCACCGGCCGGTGCAGGTTCTGGTCCAGCATCTCATGGCTGACGAACGGGTCGTGCGCGAGGCCCGGCCCGTCCACCCACAGCTTCTCGGCGTGGCGGCCGTCGGAGAAGAGGTGCGTGGAGAGGACGCCGCGCCCGTCGTCGACGGTGGGCCCGAGGATCGCGACGCCGGCGCCGTCCCCGAACAGCACGGCGGTGTCGCGGCCACGGGTGGTCTTGTCGAGCCCCCGGGAATGCACCTCGGCGCCGACGAGGAGCACCGTCCGGTACTGCCCGGTGCGGATCCACGCGTCGGCGATCGACAACCCATAGAGGAACCCGCTGCACTGGTTGCGGACGTCCACGGCGGGGATGTCGCTCAAGCCGAGCTCGCGCTGCAGGAAGACGCCGTTGCCGGGTTCGAAGTGGTCGGGAGTGCAGGTGCAGTAGACGATGCAGTCGAGGTCGGCGGGCTGGAGGCGGGCTTTGGCGAGGGCTTTGAGCGTCGCGGCCTTCGCCAGCCCGACGCCGGTCTCGCCGGGACCGACCCAGTAGCGGGTCTTGATCCCCGACCGCTGCAGGATCCACTCGTCCGACGTCTCCATCATGCCGGCGAGGTCCTCGTTGGTGACGAGGCGCGAAGGCACGTGGAAGCCGGTCGCGAGGAATTCGGTGCGGGGCATCGGGTTGCGGCCGTTCGGGAAGGAGAGAAGATTTCGCCCACCCCCCGCGAACGCAAGGGAGCCGATGGATCTCGCCGTGACCCGCGCCCAGTACGACGCCGTCCGCGCCGCGAAGCACCTGCCGGACGTGCTCAAGCAGGTGCTCGCGAAGGCCGCGGCGAACGGCGATGGGTACACGCTGCACCTCACGTACGAAGAGGCCACGGCGCTGAACGAGCTGTGCTCCTGGAACGTCCACACCGACGCGCAGGGCGACGTCACGCCGGACACCAAGGTCTACGACGAGCTCGTGCGCGCCATCATGACTCATCCTGAATTCTGACGGACAGTCGGACGGTCGGACTGTCGGACGGTCAACCCGAATGAGACGAACCGCACTGGCGTTCGCGATTCTAGGGTTTCTCACCCCGCATCTCGCACGCGCCCAAAAGCGCGCAATGACGTTCGACGATTTCATCGCCATGAAGGCGGTGGGCGACCCGCAGCTCTCGCCGGACGGCCGCTGGGTGGCGTACGCGGTCGCCACGCCGTCGCTCGCGGACAACCGCAACGTCTCCCGGATCTGGCTCGCGGAGGTCGCCACCGGCGCGAACCACCAGCTCACCCAGGGGCCGGGGTCGGATCGCAGCCCGCGCTGGTCGCCCGATGGGAAGACGCTGGCATTCCTCTCGACGCGGCAGAACGGGCCGCAGGTGTGGGTGCTGGACTTGACCGGCGGCGAGGCGCGGCGCGTCAGCAACCTTTCCGAAGGAGCCGGCGAGCTGTATTGGCTGCCGGACGGGAAGGGCTTCCTCGTCGTCAGCGATGTGAAATGGCCGCCGCAGCAGGAGATCGACCGGCGCAATGGCGACTATCCCACCGACGCCCGTCTGTGGACGGACGTGTTGTGGCGGCACTGGGACGAGTTCCGCGCGGGTCGCCGCCAGCACGTGTTCCACGTGGATTTGGCGGGCGGCGAGCCCAAAGACCTGACGCCGGTGGACCACGACGTGCCGGCGATCGCCACCGGCGGCGACGGCGATGTCGCCGTCTCGCCCGACGGCCGCGAGATCGCGGTCGCGATGCACGGCGATGCGGTGGTAGCCGACAACACGAACGTCGACGTGTACGTCATGGCGCCCGACGGCGGCGGCCTGCACGCGATCACCGCCGACAACAAGGGGGCGGACAACACCCCGCGCTACTCACCCGACGGCCAGTGGTTGTCCTGGCTCTCGATGGAGCGGGCGGGGTTCGAGGCGGATCGCCTGCGCCTGATGATGAGACGTCGGACGGCCGGACAGTCGGACGGTCGGATGGTTGAGGCAACCGCAGGCTGGACCCTCTCTGTCGGCTCGTATACGTGGTGTCCGGATTCCAAGTGCATCTACGCGGTCGTGGAAGAACGGGGGCGGGACAATATCTATCGCATCGACGTGCCGACGTTTCGTCGCACCGTCGTGGTCTCCGGCAACGGCCTCAACACCAACGTGAGCGTAGCGGCGGACGGCAAGACCCTCGTCTACCTGCACCAGAGCGACACGCAGCCGCCGGAGGTCTGGGCCCTCGGCAAACCGCTCTCACACCAGAACGACGCGGCGCTCGCGGGGTTGGACCTGCCGCCGCTCGCCGAGTACGGGTTCGTTGGCGCCCTCGGCGACTCGGTGTTCGGGTGGCTGCAGAAGCCGCCGGGGTTCGACCCGGCGAAGAAGTATCCCGTCGTCTATCTCATCCACGGCGGGCCGCAAGGCGCGTGGTCCGATTACTGGGGGAGCCGCTGGAACTACCAGCTGTTCGCGTCGCGGGGGTACGTCGTCGCCGCGGTCAACTTTCACGGGTCCACCGGCTATGGGCAGAAGTTCACCGACGCGATCTCGCGCCACTGGGGCGACTACCCCTACGAGGACGTGATGAAGGGGCTCGACCAGGTGGCGCGGCTGCCGTACGTGGACTCGACGCGGATGGGCGCCGCGGGCGCCTCCTACGGCGGGTACATGATCTACTGGATCGCCGGCCACACCGACCGCTTCAAGACGCTGGTCGACCACGACGGCGTGTTCAACACCGTGAGCATGGCGGGGAGCACCGAGGAGCTGTGGTTCACCGATTGGGAATTCGGCGGCACGCCGTACCAGAACCGCCAGCTCTACGAGCAGTGGTCGCCGCTCAATTCCGTGAAGAATTGGAAGACCCCGATGCTCATTGTCCACTCGCAGCTGGACTACCGGGTGGACCTGTCGGAGGGGTATCAGGCGTTCACGGCGCTGCGGCGCATGGGTGTGCCCGCCAAGTTCCTGTACTTCCCCGACGAGGGACACTGGGTCCTGCGGCCGCGCAACCGGCGCCTGTGGTGGGGCGTCGTCCTCGACTGGCTGGATCAGTACCTGAAACCGGCACGTCCGGTGGGAGCGAATCCATGAACCGCGAATCGTTCCTCACGACCCTGGGGCGCAACGCGCTGCTCGCGGCGCTCCTCGGGCTGGTGTTGTTCGCGGCGCTGCCGCGCGGCGACGGTGTGCTGTGGGACTACTTCGACGTCTTCACGCTGGCGTTCTGCTTCACGCTCGTCGGCCACTACATCGAGGTGCTGCTGCTGCGGCTGCCGGGGATCGATACCGGCGCGGGGAGATTCGTGCGGCTGGCCGGCTGGTTCGCGGGGGGGCTGTGGTGTTACGTGATCGGCCGCTGGCTGTGGATCCAGTATCGACGTGACCTCGCCGACCTGCCGGGGCTGCTGTGGGGCGGAGTGTTTCTGGTGGGGCTGGAGCTGGTGCTGCACGCATACCTGCGCGCCAAGGGGAAGCCGAGCTTTTACGGGTCATCGGTTGTCGGTTCTCAGTGATCGGTATAAACCACCGAGTACCGAGTACCGAGTACCGATAACCGACAACCGAGAACCCGTCGCGCTCCTACTTCCCCCAGACGTTGTTCCCGCGCCGCACGTCCGGGAAGCGATGCCCCGGATCGACTTCCACCTTCACCACGTCCGCGCTCACCGGCCGCTCGTACACGAACGTGTTGCCGAAGTCCCAGACCTCGACCGGCAGCCGCACGTTCTCGGTGGCCCCGCCCGCGTACGTGAGCCGCAGCTCCACCGGCATGGGGAGCGGCCCGGGGCTCGAGAGGTACACCCGGGCGATCTTCTGGCCCGATGAATCGGGCCTCACGACGGCCGAATCGACCGCCTGGTCCACGACGTCGTTGCGGTAGAACCAGCCCCGCCAGAACCACGACAGGTCCTCGCCGAGCCCGTCTTCCATGGTGCGGAAGAAGTCCGCGGGCGTGGGGTGCTTGAACGCCCAGCGACGGATGTACTCGCGGAACGCCGCGTCGAACCGGGTCGTGTCGTCGAGGATCGCGTGGCGGAGGACGAAGAGGCCGACGGCGGGCTTACCGTACTCGGCGGCGCCGAGGAACTCGCCGGGGACGCGGTCGGCGGCGAGCATCGGGGGGATGTCCTGGCCGCTGGCGGCGAAGTTCGCCCACGGCTCCACGCCGCCCCCGCCCTGCCGCGTCGTGTCGTTGTAGAGCGCGCGCGCCGAGTAGGTGTTGATGAAGGTGTTGAACCCCTCGTCCATCCACGCGTACAGCCGCTCGTTCGATCCCACGGTCATCGGGAACCATTCGTGGCCCAGCTCGTGCGTGGTGACGCCGAAGAGCCCACGGCCGCCCGCCCCGTCGCCGCAGAACACGATCATCGGGTACTCCATCCCGCCCACCGGGCCCGCGATGTTGATGGCGGTCGGGTACGGATACGGGAACCACTTCTCGGAGTAGTGCTTGATGGAGTGGCGGACCAGCTGGATGGCGTGACCCCAGTCGGCGTTCGCCTCGGGCGCATAGTAGGCCTGCATCAGAATGCCGTTCCAGCCGCTCGCGTCCCAGATGAAGTTCGGCGCGGCAGCCCAGGCCACGTCGCGCACGTTCTTCGCGGAGAAGTGCCACGTGAGCGTGGGCGTGGCGCCGGTGGGACGGGTGGCCGCCGTGCCGGCCTCGCCGCGCGCGATGATCGCGACGCCGCTGTCGGAGCGGATCGCGCGGGCCAGGCGCTCGCGCTGGGTCGCGGTGAGCACCTCGGCGGCATTGAGCAGCGAGCCCGTGGCCGCCACGACGAAGCGGCGCGGGGCCGTGATCGACACATCGAAGTCGCCGTACTCCAGATAGAACTCGCCCTGCCCCAGGTACTGCTCGGTATTCCAGCCGCGCACGTCGTCGTACACCGCCATCCGCGGGTACCACTGGGCGATCTCGTACAGCCAGCCGCCCGGATACTGCTTACGGCCCATGCGGTCCGAGCCGTGCTCGGGCACCTGGAAGTGATAGGCGACGTCCAGCGTGATCGTCCGCCCCGGCGCCAGCGGCCGGTCCAGGTCGGTGCGCAGCATCGTGCCGTTCGTCGTCGTGTGCAGCGGCTCGACCCGGGTCGTGGGGCCGCGTGCGGTGCGCGGGCCCGCGAGTACCTCGCCGAACGACTCGATCACGTACCCGCCGACGAACCCGGCGCCGGCGAAGCGCGCGTCGGTGGGGTTGATCGCGGCGCCGCGGCTATCGGTGCGGTAGATGTTCTGGTCCACCTGCAGCCACAAATAGCGCAGCGTGTCGGGCGAATTGTTGGTGTAACGGATCGTCTCGTGGCCGGTGATGGTGTGGGTCGCCGTGTCGAGCGAGGCGCGGATCCCGTAGTCGGCGCGCTGCTGCCAGTAGCGCGGCCCCGGGAGGCCCGAGCCTTCGCGCAGCAACGTCGGCGCCGGCAGCGCCAGTCGGCGGAACGGCGAGGTGTCGGCCGTGCCGACCGGGAGCCGCGCGGCCGCGGCCGGCGCGGGCTGCTGCAGCGCCGCGAGGAGCAACAAAGAGAAGGCGGTCATCCGATGCGGACCTCGGTTGGGGGGGGGCGACGGCGGCAGGGAAGATACGTTCAGCGTACGTCGATGCGCACCTCGTCGCGCTCGCCGCGGACCGTTTCGGCCCGAATCGCGTGGCGCCCGGGGGCGAGCGTCCAGCGCTCCCCCGCGACCGGTCGTCCGTCCACGAACCACCGGACGCTGGCGCCGGAGCCGGGGCCGCCCGCCGCCCGCAGGGCCAGCGTCGCGTAGCGCGGGTCGACTCCTACGGGCAGCGTGTAGCGGTCGCCGTCCTGAGGAGACAGGATACGAAAGGGGGCGGGAGTCGGGAGTGTCGGACGGTCGGACAGTCGGACGGTCTGACCGGTAGGCGCCGACAGTCCGACAGTCCGACCGTCCGACTGTCCGACAGACGTCGCCCACTCTATGTACTCGGCTGGCCAGGCGATGCGTCCACCCTGGTGCCAATCGCACGTGCGCGTCGGCGCGGTGCCCGGCAGGAACCACTCGTCCAAGGCGGGACAGTCCGGCGTCGCGAGCAGCCCGGACAGCCGGCACACGCGCGCCGCCACGAGCCCTGCCGGCGCCGGCTCGGGGAGATCGCCCGGCGGGTAGCGACGGGCGGTGAGCAGGACGGCCCGGTGGAGCAGCGGGCCCGCCCCGGTGATGCCGCCGACGCCCTGCATCGGCCGGCCGTTGAAGTTCCCGACCCACACCGCGACGGTGAAGGTGGCGGTCGTCGCCACCGCCCAGTTGTCGGTAAAGTGCCGGCTGGTGCCGGTCTTGGCCGCGGCGCGGAACGGGAAGTCGAGCGGCGTCTCGACGCCGAAGCTGGGAATGCGGGCGACCGGGTCGCTCAGAATGTCGATGACGAGAGCGGCAGCTTGGAGTGACATGAATCTCCGGTCGGACAGTCGGACGGTCTGACTGTCGGACCGCCATCTGACGGGCCGCCACACCCCGCCGTTGGCGATGCCACGATATCCGTTCGCGAGCTCCAGCAGGGTCACGTCGCCGTTGCCGAGCGACAGTCCCAGGCCGTAGTACTCGGCGCCGTGCGTGAGCGTGGCGAATCCAGCGGCGCGTAGCGTGCGCAGCAGGCTCGCCACGCCGATGCGATCGGCGAGCTCGACGGCGGGAACGTTGTACGAGCTGCCCAGCGCCTCGCGCGCCCGCACCGGACCGTGGAAGCGGCGGTCATAATTCTTCGGTCGGTACGGGCCCAGCGTGGTTTGGTAAGTCTTGGGGAGGTCCGGCAGCACGGTCGCCGCGGTGACGCCGCGGTCGAAGGCGAGGCCATAGAGGAAAGGCTTCAGAGCTGAGCCGGGCTGCCGCGGCGAGACGACCATGTCCACCTGGCCGGCGGTATCGGCGAAGAAATCCGGCGAGCCGACCCAAGCGAGGATGTCGCCGCGCTGATTGTCGAGCACGACGACCGCCGCGTGTGCGACGAGGCGGTCTTTGAGCACATCCACCGTGTGTCGGGTCTCGGCTTCGAGCTCGGTCTGCAATCCCAGGTCGAGGGTCGTGCGCCACTCGCCGACCGGTGTCGCGGCCGAGTCCTCGGCCCACTGCAGGACGCGCGTGGTGAAATGGGGGGCGAGGAACGGCCCGGGCCGCGTCGCGGCGAGCAGGGGCTCCTGGGCGGCGCGTCCCGCGTCGCCGGGCGTGGCGTAGCCGAGGTCGACCATGCGGCTCAGCGCGACGGCGCGGCGGCTCCGGGCGCGTTCCGGCGCCACGAAGGGGTTGTCGCGGGAGGGCGCGTGCGCGAGCGCGGCGAGCAGGGCCGCCTGGCCCAGGCTGACTTCTCGCGCGTCGGCGCCGAAGTACAGCGCAGCCGCGGCCGCGACGCCCGCGGTGCCCTGGCCGAGCGGCACGCGGTTCAGGTACTGCTCGAGGATCGCCGCCTTGTCGAGATGGGCGTCGAGCCGCCACGCCCACAGCATCTGGCCGAGCTTGCCGGGGAGCGTGCGCGGGGTGCCGCGCAGCAGGCGGGCGAGCTGCATCGTGAGCGTGGACCCGCCCGACACGACGTGGCCGGCGCGGACGTTGTCGCGCACCGCGCGCGCCAAGCCACGAACGTCCACGCCGTGGTGGGCGTAGAAGCGGTGGTCCTCCACCGCGAGGAACGCCTGCAGAATCTTGGGGTCCAACTCCGCGAGCGGGATCCAGCCGCCGCGACTGCCTTCGCTCGAGCGCGTCGTCCGCAGCACCTGGCCGTTGCGGTCCTGGAGGGTGATGCTGGGGACGGGACCGGGGTCGCGCAGGCCCGCGGGGAGCGGTGCGGCCACCCACATTGCGACCCCGGCGACGGCGGCACCGAGCGCGGTGCCCGCGATGATCAGCTTGCGACGCCCCTCCATCGAAGGGATTATACCCCGGCGCATGCGCCCCCGCCCCCGCCCCCGCCCGCCGGTCCTGCTCGTCGCCGTGATCCTCATGGGATGCGATCATACGGAGCCGTTCCTCCCTCCCCCTTATGGATCGCCGCCGCCCCCCGCCGCTGCGCAGGTCCGCCTCACTTACAACCTGGGACAAGACCAGAGCCCCGCGTGGCTCCCGAGCGGTGGTGGGTTCTTCTACGGCCGGCAGCGGCTCGACCGCGCGGACCACGACTGGTGTTTGGCGCTCATGCCGGCCGACGGCGGCGCGATCCGCCGCGAGATCTGCGACGTGCTCCCCGGCGCGGCCGACTCGACTGACGCGTGGCGGTCACCCGGGCCCGGCCCTGGTGGCCGACTCGCCTACGTCCGCTCGACGGCCTACGCGCCGCTTGGGTCGATTGCCCCGTACCGCACGGAGCTGGTCGTGGGGACCCTGTCCGATCCCGCGCGCGGGGGCGTGCTCAAGGTGCTCCCCGGTCAGGCGCCGAGCGGGCGCAGCTACGACATGGCGTCGCAGATCCGCTGGCTGGGCCCGAGCAGCATCGTGTATCTCGCCGAGCGTGTGGCCTACGGGGCCGCGTGCGGCAGCTGTCCGGTCGACACGTTGCGCTGGGGGCAGGAGATCGTGAAGGCGGACTGGGGGGGCCCGGTTCCCGTTTTCGCGATGTTGCCGGGCTCCGATCAAGCCTCGTCGGTGGCCGTGGCCGGATCGGACACGGTCTACTACACGACGAACGGCGACAGCCGCGTCTACCGGCTCGTGCTGTCGACGGAGGCGATCACAGTCGTACACGACTTCGGCCTGGCAGGCATCGCGCGGGACGTCCAGGTCGCGGGCGGGCGACTCGTCGCGGTGGTGGGTGGGAGCGTGTCCTTCGACAACGACCCGCTCATCGGCCGCGTGCAGCGCGACGGCGGCGGCACACTCTATCTGGTCAGTCTCGCCACGGGAGCGCGGCAGGCGCTCACCTCGGGGATGGAGCTGTTTCGGCACCCGGCCCTCTCGCCCGCGGGCGATCACCTGGTCGCCGAGATGATCACGGGCGGGAGCTCGGACATCTGGGCGGTCCGGCTTCCGTGAGCGGTGCCCTGCGCCTCGCGGGCGCGCTGCTCGCGGCCGCCGCGCCGCTGGGGGCGCAGACCGGCGGGGCCATCTCGGGACGCGTCACGGACGCGCTCACCGGGGAGCCGGTCCGCGCCGCTCTGGTGAGCGTCGACGGTGGCCGGCAGGGCGCGGCGACCGAAAGCGGCGGCGCGTACCGGGTTCGCGAGGTGCGCAGCGGCTGGCACCGTGTCCAGATCAACGCCATCGGGTACCGCCCGCTGATCCACGACAGCGTGCTCGTGCGCACCGGCGAAACAGTGACACTGAACTTCGAGCTCCATCAGCACGCCGTGGCGGTCGATTCGATTCTGGTCGAGGCGAAGCCCGACGTGATCCTCGATCCGCTCGCGCCCCAGGACCTGCAGCGCATCACCGGAGAGGAAATCCGCCGCCTGCCGGTGACGACCGTAGAGGAAG
>QHVC01000025.1 GCA_003222205.1 Gemmatimonadota bacterium | reverse complement strand
GGAACCGCTGCGCCACCGTGCGGTTATCGCCGCGGCCCAAGGCGCGGTCCAGGTCCACGAAGTGCACCCAGCGCGCCCCCGCCGCCGCGAAGGCTCCTGCCACGGTCAGGGGATCGTCCGCCGGGGCGGTGGCGCGGGCCACCCGCCCGCCCTGGACGTCAACGGCGGGATAGAGCTCCACGATGGGGAAGGAAACTAATCGACGCGTGCGGCGACGTGCGCGGGGTGCGGCTCCAGTTGCGCGAGCAGCAGGGCGCGCGCCGCATCGTAGGCGGCCTTGAGGCTCTTGGGGACCGCCACGCCTTCACCCGCGTCCTTGCGGAGCGGATTCGTGGGACGGCCGTTGACGATGAATTCGTAATGCAGGTGCGGCCCCGTCGACAACCCCGTCGACCCGACGTAGGCGATGGTCTCGCCCTGCCCGACGCGTTGTCCGACCAGCAACCCCTTGGCGTACGCCGAGAGGTGCCCGTAGCGCGTGCGGATCCCGTTGGCGTGGCGCAGCTCGAGGAGGTTGCCGTACCCGCTCTCGCGGCCGAGGCGCGTCACGATGCCGTCCGCCGTCGCGCGCACCGGAGTGCCGTAAGCGGCGGCGTAGTCGGTGCCCTCATGAATCCGCCACTCGTGGAGGATCGGGTGGAAGCGGCTGCCGAACCGGCTCGAGACGCGGCGGAACTGGAGCGGCGCCCGCAGGAACGCGCGCTTCAGGGACCGTCCCTGCTCGTCGTAGAAGCCGCCGGGCCCGCCGCCCGAGTCCGCCTGGAACCAGAAGGCAAAGCTGGGACTCCGCCCCACGTCCACGCGCGCCGCGAGGATCCGGCCGAAGCGCCGCTCCCCCTCCGGCGACTCCAGGCGCTCGAGCAGGATCTCGAAGCGGTCCCCGCGCTGGACGTCGCGCGTGAAGTCCACCTCCCAGTCGTACACGTCCGCGATCCCCCAGGCGAGCTGCCGCCGCTCCGTAGCGGGGAGGAAGCTGTCGGGCACGGCCTGGTCGAGGGCGTCGTACAAGGACGTCACGATCGACCCCACCACCCGCACGCGTTGGATCGTCCAGGGAATTTCCTCGACATGCTGCAGCCAGCCCGCCGCGGTGCGCTCCACCCACAGTCGCTGCGCCGGCCCGGTGCGCACCATCAGGCGGTCGGGGAGCGAATCGGTGACGAGACGGCGCACGTGGAAGATGAGCCCGGGACGCAGGCGTCGCGGCTGGAGCGCGGTGGCGGCGCTGAGGAACGCGGCGTACTCGCGGCCGGTGATGCCGCTGCGTTGCAGCAGCTCGCCCAGCGTCTCGCGGGGGCCCAGGGTGTGAGCGGACTCGTCGTAGGAGGAGGAGACGACGATCGGCGCCGCGGTCAGGGGCCGGCGCCAGGGCCACGCATCGCGCGACGCCCACAGCAGCGCAACGGCGGCGAGCCCGCCAGCGGCGACGAGGTGGCGCGACCGCAGGGCCATCAGTCCATCTGCCGCCGGATGAACGTCGGGATCTCCATCTCGGACACTTCGTTCGGCGGCGTCGCCGCGCGCCGCACCGGCGGCTCGGCCGCCGGCCGCACGTATCCGGGCGGCGGCACCGGCGTCGGCCGCGAGACCCGCTTCTCGAACGGCAGCACGCCCGGCGCGCCGCGCCCCACCGCCGCGGGCTCGGCCTGCGCCGCCTTCTCGAACCCCGTAGCGATCACCGTGACACGCACCTCGCCGTGCATCGCCGGGTCGTTCACCGCCCCGAAGATGATCTCCGCCTCGTCGCCGGCCGCGTCGTGAATCGCCTCGCTGATTTGCGTGACTTCGCCGAGCGTCAGGTCGTCGCCGCCGGTGATGTTGATGAGGACGCCCGTGGCGCCGGCGATCGAGATGTTGTCGAGCAAGGGGCTCGAGATCGCCTGCTGGGCAGCTTCCATGGCCCGGTTCTCGCCGCGTCCCATCCCCGTCCCCATGAGCGCGGGCCCGCCGTTCTGCATGATCGTGCGGACGTCGGCGAAGTCCACGTTCACGAGGCCGGTCACGCTGATGAGCGACGCGATGCCCTGCGTCGCGTGCAGCAGCACCTCGTCGGCCTTCTTGAGCGCGTCCTGGAAGGGAATGCCCTTGCCGACCACCGCGAGCAGCCGCTCGTTGGGCACCACAATCATTGTGTCCACGTGCTTGCGCATCTCGGCGATGCCCATTTCGGCCTGGCGCATCCGCTTGCGACCTTCGAACAGGAACGGCTTGGTGCAGATCCCGATCGTCAGGCCGCCGAGGTCGCGCGCGACCTGCGAGATGATGGGCGCCGCCCCGGTGCCGGTGCCGCCGCCCATGCCGCAGGTGACGAACACCAGGTCGGCCCCCTGCAGGGCGTGCAGCACCTCGTCGCGGTTCTCTTCGATGGCCTGCCGGCCGATCTCCGGGCGAGCCCCGGCGCCGAGCCCGCGGGTGAGGCGCTTGCCGATCTGGACTTTGACGTCGGCTTTGTTGTTGAGCAGCGCCTGGGCGTCGGTGTTCACCGCGATGAACTCCACGCCCCGGACTCCCTCGTCGATCATGCGGTTCAGCGCGTTGCCGCCGCCGCCGCCCACACCGACGACCTTCATCCGCGCGTTCTGCGATACGGTCTCTTCGAGCTCGAAGATCATAGCCCCCTCGGGTCGTCGATCAGAAGAAGTCCTGCAGCCATCGCTTCAACGGTCCCAGCCACTTTTCGACGGCCCCGCTGCCGACGAGCGGCGTCGCCGCCTGCCCCTGCGCGATCCGGCGCGTCCCGTACAACACCAGGCCCACCGGCACCGCGTAGCGTGGCGCCTGCACGCTGTCCACCAATCCGGAGATATCGCGCTCCGGCGCGCCGGCCCGCACCGGCGTCGCGAACACGTCCCGGGCGAGTTCCACGATCCCCGGCAGATGCGCCGTGCCGCCCGTCAACACCACCCCCGCCGGCAGCCGTCCCCCGGCGTAGCCCGCCCGCTCGAACTCCCGCGCCACCAGCTGAAACACCTCGTCGAGGCGCTGGTGGATGATGTGCGACAGCAGCTCGCGCGACGCCTGCCGCGCCCCCTGCCCCGGCGTGGACGGCAGGGGCACCATCTCCGACGGATCGACCAGCGGCGCGTACGCGATGCCGAACCGCTCCTTCAGCCGCTCCGCGTCCGCCTGCGTCACGCCGAGCCCCTGGACCAGGTCGCTGCTCACGTGCGTGCCCGCGAACTTCAGTGAGGCCAGGTGGCGGATCTTCCCTTCGTGGAAGATCGCGACTCCGGTGGAGCCGCCCCCCACCTCGACCAGCGCGACGCCCAGCTCCTTCTCGTCCTCGGTCAACACTGCATACGATGCGGCCAGGGGCTCGAGCACCAAGTCCACCACCCGGTACCCGGCGCGTTGCACGCTCTTGCGCAGGTTCTGCGCCGCGGTGGACTGCACGGTGACGAGGTACATCTCGACCTCGAGACGCATCCCCGTCATGCCGACGGGATCCAGGACGCCGCGCTGCTGGTCCACGACGTACTCCTGCGGGATATCGTGCAGGAGCTCATGGTCGCGCCCCAGGGACACCGCGCGCGCGACCTCGTTGACGCGCGCCACGTCCTGCGCCGTAATCTCCTCCCCCGTCACCGCCACCACTCCCGACGAGGGCCGGGCCGCCACGTGCTCGCCGGCGACCCCGCAGGCGACCCCGTTCACCTTGGCCCCGGCCATGCGCTCGGCATCGCGCAGCGCCGCCACGATCGATCGCGTCGTCTCGTCGATGTCGCGGACGACGCCCCGCCGCACGCCGGTGTTCTTCGCCAGCCCGACACCGAGCACCTTTGCCACCGGCGACCGCGGCAGGTCGCCCACCACTTCGGCGATCACTGCGCACGTCTTCGTGCTGCCGAGGTCGAGCCCGGCCACGAGCCGACGGTCCCGGCTCACGCCCCCGGTCCCCTCGCCTGCTCCGCCCCGGCGGCGCCCGCGCGCCGCCGCACCACCACCTGCCCGGCGTAGCGCGCATCGAGTTCCGCATAGGGCCGCTTCTTCGCCGCCAGGTCCTGCGCCACCAGTGCCACCGCCTGTATGACCTCCGGTCCGGCGTCGCGTCCGACCAGGACACGGCGGGACCCCAGTTCCAAGGCGACATCGCCGCGCGTCAGCCGGCGCGCGACGGTGATCTCCTGATACAGTCCGGCATCGACCGCCTGCACCAGGGCAAGCACCCCGAGCACGTTCGAATCGGCTGTCACCGCAATCGGCAGATCGAGCGGCGTGCGAGCCGGGTCGAACGGCAGCAGCGTGCCGCGAGCGTCGACCGGCAACAGGCTCCCCCCCCGGGCCGCGGGCACGAAGGCCACCGGCTCCGCCTCGCGTACCACCACGCGCAGGGTGCCGGGAAGCCGTCGTTCAATGCGCACCTCCAGTACCCCCGGCAGCGCCTTCACGCGCTCCACCAACGGCGCCGTGGCGTCGAACACGCTGGCCCGTGGCCGCAGCCGCAGGGCCGCCGCGACCGCCCGGGGCGAGAATTGCCGCGCGCCGAGCACCTCGATCTCCCGCACCCGAAACGCTGCCACCGCTCGCACCAGCGGCGGCCCCGCGACCCGGCCGACGGTGACCGCACCCGCTCCGACCGCGGCCCAGAGGACACGCCGCGACAGCGCGCTCCGGCGCCGGCTCACCGCGTCTTGCCGCTGGCGCTCGCGAGGCGCGTCATCAGTTCAGGACCGATGCGGGTGACGTCGCCCGCGCCCAGCGTGAAGACGACGTCGCCCGCGCGGAGTCGCTCCGCCACCGCCGCGGCCAGGGCCGTCCGCTCGCGTACCGCCACCGTGGCCGCGCCCGCCCCGATCGCCCCGCGCGCCACGAGATCGCTGGTCACGCCGGGGAGCGGTTGCTCGCGCGCGCCATAGATCGGCGCCACCACGACCAGGTCGGCCGCCGCGAGCGCCTTGCCGAGCGCGTCCCCATGCATCGCCGTCCGCGAGTACAGGTGCGGCTGAAACACCGCCACCAGCCGCCGTCCCGGGAACGCCTGGCGCGCCGCCGCGAGCGTCGCGCCGACTTCCGTGGGGTGGTGCGCGTAGTCGTCCATCACTGTCACGCCCGCGGCCTCGCCCACCCGCTCGAACCGCCGCGCCACGCCCGTGAATTCGCTCAGCGCGCGCGCTGCCACGTCCACATCCGCGCTGAGCTCGTGCACGACCGCGAGCGCCGCGGCCGCGTTCCGCAGGTTGTGCATCCCCGGCACTCGCAGCGCCAACGGCACCGTTCGCCCGCCCGGCAACGTCACGGTCGCGCGGGAGCCGGTCGCAGCAAACGCGATCGCTCCGATCTTCACGTCCGCGTCGGCGCCCACCCCCACCCGCCACACCTTCGCGCCCAACCGCGCGACGACGCGCTGCGCCCCGGCATCGTCTCCGCCCGCAATCACGCGGCGCGCCCCGCCTGCGAACTGCGCGAACGCCCCCTCCAGCGCGGCGATGCTGCCGTAGCACTCGAGGTGGTCGGCTTCGACGTTGGTCACGACCGCCACCGTCGGCGCCAGCGACAGGAACGCCCGGTCGAATTCGTCCGCTTCGACGACGGACAAGTCGGGGCTTCCGACCCGCGCATTCCCGCCCCACCCTGCGACACGGCCGCCGACGAGTCCCGTGGGATTCCGTCCGGCGGCCGTGAGCGCCTCCGTCACCATCACCGTGGTAGTGGTCTTGCCGTGCGTGCCGGCGACCGCCACCACCGTCCCCCCGGCCACCGCTTGACCCAGAGCATCGGCCCGCCGCACGACCGGGATCCCCAACTCCCGGGCCCGTTTGAGCTCCGGGTGGTCCTGGCCGACCGCCGCCGTTACCACGACCGCCCGCACCCCGTCGAGGTGCCGGGGATCGTGACCCTGCCAAACTTCGACCCCCAAGGCCGCCAGATCGGCGGCTCCAGAAGGATCTGTATCGCAACCCGTCACCCGCACACCCCTTCGCTTGGCCACCGTTGCCAGAGCACTCATCCCCGCACCACCTATTCCCATGAAGTGCACTGGACGGGGATCTGCGGGTCCAAACAAGGTCATTAGTGGCGGGCTAATATAGCGAAACTACTACACTTGCGAAAGAGCATTCACGCAACTTGGACGAGTGTCAGAATCCTCGACACCACGTCCCGGGCGGCTTCCGGGTGTCCTCGACCCCGAGCTTTTTGGGCCAGGCCGGCGAGCCGCCCGCGGTCGGTGAGCAGGTCGGTGATCAAGCGCGCCAGCGACGGAGGCGAGAGGTTCCGTTCGACGAGCAGCACCGCCGCGCCAGCGTCGGCGAGCGCCCGCGCGTTATGGGTCTGGTGATCGGCCGCCGCGGTCGGCAGCGGAACCAGGATGCTCGGCTTCCCCCACGCGCACAGTTCGGCGACGGTCATCGCACCGGCGCGGCAGACGACGAGATCCGCCGCGCGGTACGGGTCGGTCATCGGATCGAAAAACCCGCGCACCACCACCCGTCCCGGCCGGGCGTGTGCCGCAAAATTCGCGGCATGACCGGTGCCGGTCCCCCACAGCACGTTGACATCGCGGAGCAGGCCGTGCTCGACGATGCCGGCGAGCGCGTAGTTGAGCGCGCGCGCTCCCTGGCTCCCCCCGAAGCACAGCACGGTTGGCCGCTGCGGGTCGAGGCCCAGACGTTGGAGCGCGGCCCCCCGGTCACCCGGCTCGGGCGGCCGGATCGGATTACCGAGGGTGAACACCGCCGTGCGCGGCCCGGGGCGCAACCGACTCTGCGCTTCGGGGAAGCCGAGGTGAATCTGAGCGGCTCGGCGCGCGAGCCAGCGCGTCGCGAGGCCGGGACGGGCGTCCTGCTCCTGCAGCACCGTCGGGATCGCCGCGCGTTGCGCGCTCCACAACACCGGTCCCGCCGCGTAGCCCCCGGTGCCGACGACGATCGCCGGCTGCTCTTCGGCGAGCACGCGCCGCACGCCGCGGAGGATCCGCCAGGCGAGAAACGGCCAGCGCAGATTGCGCCACCACGTGCGCCGGTATATCGGCTCGAACGGCAGCAGGTGGTGCCGGAACGGATAGTGCGGGAGGATTTCCTTCTCGATGCCGCGTTCCGATCCGACGAGCACGGGCTCGACGTCCGGCCGCAGGCGCGCCAGCGCTTCCGCGAGCGCCAGCGCCGGCATGAGGTGACCGCCGGTACCTCCGCCGGCAAAGAGCAGCTTCACAGATATGCTCCAATGCGGAATGCGGAATGGGGAATGCGGAATAGAACTGGAAGGTCGCAGCGCGATGCGACGCCCCCGTCGCCATTCCGCATTCCGCACTCCGCATTCCACATTGACTATACCCGCTCGCGGGCGCGACCAATGCTCACAAGCACGCCCGTAGCCACGAGGGCGACCAACAAACTGGATCCGCCGTAGGAGAGGAACGGCAGCGTGATGCCGGTCGCGGGGAGGACCGCGAGAGACACCCCGATGTGCAGCGCCGCCGTGACGCCGATCAGCGACGTGAGACCGACGGCGAGCAGCTGGCCGAAGAGGTCCGGAGCGCCGCGAGCGATGCGGAAGCCGATCCACACGAACGTCCCGAAGCACAGCACCACGCCGAGGACGCCGAGGAAGCCGAACTCCTCGCCGATCGTGGAGAAAATGAAGTCGGAGTAGGCATAGGGGAGATAGCCGAGCTTCTGCTGGCCTTGTCCGAAGCCCGCGCCGAACACCTGTCCCGAGCCGAGCCCGATGAGCGACTGCTTGATCTGCCAGCTCGCTTCCTCGGGAGCGGCCCCAGGGTTCAGGAATGTCAGCACGCGCGCCACGCGGTATTGCGCCGCGGCCACGGCACCGAAGAGCAGGGGCAGCGCCACGACGCCGACGAGCAGGAAGTGGCCGATGCGGGCGCCGGCGGCGAACATGACGATCCCCGCCAGCATCACGACCAGCACGGCCATCGAGAGGTTGGGCTCGAGGAAGATGAGGCCCGCGAGCGGGGCGACGATCACGAGGAACGGCAGCACGCCCAGCTTGAAGGTGCGGATCTGCTCGCCCTTCTTGGCGGCGAGCGTCGCGGCCCATACGACGACCGCGAACTTGGCAAGCTCGGAGGGCTGCAGGGCCATGACGCCGAGGTTTACCCAGCGCCGGGCGCCGTTGAGGGTCGGGGCGATGGGGTGGGTGAACGGCAACAGGGGGATCAGCAAGAGAAAGGCGACGGCCGCGAGCAGCCGCCACGCCCAGCGCTGCCACACATGATAATCGAGGCGGGCCACGACCGTCGCGAGGATGCCCGCCACGAGGGCGGCAGCCGCCTGGCGCACGGCGAGCCGTGCCCCCACAGTGCCGCCGCTGGTGGTCACGAGGCTCGAGGCGCCGTACACTTCGGCGAGTCCCAGGACGATGAGCACGGCCGCGATGACCGCGAGCAGGCGGGTCTCCCAGCGGCGGTCGGTCACATCGCCTCGACAAGCTTGCGGAAAGTGGCGCCGCGCTCCTCGTAGTTCTTGAACATGTCGTAGCTCGAGCAGGCGGGGGACAGCAGCACGGTGTCGCCGGGCCGCGCCGCCCGGCGCGCCCGGCTCACCACGTCGGCGAACGTCGTGCCGCGCTCCAGCGTGACCTTCCCCTTCAGGTCCTCCTCCACCAGGGGCCCCGCCTCGCCGAACGCGATGACGAGGCGGCAGCGCTCGGCGAGCAGCGGCGCGAGCCGCGTGTAGCGCTCGCCCTTGTGCCGCCCCCCGAGCAACAGGATGAAGGGCCGGTCCATGGCCGCCACCGCCACGGCCGTCGACGCGATGTTCGTCGCCTTGGAGTCGTTGATCCAGCGCACCCCACCCACCTCGCGCACGAACTCGAGCCGGTGCGGCAGCGCGTGGAACGACCGCAACCCCTCCGCGATGCGGCTCGGCGGGATGCCGGCTTCGTGGACCGCGAGAGCGGCGGCGAGGGCGTTCGCGACGTTGTGCTCGCCGAGCAACTGCAGCTCTTCGCGCGCGATCAGCTCCGTGCCGCCCAGCCGCAACCGCCGCTCGCGCGCATCGTACCACCCCTCGGCGGGCCGCAGGAGCGAGAAGCGCGACACCGTTCCCCCCCCCGTCGCGCCGGCGGCGAGCGCGAGCACGGCGGGGTCGTCCGCGTTCAGCACCCACACGCTCTCCTCGGCGGCGTTGCGAAACAGCAGCCGCTTGTCGGCATAGTACGCGTCGACCGACGGATAGCGATCGAGGTGGTCCGGCGCCAGGTTCGTGAGCACGCCGACGTCCGGAGCGAAATGCGGGCTGTCGTGCAGCTGGAACGACGACACCTCGACGGCCAGCCACTGATAGCGCTCGGCGCCGAGCGCGACGTCGGTGAGCGGGAGGCCGATGTTCCCCGAGGCTTCGGCTTTGAGGCCAGCGACGCGCAGCAGATGCGCGATCAAGGCGGTGGTCGTCGTCTTGCCGTTCGTGCCGGTCACCGCGATGCAGCGCACGCCCTGCGCCCGCGCGGCGCGGAAGCCCAGGTCGATCTCCGAAACGACCTCTCGGCCCGCTTCCCGCGCGGCTTTCAGGGGCGGCGCGTCCGGCGGCACGCCGGGCGAGACCACGACGCCGGCCGCGGCGCGGATCTTCGCCAAGTCGTGGTGTCCCACTTCCACCTCGACACCGGGAAGCCTGCGCAACGCCAGTGCGGCGTCGCCGGCGTAGGGATGATCGGACGCGTCGCTGGCGTACACGCGCGCGCCCTCGCGCGCGAGCAGCCGCGCGGCGGCGACACCGCTGTGCCCCAGCCCGAGCACGGCGACGACGCCGCCCCGCCAGGCGGCGGGGATCACCGCACTTTCAACGTCGCCAGGGCGATTGCGGCGCACAGAAAGCCGAGGATGTAGAACCGCATCACCACCTGCGGCTCGGCCCAGCCAAGTTTCTCGAAGTGGTGGTGCAGCGGCGCCATGCGAAAGACGCGGTGGGCGTCCGCGTACTCCTTGCCGCGGCGTCGTTTGTGCCACCGATACACCCACACCTGAATCATCACCGAGACCGCCTCGGCGACGAAGACGCCGCCGGCGATCAGCAGCAGAAACTCCGCCTTGAGCATGATGGCGACGGTGCCGAGCGCGCCGCCGATGGCGAGCGAGCCGGTGTCCCCCATGAACACCTGCGCGGGATGGGCGTTGAACCAGAGGAAGCCGAGCGCGGCGCCCATCAGCGCGCCGCAGAAGATCGCCAGCTCCCCCGCCCCCGGCAGGTAGTAGACCAAGAGCCAGTTGGCAGCGTCGAAGCGTCCGAAGAGGTAGGCGAAGATGGCGAACGAACCCGCCACGATCGCCGTGAGGCCGGCGGCGAGGCCGTCGAGTCCGTCGGTCAGGTTGACGGCGTTGGAGCTGCCGGTCACGACCACGGTCACGAACGGCAGATACAACCACCACGGCATCACCAGCAGCACATACTTGAGCAGCGGCAGCTGCGTGCTCGTCGCCGGAAGGCGCGGGGCGAGCGGCGCGAGCCACAAATAGACCCCGAGGGCGAGGCCGAAGGTCAGTTGCCCGACCAGCTTCCACCGGGCGACGAGTCCTTGCGGCTTGCCGCGCACGATCTTCAGGTAGTCGTCGAGGAACCCGATGGCGCCCATCCACAGCGTGGCCCCGCAAGCAACGACGACGAACCGGGTGTCGAGGCGCGCCCAGAGGAGGGTCGGCACCACCGTGGCGAGGATGACGATGAGGCCGCCCATGGTCGGTGTGCCGCGCTTGCCTTGATGGCTCGCGGGACCTTCGGCGCGGATCACCTGTCCGACCCGGAGGGCGCGCAGCCGCGCAATGATCCACGGGCCGATCACGAAGGCGAGGAGCAGCGCCGTGACCGTCGCCCCGGCCGCCCGGAACGTGATGTAGTTGAAGAGATTGAAGATGATGTGCTGCTTCGCGAGCGGCGTCAGCAGGTGATAGAGCACGTCTCTCCCCCGGCCCTAGTGCAAGTGACGCAGCACGCGTTCCATCGCCACGCCGCGCGACGCCTTGAGCAGCACGACCTCGTTGCCGCGGAGCCGCGCCCGCAGCGCGGGCCCCAGGGCGTCGGCGTCCGGCGCCGCGAGCAGCCGGCTGCCGAGCGCCGTGGCATGCCGCGCGAACGCCGGCGCGAAGTCCCCCACCACCGCGACCAGTGCCGGTGCCGGCCGGACCGCCATCACCGCATCCGCTACCGCCGCGTGTAATCTTGCACTCTCCGCCCCCAACTCCAACATCGAGCCCACCACGACCGCCAACGGGCGGCGGTGGTGCTCGGCGTACGCTGCTGCAAATTCGAGGGCGGCCCGCATCGAGGACGGGTTGGCGTTGTAGGTGTCGTCGATCACGGTGAGGCCGTCGAGCTGGACCAGGCTCCCCCGGCCCGCCGGCAGGGTGACGTGGGTCAGCCGCGCTGCGGCGGCCGCCGGCTCCACGCCGGCCTGTTCCGCCACGGCCAGCGCAATCATGGCGTTCTCGACCTGATGCAACCCGACCACCGGGAGCGTGAAGGTGCGACCCCGCCAGCGGACGACCGGGCGCCCCGCATCATCCAGGTCCGCTGCCTCGGGACGCACGTCGGCGGCCGGCGCCCGCCCCGCGACGACGGTACGCGTCCGTCGCCGCGCCTCCGCTGCGAGCTCGGCAGGCTCGGTCCCAACCACCGCGACCGGCACCCCGTCGACCAGCGCCAGCTTCTCGCGCATCACCCCGGCGAGCGAGCCGAAGCCCTCGACGTGAGCGAAGCTTGCGTTGGTGATCACCGCAATCGACGGCTCGATGATCGCCCGGAGCTTGGCGATCTCGCCCGGCACGCTGGCCCCCGCCTCAACGACCAGCGCCTCCGCGTCAGCCGGCGTGTCGAGGATCGTGAGCGGCACGCCGATGAGATTGTTGAGGTTGCCGGTCGTAGCGTGCACCCGCCACCGCGCGGACAGCGTGGCGCGGATCATCTCCTTGGCGCTCGTCTTGCCGCTCGAGCCGGTGATCGCCACCACCGGGGCGCCGGCCGGCAGCGCCCGTCGCCGCGCGCGGGCCAGCAGCCCCAACGCGGCGAGCGTGTCGTGCACTTCGAAGAACGGCAGCCCCCCCCTCGCCGGCCGCGGCGTGCCGCGGCGCACGACCGCGGCCGCCGCCCCACGGGCCTGAGCGTCCTGCAGGAAGTCGTGGGCATCGAAGCGGTCGCCTTTCAGGGCGACGAATAAGGTGCCGGGCGTCAGGTGTCGGGTGTCGGTGGAGACGCTCGAGAAGACAAGGGTGCTGGGCGATTTCACGCCAAGCGCCGCCGCGACGGCATCGGAGCTCCACTGGTAGGACGGTCCGACCGTCCGACGGTCCGACTGTCCGACGCTCATGTCGCGCCCAGCTCCCGCACGATCTCCCGCTCGTCGAAATGCTGCTTCTCAGTGCCGATCACCTGGTAGGTCTCGTGGCCCTTGCCGGCCAGCAGGATCGTGTCGCCCGCCTGCGCGAGCTCCAGCGCCATGGCGATGGCGCGGCGTCGGTCGGTCTCGCGGCGGTGAGGCTTCGCGCGCATTCCAGACTCGACCTCGTCGAGAATACGCTCTGGAGCTTCGGTGCGCGGATTATCGGAAGTAACGATGGCCACGTCGGCCAAACGCACGGCAATCTCGCCCATGGGCGCTCGCTTGCCGCGGTCGCGATCCCCGCCGGCGCCGAACACGAGAATCACCCGACCGGCGGTGAACCCCCGCACAGTCTCGAGCGCGCGCTCCAGGGCGTCGGGCTTGTGCGAGTAGTCGCGCAGGATCGTGCAGGGACGGCTCGCAATGCGCTCCATCCGCCCCGGGACTTGCGGCGCGCTGCACAACCGCCGGGCGACCTCCGCCGCCGCTGCGCCGAGGGCGATCGCGCAGCCGGCGACGCCCAGCGCGTTCGCGACGTTGAAGCGGCCGAGCAGCGGCAGGGTGACGGGCCAGCGCCCGGCCGACGTACGCAAGTCGAAGGTCGAGCCGGCGGGCGTGGCGACGATCGCCTCCGCCCACACGTCCGCCTGGGCACGCTCGCTGAAGCGCACGCGGCGGTGTCCGTTCGGCAGACCGTTCCAAGCAGGGTCGTCCGCATTGACCACGGCGACCCCGTCGGGGGAGAGGTAGGCGACCAGCTTCGCCTTGGCGGCGAGGTAGGCGTCGAGCGTCTTGTGATAGTCGAGGTGATCGCGGGAGAGGTTCGTGAAGATCCCCGCGCGGAAGACGAGCCCGTCGACGCGTCCCTGGTCGAGACTGTGGGACGACACCTCCATCGCCGCGCCCCTGGCGCCGCGAGCGACGAGCGCGGCGAGCGTGGCCTGGAGGTCGATGGGGCCCGGGGTCGTGAGGTTCCCGGCCTCGCTCTCCACCGGCAACCCGGCGGGGTCGAAAGCGCCGAGCGTGCCGATCGAGCCTGTGGGCCAGAGCGCGCCGAGCACGTGGCGCGCGAGCACCACGGTCGTCGTCTTGCCGCTCGTGCCGGTCACTCCGACCAGCTGCAGTCGCGCCGCGGGGCGACCGAAGAACGTCGCCGCGGCAATGGCCGCAGCGCGGCGCCCGTCCTTGACGAGGATCAGCGGAAGCCGGGCCTCCACCTCGCGCTCGACCAGCGCGGCCGCGGCGCCGCGCCGCGCCGCCTCGGCGATAAAGCGGTGGCCGTCCTCCGCCGCGCCGGTGACCGCGCAATACAGAGCGCCGGGTGACAGGTGTCGGGTGTCGGCGGTGATGCCCGTAATCTCGGGGAGATTGCCTGGCGCACGCACCAACTGGCCCGCCGCCCGGAGGGCCTCGACGACCTGCTGCAACCGCGTCACGGCGACGGCCGGGAGCCGAACAGCGTGACGGTCGCGCCGGCCGCGACGGAGTCGCCGGCGGCGGGCCAGGTGTGGTGCGTGACGCCGAACCCCTTGAGCACCACCCGGAACCCGCGGCGATGCAGCGTGCGCACCGCGTCGCGGAGCGGCAGCCCGGTGACGTCGGGGACAGCGCGCCTCGTGGACGGCGCGGCGCGCGCACTGTCGGGCGGCAGGGGCCACGGCAGCACCGCGGGGGCGCCCACTTCTTCTTCAGGTGCGGCGGCCGGCGTCGCGAGGGCGACCGGGGTCTCGTCGGTGAGGCGGGCGCGGTCCAACGCCACCTGGCGCGCGGCGAGCGCCTGCTGCAGCATCGCGCGCGTGACCGGCGCTGCGGTGTGGGCGGCGAAGTATGACCCTTTCCGAGGGTTGTCGATCTTTACGACGACGACGAGCTGCGGGTGGTCGGCGGGGAACAACGCGGCGAACGACGCGGTGTACTCGCCCGGCGCGTAGCGGCCACCCACGACGCGCCGCGCCGTACCGGTCTTGGCAGCGATCTGGAACGTGGCGAGGGTTCCTTCCTCGCCGGTGCCACGCTGCGCCGCGCCGTGCAACAGCTCCCGCAACCGCCGGGCGACGTCGGGAGTCACCGCCCGGCGCACCGGCTCGGGCCGGTGCCGGTAGAGCACGCTGCCGCCGGGGGGGGGGCTGCGGATCTCCCGGATGAGCGTCGGCTGGAGCAGGACGCCGTCGTTGGCGATGGCCCCGTACGCGGCCGCGAGCTGCAGCGGCGTGACCGAGAGCTCGTAGCCGATGGCGAGGCTCGCGGCGCTGGGCCGCGTCCATTGCGCCGGCGCGCGCAGCCGACCCGTCGCCTCGGACGGGAACTCGACGCCCGTCGGCGCACCGAAGCCGAAGTCGCGCAGCATGCCGTACTGCTCCGCCGGCTCGAGGCGCTTCGCGAACTTCACCAGCGCGATGTTGCTCGAAACGCGGATCGCGTCGGCGAGCGTGAGCGACGGCAGCGGCTCCTCGTCCACAATGGTGCGGTCGAGCAGCTTCCAGCGGCCGCCCTCTCCCGACACCCGCTCGCCGGGCAGCACGCGATGCAACGCGAGCAGCCCCGCGGCAGCAAAGATCTTCGCGACCGAGCCGGGCTCGAACGTGTCGGTGAAGGCGCTCGGCCGCGCCGAGCCGTCGCGCCGGCGCGAGGCGACCGCGAGCAGCTCGCCCGTCGCCGGATCGAGCATCACGACGTCGCCGCCGTCGGCGTCCATGCGGCGCAGCGCCTCGTCGAGCGCGCGCTGGGCAATCTCCTGGAGCTCGGCGTCGAGCGTCAGCACGACGTCGTTCCCGGCCAGGGGCCCGGCGATGACCCGCGCGGGCGAGACGTACTCGCGGCCGGCGCGGTCCTTCAGCACCACCGCCGCGCCCGGCACACCCGCCACGAGACTGTCGAGCGTACGCTCGAGCCCCGAGGCGCCGCGGCCGTCGTCGTCGACGCGGCCGATCACCGCCCCGGCAAGCCCCGGCGCCGGATAGAACCGGTTCAGGACCGGCTCCAGGTGCACGCCCCGCAGCGCGCGGATCGGCTCGACGGCCGCGGCCCCGTACGGGCCGCCGAAGTAGGCGTAGCGCTGCCGCAGAGATCGTCGCACCTCGGGGGCGGGCACGCGCAGGGCGCGCGCGACCGCGAGCGCGTCGCCCGCGGGATCCTTGAGCTCGTTGGGGGCGATACCGACGTGATACGTCTCCTGCGTGACGGCGATGGGGGTGCCGCGGCGATCGCTCAGCGCGCCGCGGCGGGCGGGGAGCACCACCTGCTCGGTGCGTCCGGCGGTGGCCAGGGCCGCCCAGCGATGCCCCTGCACCACCTGGACCTCGGCCGCCCGCCCCAGCAGCACCAGGAGGGCGAGGAGCATGACGCCGACAATCGCCTGGAGCCGGACGAGCGGGCGCGCCACGGCTAGTGCGCCCCCTTGGGGGGCACGGGCAGCAGGATGATCTCGCTGTCGGCGGGTTGGCGGAGCCGGAGCTGTTGCTGGGCCCGCGGCATCAGGATGCCGCGGCTCTCGGCGGCGCGGATGCGGCGCTCCAAGTCGGCGCGGCGCCCCTCGAGCGCGGCCCGCTCGCGCCGCGCGTCGGCGAGGGCGCGGGCGGCGCGCAGCCCCGACGTCTGGCGGGCGACGACGACCCACAACACCACGAGAATCGCCAGCAGCCAGAACATCAGACGGTGCCGGCCCTTGAGCGCCACGGCGCTAACCTTCCGCCCGTTCGAAGACGCGCAGCGTGGCGGAGCGGGCCCGCGGATTCGCGGCCGTCTCGGCATCCGTGGGGCGCACGCCCTTTTTCTCCGGCACCCGGCCCAGCGGCCGTCCGCGGCACGTGCACACCGGCTGGCCGGGCGGGCAGACGCAGGCGCGGCTCCAATCGCGGAAGGCGTGCTTGACGATGCGGTCCTCTCCGGAGTGGTAGGTGATCACCGCCAAGCGCCCCCCCGGCACCAGGGCATCCCGGAGCGCGGGGAGTGCCTCGGCGAGCTGCTCGAGCTCGCCGTTCACGGCGATGCGCAGCGCCTGGAACAGCCGGGCGAAATCGGCCGGTCCCGAGCGCGGGCCCAGCACCTCGCGGATGGCGTTCACGAAGTCGTCGCTCACGGCGAACGGCGACCGTTCCCGGCGGCGGATCACGGCGCGGGCGAGCGCCCTGGCGCGACGTTCGTCGGCCCAGTCGCGGAACGCCGCCGCGAGCTCGTCTTCCCCCCAGGTGTTCAGCACGTCCGCCGCCGCCGGGCCCGCACCTGGCCCGGGGGTCATCCGCATATCCAGCGGGGCCCCGGGACGAAAGGTAAAACCTCGTTCGGGAGAATCGACCTGATGGGAGGAGAGGCCCAGGTCGAGAAGCACGCGATCGGGGCGGAAACGCGCGGCGGCCGCCGTCGCCGCGGGCGAGCCGAACGGCGCCAGCAGGTACTCCACCCCCTCCTCGCCGAGGCGGGCGCGGGCGGCGGCGAGGGCAGCGGGGTCGCGATCGAGGGCGAGGACCCGGGCGCCGGCGGCGCGCAGCAGCGCGGCATGGCCTCCGCCGCCGACGGTGCCGTCGACGGCGCGGCGGCCGCCGGCGGCGAACGCGGCCACGGCCTCGGCCAGCACGGGTACGTGAAAGGCGGATGCGATCGTCGTCTCGTCCCCTCCGCTCCCGAAAATGACGACGGCCCCGCCTGCCGTGGCAGGCGGAGCCGGTGACTTCATCCCGCGACGCGGGTTCAGGCGGGGCTGACGGGGCTCGAACCCGCGACCTCCGGTGTGACAGACCGGCACTCTAACCAGCTGAGCTACAGCCCCCTGCGACGGAGCGTTCCAATATAGACTAAAAGTTCCGGCAGTGGTATGCCCGTTTGAACTGCTGCATGAAATTCTCGAACCGCGTGATGATCTGCATCGGCTGCGCGATGGCCGCTGGCGCGACGGATCCGCCGAATAGCAACGCGCGGCGCGTCCGCTGCAGCCGCTCATTCACCACTGGAGCCTGATCGCATTTCTTCGAAGTGCTCAACCCCTGCAGCTGGGGGCCGATGCTATACGTGGAGGCGAGCCCGAAATAGAGACTCGTGAGCGCGGCCAGCTGCCGCCGCGGG
>QHVC01000024.1 GCA_003222205.1 Gemmatimonadota bacterium | reverse complement strand
GGCCCGCGCGCCGCAGGTCATGGGCGATTTCCACGTCCGCCGCGGTCACGCCGTCGATGACGTCCACCACGAACAACACGAGATCGCCTTCGGCGATCGCCGCCTCGACCTGAGCGCGGATGGCACGGTTCAGGGCGTCCCCCGCCGGCACGAGGCCCCCGGTGTCCACCAGCCAAAAGCGGCGGCCATTCCACTCCGACGCGGCGAAGTGGCGGTCGCGGGTCACGCCGGGGCGCGCGTCCACGATCGCTTCTCGCCGGCCGATGATGCGGTTGAACAACGTGGACTTGCCGACGTTGGGGCGCCCGACGATGGCGACGGTGGGAGTGCTCACGCCGTCACCCCCTGGCCGGCCAGCGCGTCGGCGAAGTCGTACGAGAACTTCACGGGAACGTCCAGGTGACCGGCCAGGTCCCGCGCATCCACGTCGTCGAGGAACCGCAGATCGTCGTTCACGGCTTCTGCGGGCAATAACGCCAGATCCAGATCGCTCCGGCCCTCGAGCGCGGCCAGGAACGCCGCCCCCGGCAGCAGACCCGCGGTGGTCACCGAAGCTCCGAACAGGGAGTTCTCGAGCACCAGCAGCTCGAACGCGGCACCCGTCGCGTCCGCCAGCGGCGCCAGCACCTGCGGCAGCAGAGGCCCCATCGCCGTCCCGGTGAGCACCGCAATGCGCTTGCCGCGCCACTCCCCTTCCCCGAGCTGCTCCTGTGCCGCCGCGATCCGCGTCTGCAGATACCGCACCGCGCCCACGCCATTCTCCCGCTGCTCGAATTCGCCGTACCACGCCGCCGCCGGGAGTCGCTCGCCGGCCTTGAGGTAGAGCTCGTCGGCCCCGAAGCACCACGGGTGTCCGCGCTCCGCTAACGCGCGCGCTGCGACGACCCCCACCGCCCGCAACGACGCCCGGCACTCGTCGCGCGTCGGCTCGCGCACCAGCTGGTGCTTGCTGAACTCGGTGAGCGCCACCGGCACGACCGACACGGAGAGCACCGGATCGCCCACCGCGTAGAGATCGCCCAGCGAGCGCACCAGCTGCGGGCCGTCGTTCACGCCGGGCACGAGCACGATCTGGGCGTGAAACGCGATACCCCGCTCCCCGAACCAGCGCAGCTGGGAGAGGACCTCGGGCGCGTCGGGGTTGCGCAGCAACCAGCGGCGCACCACGGGATCCGTGGCGTGCACCGAAACGTATAACGGCGAGAGGCGATACTCGACAATCCGCTCCACGTCCCACGGCTTCAGGTTGGTGAGGGTGGCGAAGTTGCCGTAGCGGAACGACAGGCGGTAATCGTCGTCGCGGATGTAGAGGGCGTCGCGCAACCCCCGAGGATTGCCGTCCACGAAACAGAAGTCGCAGTGATTGGCGCAGCGACGGATCCGTGGGGCCTCGAGGGCGACGCCCAGCGGCAGCCCCTCGGGGCGCTCGACGTCGTACTCGACTTCCTCCCCGGACGGCAACCGCGCGCGCAACACGAACGCGTCCTCGGCCGTGAGGAACTCCCAGTCGAGAAAATCCCCGAGCTCCCGGCCGTTGACCGACAACAGCTCCGACCCGGGAGCGAGACCCAATGCCGCGCCGAGCGAATCCGGCGCCACTGCCTCGATGCGAATCACGACACCGCCGGCCCTTAAAGGAGTTTATGAGCCCGGCCAGCGCAACCTCAATGCAGGCCGGAACTTGGGCGGCGTTAAATATCGCTCAGGATTGCCGGTAGCGCCAGCCGACGATTCCCGGCCCGCTGGCCCGGACCTGGAAGTCGCTGCTTTGCCCGCTGGGGACAGCCGGCACCTCGACCATCCGCGTGGCTTGAACGCTTCCCTGCCCGTCCAGGAACTCGAAGGTCAAGCGCAGGGGGCGCGATGCAGCGGATCTGGGGTTGGCGGCGACGGCGGTGAGGATGTAGCCGCCAGAGTCCGGCACGAAACTGGAGACAGTGACGTCCACCGGCAACGAGTCCGCCCGCGCCTGGTATTGCCGCGCGGAGTCGCGGCGCCCGGCGGCGTCCCAGGCCTGGGCCATGACACGGATGGCCGCACGGTTGAGCGGATCGACCGCGAGGAGCCGGCGAGCCGTCGCCACGGCATCGGCCGTGTCCCGGATCGCCACGTACGCCGTCGCAAGATTGTACAGCGCCTCGCGGTGGTACGGGTTCTTCCTCAGGCCGAGGGTGTAGGCCTTGATGCTCGGGGCGAAGAGCCGGGCGTGGACCAAGCGCTCGCCCAGGGTGAACAGCGTGTCGGCCTCGAGGTCTCCCGCGCGGGCAAAGTAGCCGTCCAGCGCGCTCAGCGCCTCGGCCGAGCGCCCGCTCTGTGAGTACAGGCCCGCCAGCGTGAGGGCGGCTTCGAGGCTCGTCGGGTAGGCCATCACCAGGTCCCGATAGGCGCTGATGGCGGGCTCGTACGCGGCGCGGACGGCCGCGTTGTCGGTGGCGGCCTGCTGGTCGAGGGCCGCCCGCGCCGCCCGCCCGCGCGCCAGCGACTGTTCCCGGCCCGTAGAATCGCCACTGAAGGCTCGCTGGTCGGCGGGGCTGAGCCGCGCACCGCGGGCCCGGCGGGAGCCGGCCGATTGCTTCATGCGTTCGAGCACGACCGAGTCGTTGGCGATGAACGGAGCGAGGGAGTCGCGACTCAGCCGCAGCTGCTGCGCGCGCTGCACGGCAGGGTCGGCCTGGGCGCGGCGCACGCCGATGCGGGCGATCGTCGCCAGCGCATCGCGCCGCGCGTCCCGGTAGGCGGTGTCGGCGGCGCTCGCCTGGACAGCCTGCCGGAAGTAGGCCGTCGCGGAATCGAGCTCATTGCGGTTGGCGAAGAGGGTGCCCAGCTGGTAGAGCGCCTTGGGGTTGTCCCGGTCGACGTGCGCGGCCTGGCGAAGCAGGACGACGGCGGAGTCCTCCTTCCCCTCTTGCCACGCGGTCATCCCCCGTTGATAGGCGTCCGTGGCGAGCTTGGCGCGGTACCCGGCGATGTCCTGCTTGCATTGCGGCGCCAGCGCCTGCGCCTTGGCGAACGCCGAGTCCGCCCCGGCGGCGTTCCCCGTCTCGACGTAAAAGCGACCCAGGTAATACCAGGCGGCCGGGTTCCGGTCCTGGTGATCGTCACGGATGGATCGGATGAGGACGTCGAGTGTTTGCGCCAGCAGGTGGTCGCGCTGGTTGGGCTGCTGCGCCGCGATCTTGAAGTTCACGGGCACGCTGTTGAGCCGAAAGAAACCCGGCGAGATGTCGCAAGGCAGCTGCGGCGGCACCCAGGGGTTTTGGGCCCCAAGCGAGGCGGCAAGGAGGGAGCAAACGGCGGTGACGGCGGGGAAACGCATGGCTCCTCCGGATGGGGCGGCTGGGGGAATCTTGGCCCAGGGGAAGCCGTGTCAATGCTGCGTGAGAGCGGGCGACCGGATTCGAACCGGCGACGTCCAGCTTGGGAAGCTGGCATTCTACCCCTGAATTACGCCCGCGGGTGTCAGTAAGATCACCCGGTGGGAACCAAGGGTCAACGCCAACGCGGCAAGGCCCCGGCAAGACAGCCCGGGGCCTTGGCTCATACGCCGCTCAAGCGGAGCGGGAATCCTTAGGGCGCGTTCGCCCAGTCGTTAAAGGCGGCCCACATCCCTGATCCGAGGTTGACCGGAATGCACGACATGCCCGCAGCGGGCCACGTCACGCTCATACCGTTGGTATCCTCGCACACCGTGTAGCTGCCGCCCGGCACACCCGAGAAGGTGTAGAGCCCGTTGCCGTCGGTCAGCACGGTAGCCGAAATCTGGGCACCAGCAGCAGACGTGCCGCTGAGGTGGACGCACACACCCGAGATCGTCGACCAGACGAGGTCGAGGTACACCGTCCCGGTGATCTTCCCCGACTCAGTCGCCATAACTGGCTGTGCCGACACCACGCAGCTCGAACTCGGCGGCGGCACCGGGGCCGGGGCTGGATCGCACTTGTTTATGACCTTGCCCGGGTGCTGGTCAGCACGCCGCGCACAATGCGCAGCGTCGTGACCAAGACCCTGAGACACGCCCGCGACGAACGGCGTCGCGACCAGGGCAAGCAGGATTGGCAGGACGCGCATAGCACTCTCCAGTTAGGTCAAAGAAACCGTGACTGAGGAGGGCGAGCCTCAGCGCCCGGGGACCAGCACCCGGGCTTCACTGGTGAGGAGTAATCGCAAGCGCGGTGCCAATGTCGTAACGTGCTCGGTGCCAATCAGTCCCGAGACAGGACCCGAACTTTTCGCTTGCAGTTCGCAGCATTAATTGCATTATGCGGGCATGACACTCTGCTAGGTTGTGCTCAATTGCTGCTTGAGTGACGTAAAACGATATATGGTAATGCGTTAGCCTAGTCAGCCCAGATGCGGCGCAAATCACGCCGCCCGTCGTGGACGCGCCGGCGAGGGTCAGCCCTTCTTGTACCTCCACGCCACCACTCCAGCGCCGGTGACTTGCACCTGGAACGGCTGCTCACCGTTCGCCGGGATCGCCGGCACGTTGGTGCTGTCGGACGCCACGACGTCGCCTCGGGCGTTGAGGAAATCAAAGATCAGCTTGAGCGAAGCGCTGGGCTTGCCGTGGAAGTTCGTGACCTTGCCCCGCAATGACGCCTTCTGATCCTGCGCCTCGAACCGCTCGATGGTCACCTCGACCGGGAGGAGCGAATCGCCGAGGGTAAGGTAGTAGAGGGTCGAATCGCCACGGCCCCGGAACTGCCACGCTTGCGCCATCAGGCGCAGGCCGGTGCGGTTCAGCGGATCGGCGGCGTGCAGCTTCTGGGCCACCGGCAGCATGTGGAGTGAATCGCGCAGCACGAAGTACACGTTGGCCAGGTTGAAGAGGGCGTCCCGGTAGTTGGGGATCTTCTGCAACCCCACCTCGAAGGCCCGCGCCGACATGCGATAGGTTTCCGCCGCCTGCACGTCGTGGGCGCGGACGACGGCGCGCGTCACCGAATCGCAGCGCACGGCAATGGCCCGGAGCGTGAGCGTCCTGCTGTTGCGGCGGGCGTCGGCGCGACAGCTCGTCCCCAGCGCCGCGGTATCCGGCAGGGGCGGGGCGCTATTGTAGATCCGCTCCCCCGCGTGGAACAGGCTCATCGCGTCCGCGGAATCGGCGTGATCGAGGATCGTGTGATAGACCGCGAGAGCCGAGTCCTCGTGGCCCGCCGCTATGAACACTTCCGCGATCGCAGCAAGCGCTTGCGGGTCGCCCGGCGCGATCTTCAAGTACTCGCGGTAGGCCGCGATCGCGTCGTCGTAGTGCTGGCTCGCATAGTAAGCGGCGGCCAGGTTGAACATCGCATCCCGCTTGTCGGCAGCGTACTTGGGGTCGCTCGACGCGTCGATCACCATCCGGAAATAGCGGGCGGCGGAGTCGTACCGCTGGGTGTTGAAAAAGAGCACGGCGAGGAGCCGGAGCCCCGTCGGCTCCTCCCGGTAGATCGCATTGGCCTGCTGCAACATCTTGATGCTGGAATCGGTATTGCCGGCATTGAACAGCGCGACCGCCGCGTTGTAAATCGGGACCCAGGTATTGCGGCGCCACATCGCGATGTCGTCCTTGCACTCGGGCTTCAGCTTCTCGGCGCGCGTGAACGCCGAATCGGCCCCAACGGCATCCTTCTCTTCGACGTAATACCGGGCCAGCCAGTACCAGGCGGCGGGGTTCTGATCCTGACCGCCGGTCTGGATCGCCTGGGTCAGGGTGCGGTTGGCGTCGCGCAGATCCTTCTGCCGGTCCTGGTCGAACCGGCGACCGGCGGCGCTCTGGAGATACAGGAACCCGGAGTTCACCAGGTAATGGCCCACCTTGAGGTCGCACCTGGGCTTCACGAACTGCCCCTGGGCGGCCGCGCCACCGGCGAGCAGCGTCGTCGCCAGCATTACGCCCATCGCCCCACCGACTCGCATGTCAGGACTCCTTGGTTTGCGCCACGAGGAGCTCGGCGTCGCGCTGAGCCGTGCGCGCCACCTCGAGCGGCGGCAGGCCGAGGGCTTCGGCCGCCGCCAGAACGTCGTCGTATTCGGGCTTGAGGCGCACCGCGCCACCGCTTCCCTCCGGCGGCTCGAGCACCTTCACACGGACTTCGACTCTCGGGGCCAGCCGCACCGTTACCTGCCGGCGCGCCAGCGTCACCCGCTCCGCGCTCCAGCGCCGCACCCCCGCGGTGGTGCTGTGGCGGAACAGCGCCGCCGCCACGGCATCCGCCAGCTCCGGCGCGGCGAGGGCTTCCAGCCGGAATCCGGTCCGGCCCTTCTTCATCTGGACCGGCCACGTCTCCACGTCGAGCGCTCCCGCAGCGACCAGCGCTTGCCGGAGGGGCTCGACGTATTCCGGGCTCAAGTCGTCCAGATCACACGCCAGCAACGTCACGCTTCCCGCTTCCGTGGCCGGCTCGGCGACGAGGATGCGCAGGGCGTTGGGATAGTGCTTGGGGTCGCGCTGGCCCGCGCCCCACCCCGCCCCGATCATCCGCCAGCGCGCCGGCGGCGGCCCCGCCGAGAGCACGCGCACTAGCGCCGCGCCGGTCGGGGTCGTCGCCTCTCCTTCTACGGGACCGCCGCTCGCGACTTCGACGCCCTGGAGCAGGATCGTCGTGGCCGGCGCGGGCACCGGCAGTCGCCCGTGCGCCGCTTCCACCCACCCCGTGCCGACGGCGACCGGCCAGTTGTAGACCGCGTCGACGCCCAACCGCTCGAAGCCCTCGATCGCGCCGACGATATCGAGCACCGCGTCTAGCGCTCCAACCTCGTGCAGGTGCACGCGCTCCGCCGGCACGCCGTGGACGCGTCCTTCCGCCTCGCCGAGGAGCCGGAACGCGCGCACCGCCCGCTCCTTGACTGCGGCGGACAGCGTCGCGCCCTCGACGAGCTGCACCAGCTCGCCGACCTGCCGGCCATGCGGTTGCCCGGGGATCGAGAATTCCACCTGCTTGCACCCAACTCCGGACCGCCGCACATCTCGAACGGTCACGCCGACGCCGGCGAGCCCCAGCCGCGCCGGCAACTCTTCCAACCAGGCGGCCGGCACGCCGAGCGCCAGCAGGGCGCCGAGCGTCATGTCGCCACTGATGCCGGCGGCCGGGTCGAGGATCGCGATCCGCATGAGGGAAGTGTTGGAATATAAACGGGTTAGGCGCGGTACAGCCACCCGGCGCCGGTATTGAACACGACCACACGCTCCTCGGGCCGAATGGCGCCCGTGCGCTTGAGCTCGAGGGCGCCCGCCCAGGCAGCCCCACCCTCCGGGGCAGCGTCGATGCCCTCGACCGTCTGCAGCTCGCGCGCGGCGGCGCTCAGGGCTTCATCAGGAACGGCCACCGCTCCACCACCGCTCTCGCGCAGGGCGCGCAACATCAGCCGGTCGCCGAACGGACCAGGTACCCGCAGCCCCGCGGCAACAGTCCGCGGGTCGGGCCACGTCGTGCAGCGGTCCGCTCCCGCCACAAACGCCTGCACCACCGGCGCACAACCGCTGGATTGGACAGCGTAGAACCGCGGACCGCCGCCGCGCACCCAGCCCGCGGCCGCCAGTTCGTGAAAGGCTTTCCACATCCCGATCAGCCCCGTGCCTCCTCCGGTGGGATACACGATCGCGTCGGGGAGGGTCCAGGCCAGTTGTTCCGCGAGTTCCAACCCCAACGTTTTCTTGCCTTCGATGCGAAACGGCTCGCGCAGCGTCGACACATCCACCGCCCCACTCTCGGCGGCGAATTGGCGAGCGGCCTTGCCACAGTCGCCGATGTGGCCGTCGAGGAGCAGTAGTTCCGCGCCGAAGCTGCGGATTTGCGCCAGGATCGTCGCCGGGGTCGTCTGCGGCGCATACACGCGGGCTCGGACTCCGGCGCGGGCGGCATACGCCGCGAGCGCGATGCCGGCGTTTCCCGCGGTGGGCACGACGAAGCGGGTCGCTCCCGCCGCCGCGGCCCGCGTCACGGCGGCGGAGAGGCCACGGGCCTTGAACGAGCCCGTCGGGTTCATCCCCTCCTCCTTCACCCACAACCGGGCAAACCCGTGCATTGCCGCGAGGCGGTCCACGCGCAGCAGCGGCGTGCCCCCTTCCCCAAGCGACACGGGCTCCTCGGGAGGGAGGAGCGGCAGCCACTCGCGATAGCGCCACATCGACCGACGCCGCTCGCGCAACACGCCCTTCACTTGGGGGGAGGGCCACGTGGCGTAACGCACGAGGTACGGCTGGCCGCAGCGCTCGCACACGCCAGGCAGCCCGTCGGCATCCCGCGTCTGGCCGCACGCCGAGCACTCCAGGGACCAGGGGAAGGTCATGCGCGCGGCTTCAGGGTTTCGAGGATCCGCTCGGCGAGCCTGGTCGAGAATCCTGGAAGGGCGGCGATCTCCGGAGCGGATGCAGTCCGGACGCCCGCCAGCGAGCCGAAGCGCTCCAACAAGGCCCGGCGGCGGTTCGGGCCGATGCCCGGGATGGTGAGCAGCTCGGAGGTCAGGGTACGCCGGGCGCGGCGGCCGCGACTGTAGCTGACCGCGAAGCGATGGGCCTCGTCGCGCACGCGCTGCAGCAGCTTCAGGCCGGGGCTGCGCCGCGACAGGCGCAGGCCGTCCGGTCGCCCGGGGAGAAACACCTCCTCCTCCCGTTTCGCGAGGCTGACGATCGGCAGCTGGTCGCAGCCCACGCCGCGCGCGGCCTCGAGCGCGGCGCCGAGCTGTCCCTTGCCGCCGTCGATGACCATGAGGTCGGGGAGGGGCTGCTGCTCCTCGAGGCGACGCCGCAGGAACCGGGTGACTACCTCGTGCACGGCCGCGAAGTCGTCCTGCTGGCCCGGACCTTTGATCCGGAAGCGGCGGTACTCGGCCTTCTTGGGACGGCCGGCCTCGAACCACACGAGCGAGCCGACGGTGTCGCGCCCCTGGTTCGTAGAGATGTCGACGCACACCAGCGAGCGCGGCACCGCGGCGAGTCCCAAGTCACGCCCCAGGTCGTATACGGGATCGGCGGCGCGCTCTTCGATGTCGAACGACTCGATCATCAAGCTCTCGAGGAGGTGCCGGGCGTTCTGCTGCGCCAGATCCGCCAGCCGGGCGTTGGTTCCGCGTTGGGGCACCGACCACTCCACGCCCGCCGCCAGTTCTCCCAGCGCCTCCACGTCTTCCGGCGCGAACGGCAACAGCACGCGGGCCGCCCGCGCCTCCAGCGGCAGATAGTAGCGGACAAGAAAAGCGGTGAGTACCGCGCCTTCCGACTCGTGCTCCACGTGCTCGAAGAAGCGGTGGTCGCGCGCGATGACGCGGCCCCCGCGCACCCGCAGCACCACGCCGCAGGCCTCGTCGCCGTCGCGTGCGAAGCCGATCGCGTCGGCGTCGCCCCCGCCGACCAGCTCAACCGCCTGCGGCTGCTCGAGCTGGTCCAGCCACTCCAGGGCGTCGCGCAGCTGAGCGGCCCGCTCATAGTCGGTGCGCGTGCTCGCCTCGATCATGCGGTCGCGGAGGCGAGCGCGGACGTCGGCGGTCTTGCCCTCGAGGAAGATCAGGACGTCGTCGATCATCCGCCCGTAGTCCTCGCGGCTCTGAAAACCGACGCACGGGGCGCGGCACCGCTCAATGTGGTAATCGAGGCAGGGGCGGTCGGGATGGTCGTCCGGCAGGGCGTAGTGGCACGAGCGCACCGTGAAGAGGCGCCGGATGATCTTCAGCGTTTGCCGCAAGGTGCTGACGTCGGTGTACGGCCCGAAGTAGCGGGCGCCGGGGAGGTTGACCCGGCGCACCACGAGGACCCGGGGAAACGGCTCACCGAGCGTGACGGCGATGCGCGGGTAGCTCTTGTCGTCCGTGAGCCGGATGTTGAAGCGCGGTTTGTGCTCCTTGATCAGATTGTTCTCGAGCAGCAGCGCCTGTGCCTCGCTCGGCACCACGATGGTTTCGAGATCGGCGATCTGCCGGGCCAGCGCCGCGCGCTCCGGCGTCTCCTGCACTTCGGCGGGGAAGTACGCGGGCACCCGCGCCCGCAGGCTCTTGGCCTTGCCGACGTAGAGGATCTGGCCCGCGGCGTCCTTCCAGAGATAGACGCCGGGACGGTCCGGCAGGGTGTCTAGCTTGCGCGCCAGGAGGTCAGGGATTGCCATGTGCGAAGAGCGTCGGGGTGCCGCAGCGCAGCGGTGATTGCGGCGTACACAGTTCCAAAGATACCCACGGCGGCCAGGGCCCGGGGCACCGGCGCGAGCCCCGCGCCGAGGCCTGCCGCAGCGAGCCCCGCGAGGGCAGCCGCCCCGGCACCTGCCACCGCGGCGCCGACCGCCCGCCAATGTTGCGGCCCCAGCACGGCGCCGATGCGCCGGTCCAGATCGCGCAAATGCAGCACCGTGCTGAGCGTCCCGCCGACGGAAGATCCCAGCGCGATCCCCGCGGGCCCGAACCATCTGAGCAGGAGCCAGCCGAGCCCGCTCCCGACGGCGAGCGAAAAGGCCGCGATTTTCACCGGCGTGCGGGTGTCCCGCAGGGCGTAGAATCCGGACGCAAACAGTTTGACGGTCGCCTGCCCCAGGAGGCCGACCCCGTAGGCCGCGATCACGCCCCCGACCAGCACGCTGTCGCTGTGCGCGAAGCGGCCCGTCTGGAACAGCGCGGCGACGACCACGGGCCCGAGGGCCGCGAACAGGAACGCGGACGGCAGCACGAAGAACGCGATGCGTCGGAACCCGACGGCGATGCGCGCCCGCAGCTGCT
>QHVC01000023.1 GCA_003222205.1 Gemmatimonadota bacterium | reverse complement strand
CTGCCAGAGGATCGCGCGCCGCGTGGCGCCCAAGGCTTTCCGCAGGCCGATCTCCCGCGTCCGGCTCGTCACCGAGACGGTCATGATCGCCATCACCCCGATCCCACCCACCATCAGCGCGATGCTCGACAGCACCAGCATCACCAGGAAAAAGGCCCCCGTCAGGCTGTCGAAGATGCTCAGCACCTGGTCGGACGTCAGCAGGTCGAAGCTGTTCGGGTCGCCGACGCGCAGCCCGCGCATCCGTCGTAGCTGCACGGTGGCGGCGTCCATGGCCCGGCTCACCGGCACGCCGGGCTTGGGCTTCACCAGGATGATCAGCCCGTTGACTTCGTCGATGAAGAAGTTGCGGCGGGCCGCCTCGAACGGCACCACGCCGGCGATCTCCGGTGTCCCTGGCACCTCGAAGATGTTGGTGGGGCGCTGCCACACACCGACCACGCGAAACGGGCGCCCACCGACGCGCACGATGCGCCCCAGCGGGTTCACGGAGCCGAACAGCCGATCCACGGTGCGCTGCTCCACGATGAGAATGGGGGTGCCGTCGCGCAGCTCGGCGAGCGTGAACGGCCGGCCGCGCGCCAGGCTGCCGCCCAGGATCTCCATGAAGCGGTCGTCGGCACCGAACACGCTCAGGTAACGGGTGTGGTCGCCGCCGTACTCGAACCGTTGAAACAGCTGCGTCCAGATCGCGGCGTAATGGATCTCCGGGAGGCGCGCGATCGCCTTCGCCTCCGGGGCCGTCACCTTCGGCCGAATGCGTACCTCGCGCGGCAGCGCGTCGGGGTTCAAGGGCGTCGAACCGAAGTACCGCAGCACCCGGAACGTCGTGGGCCCGACGACCTCGAGCGTGTTCACGATCTGCTCGCGGAAGCCGGCGACGATGGAGGCCATCGCCATGACGGTGGCGATGCCGATCACGACACCGAGAATCGTGAGCGCCGAGCGCAGCTTGTTGGCGCGCAGCTGGTCGAGCGCGATCCGCCAGCCTTCGCGTGCCGCATGCAGGGGCGCGGCCATTATTCGTAGCGCAGCGCCTCGATCGGATCGAGGCGGGCGGCGCGGATCGCGGGGTAGACGCCGAACACGACGCCCACGCTGATGCCGAGGCTCAAGGCGACGCCCACTGACCACAGCGTCACGCGGGCGGGCAGGGGGGTGGCCGCCTGGACCAGCACGGCGAGGCCCAATCCCGCGGCGAGGCCGGCCACGCCGCCGAGCAGCGACAGCGTCATCGATTCCGCGAGGAACTGGCGCCGGATGTCGCGGCGCGATGCGCCGAGCGACTTGCGCACGCCGATCTCGCGGGTTCGCTCGGTCACGCTCATCAGCATGATGTTCATGATGACGATCCCTCCCACGACGACGCCAATAATCACGACAGCTGGCACGACGTTGAAAATGACCCGCGTGAGCTTGGCCCAGAACGCGATCAACCCTTCGCCCGTGTCCACCGTGAAGTCGTCCTCGGCGCTGGGGCGCAGCCGGTGGGCGATGCGCATCGCCTCCTCGGCGCGCAGCATCCCGTCGTTGACGCTCACGGCGGTGGTCATCTTGACGGAGATCACCATGGTCTGGCGGCGGCCGTACAGCATCTCGAACGTCGTGAGCGGCAGCATCACGAAGCCGTCCCACGACTGCCCCAGCACCGTGCCCTTCTTGGCGATCACGCCCTTGACGGTGAACTGGGTCCCGCGCACGCGGATCGTCTGGCCGACCGCTTGCGCCGGGCTCCCGAACAGCTTGTCGGCGACGTCGAAGCCCAAGACGCCCACGAACCGCCGCTCGCGCACGTCAGTGTCGGTGAGCGGCTCGCCGGCGGCGAACTGATAGTCCTGTACGACGACGTACGGGGCCGTGACGCCGAAGACGAACGCGTCACCCACCGTGCGGTCGCGCCAGTGGACGTCGGCCATCGGCGTCGGCCAGCCGGACTGCAGCGCGATGGCCTGCGCATCGGGGAGGGCGCGCTCCACCAGCGGCACGTCCTCCGGCGCGATGATCGGCCGGCGCTGGATGCGGCGGTACTCCTCGTCGTCGATGAAGCCGACCTGGATGGGGTCGCGGCGGACCTGGAACGCGTTGACGCCGACGATCGCGCCGGCGAGGCGCTCGCGCACGTAGGCGTTCATCCCCTGGATGACCGCGACGACCGCGACCAGGAACGCCACCGAGACGATGATGCCGAGCAGCGTGAAGAACGAGCGTAACTTGTGGCTCCAGACCGCCTGGAGCGCGAGGAGCACGGCTTCGTAGACCGGCATGAGACTACAAACTAACGGCTATTCGTAGCGCAGGGCTTCGACGGGGTCGAGTCGCGCGGCGCGGCTGGCCGGGTAGATGCCGAAGAGGATGCCCGTGAACGCCGCAGCGACCAGGGCGACGACGATGGAGAGCAGCGGGACATGGGCCGGGATCGGGGTCGCCACGGCGAGGAACAGCGCGATCGCGCCTCCCGCAATCATGCCGCAGACGCCACCGGCCAGGGTGAGCGTCGCGGCCTCGACGAGGAACTGCCACAGGATCGCCTGCCGCGTGGCTCCGAGCGCCTTGCGGACGCCGATCTCGCGGGTGCGCTCGGTGACCGAGATCATCATGATCGCGATCACGCCCACGCCGCCCACGAGCAGCCCGACCATCGACAGTGCGATCATCACCACGCGCAGGATGAGCGTCATGGAGTTGATGCTCGCGAGGTAGGTCTCCTGGGAAACGACGGCGAAGTTGTTGTCCTGTCCCGGCCGCAGGCCGCGCTGGACGCGCAGTGCGACGGTCACATCTTCCATCGCCTGCTCGGTGCTCACGGTGGCCGCCGGGCCGACGAAGAAGTGCATCCAGCCCTTCCAGTAGGGCACGTGCTTGACGAACGCCCCGTGGGGGAGAATGACCTGGAACTGGTCGTCCTCGCCGAACAGGCTCGGTGGCGGGTTGAAGACGCCGATCACCTCGTAGGAGAGCCCGGCGATCTTGAGGTCGCGGCCGATCGGGTCCAGGGGGCCGAAGATCCAGTCGGCCAGTTTCTTGTTGACGACGACCACCTGCGCGCCCGCGACGTCCTCAACGGGGGTGAAGGAGCGTCCCGGGAACACGTCGCCGCCGGCGATCTTCACCCAGTCGGCGCTGCGGCCGTTGATGTTGACCGAGGTCGTCTTGCGGTCGCCGAAGGCCACCTGGCTGCCGCCGCCCGCGTCCTCGCCCAGGGCGACAAAGCTCACCGAGGGCACGGCGGCGATGACGCGCGCCTCGTCAACGGTCATCGCGGGGTTGCGGCGCCAGGGGCAGTTCTCGTCCGAGCCGTCGCAGATCCCGATGCCGCCCTGGAAGAACCGCCCGACCCAGAACGTCTTCGGCCCCAGCGACGCGAGTTCGTCGCTCACGCTTTTGTTGAAGCCGCTGATCAGGGCGCCGATCACCATCACCACCATTACGCCGATGGCCACACCGAGGATCGTGAGGGCGGCGCGCACCTTGTGGGCCCGGAGCGACGCCAGCGCGATGCCGACCCCTTCGAAGGTGGAGGTCACCCGTCACTCCTGCCGCAAGGCGACGACGGGGTCGAGTCGTGCGGCGCGGGAGGCGGGATAAACGCCCGCGACGATGCCGACGACGCTGCCGAGCAGCACGCCGAGCACCACCGCGCCGGGCGACACGCGCGCCGGCAGGGGCGTCACCGCGTCGAGCAGCGCCGAGAGCAGGATGCCGGAGCACACGCCCAGCGCCGCGCCGACGGCGGCGATGGTGGCCGACTCCGACAGGAACTGCCACAGGATGTCGCGCCGCCGTGCGCCGAGCGACTTGCGAAGCCCGATTTCCCGCGTGCGCTCGGCCACCGCCATCAGCATGATGTTCATGATCACGATGCCGCCCACGACGAACGAGATCAGCACCAGCCCGGGCCCGGCGATGAGCAAGGCGCGCTTGATCTTCCCCCAGAACGACAGCACCCCCTCGGCGGTCTCCAGTGCGAAGTTGTCGTCCTGGCGCGGCCGCAGGTGGCGGCGGCTGCGCATGATGCCCTCGGCTTGTTCCATTGCCGCGCGCATCTCGGGCTCGGAGCCGGCCCGCACCATCAACGCGTCGATCACGCCCGGCGGGTTCACCGCCCGCTGGATCGGCGACAGGGCAGGGGCGACGACGAACTTATCGAGCGAGATCCCGAACAGGTTCCCGCGCCGCTCGGCGACGCCGATGACCCGGTACGGCAGCCCGTTGACGCGCAGCGTCTTGCCGATCGGGTCCCGGCCCTCGAACAGTCGCTCGGCCAGATCGTGGCCGAGCACGGCCACGTTCGAGCCCGCCCGGTCTTCCTGCGGCGTGAACGCCCGGCCCATTTCGATCTTGATGTTGCGGATGGCGAAGTACGCGGCCGACGCGCCATTCAAGCCGACCTGACGAGTGGTCTTCAGTCCGTATGCGACGGTGCCGCGATCCTGCGACCACCAGGCCGTCTGGACCGGGATGGTGATGCCGTGCTCGACGGCCCGTGCGTCCTCGAACGTGATGCGCGGGCGGCGCCGCCACGCCCGCCACACCGAGTCGCTGACGTTGGGGGTGAAATTCGGCGTGCGCCGCACGTGAAACGTATTCACGCCGACCAGCGTGCCCGCGAACTTCTCGGTCATGTAGGTGTTCATTCCGTTCACGATCGACCATGCCGCGATCAGGAACGTGACCCCGATGAACACGCCGATCAGCGAGAAGGCGCTCTTGAGCTTCTGCGCGCGCAGCTGCTGCAGGGCGAGCCGGACCGCCTCGAAAAACGACACGTCAGGCCGCGCGCCGCTGGTCGGCGGCGACGAGCCCGTCGCGCAGCGTCACCACGCGCGCCGCGTGCGCGGCGATGTCGGCTTCGTGCGTGACCATGACCACCGTCTGGCCCTGGTCGTGCAGGTCCGCGAACACCTGCATGATCTCGGCGCTGGTCGTCGAGTCGAGGTTGCCGGTGGGCTCGTCGGCGAGCAGGATGCTGGGCTCGTTGACGAGGGCCCGAGCGATGGCCACCCGCTGGCGCTGCCCGCCCGAGAGCTCGTTGGGCTTGTGGTGCATCCGGTCGGCGAGCCCGACGCGCGTCAGCGCGTGCTCCGCCTGCGCGCGGCGTCCGCGGGCGGCGAGTCCCGCGTAGATGAGCGGCAGCTCGACGTTGTGCAGCGCCGTCGCCCGCGGCAGCAGGTTGAACGTCTGAAAGACGAAGCCGATCTCCTTGTTGCGGATCCGGGCGAGCGCGTCATCGCTCAGGTCGGAGACCCGCTGTCCGTTGAGCCAGTACTCCCCGCCGGTCGGCGTGTCGAGGCAGCCGATCAGGTTCATGAGCGTGGACTTCCCCGACCCCGACGGTCCCATCACCGCGACGTACTCGTTGCGCCGGATCTGGAGGTTCACGCCCCGCAGCGCGCGGACCGTTTCCGACCCCATGTCGTACTCGCGCGCCAGCTTGTGCGTGAGGATGAGGACGTCCGGGAGCGGCGTGTCGCCCGTCCGGAATTCCTGCGTCTCGCTCACGTGCGTCGCCGCGCGGTGTCGGCCGTCTGGCGGCTGGGGCGCACGGCGGTGTTCTCCTTCAGATCGCGGATCGCCTGGTAGGGCCCGGCGACGATCGTCTCCCCCGCGCGCAGCCCGTCGAGCACCTCGAAAAACTCGTCGCCCGCGATGCCGACCTTGACCGCGCGGAACGCCGCCTTGCCGTTCACCACGACGAAGACCCCTTCGGTCTCCTTCTTCCGGCCCGTCACGGCGGTGTCCACGCGGCGATTCTCCGTCGACACCGGCGTGTTCTCGCGCACTGTCAGCGCGATGATCGGGATCGACAGCACGTGCTTGCGCGTGTCGGTGACGACCCGCGCCGTGGCCGAGAGGTCGGGCCGGATGTCGGTCGGCGGGTGGTCGAGCGTGATCTCTACTTCGTAGTCCACCGCCCGGTCGCTGCTGCCCGTGGCGGCGGAGGCCGCCGTAAGAATCGCGCTGTCGGAGATCTTTGTCACCCGACCCGTGAACGTCGTGTCCGGGAAGGCGTCGATCGATACCTCCACGGAGTCCGCCAGGTGGATGCGCACCACGTCCGTTTCGTCGACGTTGACCTTGACCTGGATGACCGACAGATCGGAGACGGTCAGCAGCAGGCCTGTCTCGCGCGAGAAGGTGCCGGGCACCGCCACCTCACCTTCCTCGACGGCGAGCCGCGTGATGCGGCCAGTCATCGGGGCGGTGATCGTCGTCTTGCTGAGCTGGTCGCGCGCCTCCTGCACGCCCGCGCGAGCCTGGTCCACCTGGTGGCCCGAGGAGTTGGCGATCGCCTCGGCTACGTTGTAGGCCGTCTGGGCCTGCTCCAGCTGCTCGGGGGAGACCAGGTTGGGGTTCTGCTCGTGCAGCTCCTTGGTCCGGCCCAGCTGCCGCTTCGCCTGCTCCCGGTTCGCCTGGGCCTGCACGAGCCCCGCCTGGGCGGAGGCCAGCGTGGCTTCCGCGCGCTGCAGGTTCGCTTGGTAAATTGTCGGGTCGATCTGGAGCAGGAACTGCCCCTTGCGCACGAAGTCGCCTTCGCGCACGGCGAGCCGCGTGATCCGGCCGGTGATGTCGGCGCTCACGTCGACCTTTTTCTTCGGCTGGACCTTGCCGCTCGCGGTCACGGCCGCGACCAGGTCGCGCTGGCCGACCTTCTCGAAGCGGACCTCGATCCCTTTCTCGCGCTTGGCGCTGGCGCTCGCCAGCACCAGCGCGACGATCGCCAGCAGCCCGCCGCCGCCCAGCAGCACCTTGTTTCGCTTGGACATGGTCGCGTGAATCCTCTCGTTAACGCAGGGACCGACCGACCGCCGCCTCGAGCACGGCCAGCGCCTTGTGATAGTCGTAGACCGCCGTCACGTAGTCCAGCTCAGCGCGCAGCGACGCCACTTGGGCGTCCAGCAGCTCGAAGAACGTGCCCGACCCGACCCGGTAGCGCTCGGTCGCGAGCTGCAGCTGCTCGCGCGCCGCGGTACGGTTCGTGTCCTGAATCGCGATCGCCGTGAACGCCGTCTGCAGGGTCAGGTACGCCTGGCTCACTTCCGTCTGCACGGCCAGCCCGCGCGCCCGGACCGACTCCTCGAGGTCCTGATGCTGGGCGCGGGCCTGCGAGACCTGCAGGGGCCGGGCCATGTTCGTCCACAACGGCAGCGTCACCGTGAGCCGCGCCTGGAACGGCTGCTGGGTGAAGTTGAACGGGTACTGGCTGTTCTGGTCCCGCAGCGCCTGCTCCTGGCTCGCGCCCCACTGGTAGGTGGTGCAGCTGCGGGTCGCCAGGCCCGCGTTGGTGCGGATCTGGTTCTCGTCCTGGCAGTCCTGTAACAGCGATCCGTACTGGAGCTGCTGGCCGGTGATGATCGGGTTGATGTCCGTGAAGCGCTGCGTGAAGCCCGACCAGCTGGCCGACAGCGACACCGACGGACCGTAGCTCGAGGTCGCCGAGCGTACGCCCCACGCCGCCGCGCGCTCGCGCGCCCGCAGCGCCTGGAGCGAAGGGTTCTGGGCTTCGGCCATCGTGAGCAGATCCTCCAGCTTCCACTGCGGCGTCTCCACGGCGAAGGTGTCAGTGAGCTGAACCGAGTCGATCCGCACCGGCGCGCTCACGCCGAGCTGCTCGAACAGCCGCAGTTTCTCGACGCTCACGGCCGTGCGCGCCCGCAGCAACACCACTTCGGCCTGCCCGCGCGCCACCTCGGCCTGGCGGACGTCGATCAGCGTCGCCTGGCCCACGCCGTAGCGGGCCCGAGCGAGCGCGAGGAACTGCTGGTTCCGCTCGAGCTGCTTCTGAGCGACGTCGGCGGTCTCCCGCGCCTGCAGCACAGTCAGGTACTGCTGGGTGACTGCCGAGCTCAGCGCCTGTGCCGCACCGACGATGTCGGCGTCGGTGGCGCGCTCCTGTGCGCGCTGCAGCGGTCGGGCCGACAACGTCTGTCCCGACAGCTCCCAGTTGAGGCCGAGGCTGTAGCTCGAGGACTGCGTCGCGACGCTCTGCGAGAAATTCTGGGTCAGGAACCGTTGCGATCCCGGGCCGCTGTAGCCGATGCCGCCGGAGGCGGTGACCGTTGGGAAGAAAATGTTCGCGAAGGCGTTGCGCGCCGCCCAGGCAGCGGGTCCGGCGTTGTTGAGCGCCTGGCGGTAGGCGGGATTATGCTCGCGGGCGATCGCGATGGCATCAGCCAGCGTGAGCGCGGCCGGAGCGGACCGCTGCTGGGCGGAAGTGAGCGCCGGGCACACGATCAGCCCGGCGGTCAACAACACGTGTCTCATGAGAATCCTTGGAACCGGTTCGTGAGGCGAACCCTGTACGCGCCAATGCCGTGCGGGGTTTCGTCCTCAGACACGTGCGGGGTAGGCCTCGATCACAAGGTAGCGGGCGGTTCCCCGGCGGGGGAGGGTCAGTCGCCGGGCGCCCGTTCCGCGACCACGCGCCGCGCGGGGATCTCCACCTTCAGGAGGCGGCCGTCGCGGGTCAGCCAGAGATGCACCGCGCCGTCCGCCCCGCCCGAGAGGACCACGTGACGCAGGGCGGCGGGGTTCCGGTTGACGGTGGTGGCCTCGAGGCCGAGATCCCGGATCGTCAGCGTGGCGCGCCGCGCGCCGCGCGGGTAGATGACGGTGAACGTCGCGGGGACGGGACTGGCGCGCCAGGCGGCCGCCGCGTACAACGCGAAGACGGAGTCGTCCAGCACGAGGGTGACCGCGCCCGCCGGGAACTCCCGGGCGCGCTCGATGGCGTGCCCGAGGTAGCGCAGCGTGACGCGGCCGCGCCCCAATTGCCCGAGAATCCGCACGGGCTCGCGCGGGTCCGCGACGTCGTACTGCAGCGTCGCGAGCTGGGAATCGGCGGTGAACGCGACCAGCGGCGCGAGCACCACCACGGGCCGGCCGCGATCGTAGCGGGTGGTGGCCGTCAGGGTGAAGCCCCCGGCAGGCGACGGGAGCAGCCGGAAACTCTCGCGCGCGATCTCGACGGTGTCCTGGCGGACGACGAAGACCCCCGAGTCGAGCGGCGCCTGCAGCGACGCGAGCACGGCGGCGAGCGCGATCATACGGGCTGCGGCCCGCCGTTGAGAACTCGCGCGGCGATACGCTCGACAATCATCTTATACAGCCGCTCCCCCTTCTCGCGGGAGGCGAGACTGGGGCGACCGAGGGAGCCCGGGCTGACCGCCGGAAGAGGCCCGGTCAGGCCGCGCTGGTGGCGGGTGCGGGCGCGGCCCTCGAGGAGAAAGTCCTGGGCGCGGTCCATGTGAACCAGCTCCGGGGCGATGTACAGGAGCAGGGAGGTGTCGAGCTCGCCGCCGTGGACGGGCCCGTCGGCGTCGTCGAGCTGGGCGCCGAAGTCGAGAGCGAAAACGTCCACCGTGAAGACACGAGCCCGGCTGGTGCGCAGCGTCGAAAGGGCCTCCTGGTGCGGGTCGTGTCCGTGGGCGGTGAGGATCACGAACGTCTCGACGCCGCTCTGCTCCCACGCGCCGACGAGGTCGTTCAACCAGCGGTGTAGAGTCTTGCGGCGCACCGCAGCGTTGCCGGGGTACGGCACCTTGGTGGCGGTGTTCACGCCGTACTCGACGGTGGGCGCGCGCAGGATGCCGAAGCGGGCCGAAAGATCGTCGGCGAGCCGCTCGACGATGATCGTGTCGCAGCCCAGGGGGAGGTGCGGGCCGTGCTGCTCACAGGTGCCGACGGGGACGAGGAGGCGCGGGTCGTGCGCAAGGGCAGCGCGCACCTCGTCGGGAACCAGCGCCTTGAGGCGCAGCGGCTGACTCACGTCGTGGTCGCTGGCGCCGTCGCGGTCGTCGCGGCAGCGGAGTGGCTGCACGCGCAGGCGCCGGCGTGGGCCTGGGTCTCGGGGGGAGCGGCCGTCCTCGCGGCGGCGGCGCTGGTGCGCGCGGGCGCCTGGCGCGCGGTCGGAGCCGGTCTCGCCGCGCTGGCCGCCCTCGTGCTCGGCGGCATTCTCGTCGCGGGCGTGCTCCAGGTGCGGCGCATCGAGTGCTGCTGGGTGGCGCTGCGCGAAACGCGCATCACTCGGGCCTCGCGCGCCCTTGAAGCGACGCTGTCGGACGCCGTCACCCAGGCCCGGCGGCTGGCGGAACGGGGAGCGACCGCCTCCCTGTTGCCGGCCCAGGACGAGTTTAGGCGACTCGCCGATGCCGTAGGCGGCGGGGCCGCTCCCGAGCGCGGGGTGATGATCCTCGGGCCGGATGGCGTACCCGAGGCGTGGGCGGGGCGGCACCGGCTCATCCCCGGGATGGATACGACGGAGTTGCGGGCCGACATCACACCATTCTACGTGACGCTGGAGGCGCGGCGCCAGACGCAGGCGGGCGGTACGGCGGTGGGGACGGTTCTCCTGGATGCGTCGCCGGCGGCGCCCGACCGCGACGGCGCGGTGAGCGTCGCGTTCGGGCGCGAGCACGGCGTCGTGCTCCGGCTGTACGCGGCCGGGAGGGCTCCCCGCGACACCGATGTGTTCGATTTCTGCCCGCTCAAATGCACGAGCAGCCCCACGCTGTTCAGCGTGCTGCCGGTGCCGCCTCCCCAGGGCGACGCGAAGCTGGCCGCGATGTCGACCATCGCGCGTCGTGCCGGCGTGGCGCTCGCGGCGACGTTGCTCTTTCTCCTCGTCGCCGCGCCGGCGGGGCGGTGGCGCTGGGCGGTCATGCTGGCCGCCGCGTGGGCCCTCGCCCGCGCCCCGCTGGGCCCGTCACTGCCGCTCGCCACCCTATTCTCCCCGGCCACCTTCTACCGCCCGCTGTTGCGCGACTTCAGCGCTTCGGCGGGCTCGCTCACGGTGCTCGGAGTCGTCGTCCTGCTCGGCGCGGCCGCGCTGTGGCGGCGTGCCCCGCGGCGGCGTTGGTGGAGCGTGGCAGCCGCGCTGTCGCTGCTGCTCGTCGCCCCGTATGTGGTGCGCTACTTCGGGCGCGGCATCCAGCCGCCCGCCGGGGGCGTGAGTCTCGGTCTATGGCTGTCGTGGGAGGTTTCGCTGGCGGCGGCCAGCATGGCGCTGGTGCTGCTAGCCGCCGCCCTCGTCCGCGGCCCCGTCGCGTCTGCGCGTGTGCCGTGGACGCTGCCTGTGGCGTGCGTGTGGGCTGCCCTCATCGCGGTCGGGGGGTTATTGCTGTGGCGCCCGTCCGGCGCGTGGCCCGAGTGGTACACGTTCATGTGGCTGCCCGCCCTGGTCGGCGTCATCGTACCGGCGCCGCGCCGCTGGGCACTCGTCGGCATCGCGACGGTTGCGGGGACCGCGGCGGGACTCGTCACGTGGGGGGCGGCCGTGGAAGGCCGTCTCCAGCTCGCCCGGCGCGACGCGCAGAGCCTCGGCACCGAAGGGGACGCGGTCGCTGTGGCGCTGCTGGAGCGCGTCGGGCAGGAGGCGCAGCGCGGGTCGCCGCCACACTCGGCGGGGGAGCTGTACGCGCTGTGGCAGCGCTCGCCGCTCGCGGCGCGGGACTACCCGACGGTGCTCGCGCTGTGGTCCGCCGTAGGGAACCCCATCGCCGAGATCCGGCTCGCGACGCTGGACCTGCCGACTCCAGTACTCGCCGCGTTGGTACGGTCCCCCGTGACCGCGCGCGGGGCCCGGGTCGAGCGACTCGAGCGCGTTCCGGGCGTGCACTACGTGCTGGTCGCGCCGCTGCCGTCGGGCGACATGCTCACGGTCGGGGTCGGGCCGCGGTCGCGCTATATGGCGCCGGACCGCGTCGCGCGCTTCCTGCGCGGCGAGCTGGGCCGCGCGCCGCCCTACTCGATTTCTCTGGGACCGGCCGAGCCGGTGATGGCCGGGATGGGGCCGGACGTGTCGTGGACGCGCGACGGGTGGTTCGCGCGCGGGGAGCGGCACGTGGACCTGCCGGGCGGGGCCCGGCACGTGCACGTCATGGTGGAGCTGGGGGGCCTGTGGGGGCTGCTGGTGCGCGGGGCGCTCCTCGTCGCGGCCGATCTGCTGCTGTTGGCGGCGATAGGGTGGTTCAGTCGCATGCTGTCGGAGCCGTGGCGCCTGGCGTTGCCGCAGACCCTGAGCGCATTGCGCTCGAGCTACCGGTTCCGTCTCACCGCCACCCTGAGCGGCTTCTTCGTGCTACCGGTGCTGCTGTTCGGGGCGTGGAGCTTCGCCCGTCTCGGAGATGAAGCCCGGCGCGCGGGGGACCTGCTGATTCGCCAAACGCTGCGTGACGCGGCGCCGATGGCGACGCAGGTCCCTGCCGGCGAGCTGGGCGCCCGCCTCGACGCTGACCTGTGGATCTATCGGGGGGGGCGGCTGATCGGGGCGAGCGCCCCGGTACTCGCCGAGCTCGGTCTCGTCGACCCATTGCTCGCCCCGCGCGTGTTCCGGCGGTTGGCGCTCGAAGATGAGTTGGAAGTGACGACCGACGAGCGGGCCGCCGGCCGCCCGGTGCGGGTCGGGTACCTGGTCGTGGCACCGGGCCCGCCGACGACGTTCGGCACCCTCGCGGTCCCGCAGCTGCTCGACGACGAGCGCGTCCGCCAGCAACAGGAAGACCTCGCGTATGTGCTGGTGCTCGCGATCCTCGTCGGGGTGGTTGCCGCCGTGGTGCTCGCCGGGCTGGCCGCGGGCACGCTCGCCCGCCCGGTCGCCGCGCTCCGGGACGCCGCTGTGGCGGTGGGACGCGGCGTCTCGGTCCCGGCGTTCCCGCCCGGCGCGCCACTCGAGTTCACGCCGGTGCTCTCGGCGTTCGAGCGCATGGCCTCCGACGTGCGCCGCAGCCAGGGCGCACTCGAGGACGCACGCCGGCGCACGGCGCAGGTGCTCGCGAACGTGGCGACCGGCGTCGTCGCCGTGGACTCCGATCTCCGGGTGACCATGGCCAATCCGCGCGCCGAGGAGCTGCTCGGCACCGCGCTCGAGCCCGGGGACCTGTTGCGTCGGACGGCCGCTCCCGTCTGGGAGCCCGTGTGGGACGCCGTCGCGGCGTTTCTCGCGGCCGGAGCGGCCGGGATCGCCGAGCGGGAGTTCGAGGTCGCCGGTCGGCAGATCCGCGTCCAGCTGGCCGCGCTGGGGCCGAGTCCGGACGGGTGCGTCGTCGCCCTCGACGACGCAACCCAGCTGGCGCGCGCGGCCCGCGTCATCGCGTGGGGGGAGATGGCCCGCCAGGTGGCGCACGAGATCAAGAATCCGCTGACGCCGATCCGCCTCGGCATCCAGCATCTGCAGCGGGCGCGGGGCGGGGCCGCCGACTTCGACCGCACG
>QHVC01000022.1 GCA_003222205.1 Gemmatimonadota bacterium | reverse complement strand
GTCGCAGTCTCCTCGGCGGTCCGCGCTCAAGCCGTGGGGCCTGCGCCCGCTCTCACCGGCGCGACCGCAGCGTGGACGCTCAAGGTGCCGGGAGGCGGCGAGATCCGCTGGCAGCAGGTCACGCCCGCGGGTGTCTTGCTCGTCTCGACTGACGCGGCGCTCACGGGGGTCGAGATCGAACGCGGCGTGGTCGCGTGGCAGAAGCCCGAGCTCGGCGGGTTGCCGGCCGATAGCGTCCGCATGGTCGAGGGGTCGCTGCTCATGGAAGCGGCACGCCCGGGCCTGCTGGTGGTGTTCGACCCGGTGACCGGCGCGACCGTCTTCGATTCCCGCAAGCTCTCAATGACGCAGGTCGTCACCCGCCGCGTGCTGCCGCAGAGCGGCACCCTGCTCGTGCACGGTCGACGCGCCTCCGGGCCGCCGGTCGTCGCGCTCTTCGACCTGGTGACGGGCGATCAGCGCTGGGCGAGCGAATCGCTGTTTCAGCAGACCGAGCCCCGGAGGGGGGGACTCGGGGGTTTGATGCAGGGCCTGGTGCGCGCGGCGTCCGGAGCCACCGCGCTCGAGGTGTTGCAGGCGGGGCCCGAGGTGATCGTCGTCCACACGCTGATGGGCCTCCGAGCCTTGGACGCCAAGACGGGCGCGGTGCGCTGGTCCGCGACATTGCCCACCGCGCGCGCCGGCAACCCCGCGCGCCACGTGCGGCTGTACCCGTCGATCGACAAACCCGATCGCATTTACGTGAGTTTCGACGACCGGCTCATGGCCTTTCGTCTCGCCGACGGTCATCCGCTGTGGGCCCAGCCCGCCACGATCGACGGCTGGGTACACGATATCGTGCAACACCCCGGCGGCATCATCATCCTCCCGGAATCGCCGCCCGCGAACGAGGCGACCGGCAATGTGCGCATCGTCAACGGCGTGGTGCAGACAGGGCTGAACGTCGCGCGCTATGAAGACGGAACGACCATCGCCGCGAAGCCCTTACGGATGCGCGGCACGGTCACGCAGGCGTTGATCGCCGGCGGCTCCGCCGTGCTCGCGGTGGACGCCGAGTCGCGCACGTTCGTGAACGTGCTGGATGTGGCCACGGCCACCGTGCGCCTGAACAAGGACGTGAAGATCAAGGGCCAGCTCGCCTACGCCGAGCTGACGCCGGCCGGGCTGCTCTATATCTCGCGCCCCGACCCGGCGACGAATGCGGAAGTGAACATCATCGACCTCACCAGCGGACAGCCGAAGTTCAAAGACGCGATCGAGAGCGGCCGGCCGTGGGGTGGGAACGATCAGGACTACGATGCCGCGCGCTACTACCTGCATCACGTGGTGGAGGGGCGGACGCTGTACGTGTTCGCGAACCGCGACCACAAGCTCTACGCCGTCGATCGCGATGCCGGCACGTTCCGCCCGCTCGGCGGCGAGATCAAGCTGCAGGGTGGCGAGGATCCGACCGCCATGGAGATCCGCACCGCCGGCATCGTGCTCATTTCACCGCAAAACCTGGTGGTCCTGGGGCGGGACGGGCAGATCAAGCAGCAGGTGTACAACCCCGCGCCGCAGCTGCCGGGGCTGCTGCGCGCGCTGTACCGCATCAACGCGGTGCGCGCCGGCTTATACGGGGCCGTCGCCTCGGCGTACGGCGACGCCTTCGCGCAGATGTCGCGCAACGCCACGGACTCCACCGCCCGACGCTTGACGGGCCAGCTGGCGACGGCCTACTCCCAGGGCGGCGCGCAGCTCGCGGGCTACTCGCACCAGGCGGCAACGCTCGCCAGCACGCGGTTCCGGGCCTCGCTGACCGTCCCGGGATCGGTGTTCATGCTGACGCGCGCGCCCGAGGGGAACGGCAACGTGCTGCTGCAGATCGACAAGGACAGCGGGCAGCCGCGGTCGCGCGTGGATCTCGGCAAGGAGCGCGAGCCGGTGTATGCCGTGGACGACGTCGCGGGGATGCTGTTCCTCAAGACCGCCGCGGGGACGCTGGTCGGCTACAAGCTGTAAGGTCGGGCCCGCCGCTCACCCCACGGGCCGGCGGACGATCCCGATCGAGAACATCTGGAGGGTCTCCGGCTGGCCCGCCGCGCCGCGCCGCGTCACCCGGACGCGGTATAGTCCCCCCGCAACGGGATCGCCTCGTTCGGTATACAGGTCCCACGTCAGGGTTGATTGGTCACCCGCCGGCAACGCCCGGACGACCGTGCCGTCGGGCTCGAGAATCTCGACGCTCGAGCGGCGCGGGAGGTTGAAGAAGACCGCCGCCGGCCTCCCCTGCACGATCGTCACGACCAGCTGCACGGCACCGGGAGGCCGGGCGCGGACCGGCATGGTCTCGAGCGGAGCGCCCAGGGTCCGCACCGTCAGGACCGCATGCGGCGTCGTTCCGATCTCCACCAGATCGGACAGCGCCTCCGCGAGGAACGGGTTCAGCTGGACGGCGTTCCGGAACGCGTCGCTGGCCGCGGGGAGCCGGCCCTCCTCGGTCAGCAGCACCCCCAGGTTGAACCATGCCACGTCGAGGCTCGGCTGCTCCGCCAGCGCCGTGCGGTAGGCGGACTCCGCGTCGGCGCGGAGCTCCCACCCTTGTGCGTGCAGGAAGTCCGCATAATCGGCCCGGATCCAGGCGAGGGCCGGCTGCAGTTCCAGCGCGCGCCGATACAGCGCGGCGATGGCGGCCGCTGGGCGACCGGCGCGCTCGTACACCCGCGCCAGGGCCTGCAGCCGATCGGGACGGTTGGAGTCGATGCGCACCGCCTGCTCCAAGGCGCGCAGCGCGGCGTCGGTCTTCCCCATCTGCCGGTACGCCAGCCCCAGCAGGAAGTGCGCCTCGCCGCGGGTCGTGTCGTCTCCCAAGGCTCCTTGCAACGCCGCCGCCGCCTTGGCTAACACGCGCCCGTCATTGGCGAGCGATGCATACACCACCGCGCCCATGCCCTGATAGATCGCGGCCTCCGGCCCGGCCCGGTCCCGCTCGAAGTAGGCCTCGATGGGGGCCGCTCCGCGGCGGGGAGGCTGGGGAGGCAACGGGGCGGTGACAACGCGGATCCAGTGATCCGTGAACACGCTGTGCGGCACCCGCTCCCGGACCCGGGGCATGTGGCAGCCGACGCAATCGGCCGAAGCGATGTGATCGCGGCGAGCCGCTGGCGGGAGTCGCTGCGCGAGCGCGGCCGCGGCGTGGCAGGTCACGCACGGCCGGCTGCGCTCCGGGAGCGCCGGCGGCGGCTGGTGGGGGTCGTGACACGTCGCGCACTCGAGCGGGCGCGACGTTCCCCTGGTCGCGATGAAGCAGGCGCTCTGCCGCAGGCGATCCGCGTGCGACACGATATCGATGCTGCCCGCGACCTTGAAGAACGCCACCTGATCGCTGAGCGGCTGCGATGGGAGGAAGCTGAAGGCGTCCCGGCCCTCGCGCAGGACGGTGACCGTCGTGTGCACGTGGCACTGCTCGCAAACGTCGAGTCGCCGCTCCAGCGGCAGGCGCGCGGGGTTTACGATGGTGTTGTCGTACTCGCGGCCGGCTGCGGGGCGCCGCGCTCCACCCGCTTGGCGCTCGGCGACGTGGAGCGCCCCGGGACCGTGGCAGCGCTCGCACCCGATGCCGGGAGGCAGCGCAGCGTATTTGCCTTCGAGGAAGGGGATGGGCCGAGGATAGCTGCCGTGGCAGGCGAGACAGCGGTCGGGCAGCACGCGGTCGAAGCGAGCGTTGTTGATTTCATAGCCGGGGCTGAAGTCCCAGCCGTGCTGTCGATACCAGGTGAGGGGCAGCTGAAAGAGGCGACCGTTCTGCGCCGTGAAATAGGTCCGTCCCACGTGGCCGCTGCCCATCACGAAGTCCATGCGCCGCCGCAGGTCGTGGAGCCGCTTCCCCGCGGGGCCTTCCAAGTACTCCTCCTGGTACCATTGGCTGCCGACTCGGAGGACGGTATAGGAGAACCCGGTCGCCGCGTTGTAGAGGGGGCTCTCGAGAGGAGCGACCGGGGGCGTCAGTTGATGAAACGACTGCGCCATTGGATGCTGCCGGTAGACCGCCGCCGCGCTGGTGTGGCAGGCGGCGCAGGCGGCATCGCCGACGTACGCAGTCGGCGTCGCGACGTTGCGGAACGGCGGTGACGACGGCGACGGAGGCTCGGGCGGGGCGGCGGCGGCGTGCGAAGGCTGCCGACCCTCGCCACCACAGGCCGCCAGGGAGAGAGCGGCGACCGCAACCGCCGGCCCCCAGCCTCGTCTCATCCGTCGTAGGCCCGCTGCAAACCCTTGATGTCGAGCTTCTTCATCTGCAGCATCGCCTGCATCGCTCTGTTCGCCTTCACGGGATCCTTGTCCCCCAGGAGCTTGCCCAAAACCGTGGGAACAATCTGCCACGACAGGCCGTACTTGTCTTGCAGCCAGCCGCATTGGTCCTCGCGACCGCCCGCCGAAAGCTTCCGCCACAGCTCATCCACTTCTTGCTGCGTCTCGCAGTTCACGAACAACGAGATCGCCGGTGTGAACTTGAATTGCGGGCCGCCGTTCAGCGCGTGGAACTCCTGTCCCTCGAGCGTGAATGTGCACCACATGACCGAGCCCTTGGGCCCGGGCCCCGCGTCGCCGTAGCGCGTCACGCGCCCGACCTTCGAGTTCTTGAAGATCGACACGTAGAAATTCATCGCCTCTTCGGCGTTGTCGTTGAACCACAGGAACGGGACGATCTTTTGCATGGCTACCTCCTCGGGGACGTCAACAGGTCGCCGAGCCGGTCGTAGCTCTGCTCCACGCCGCTCGTCATCCCGGACTTGAGGACGGCATCGCGCGTCGCTTGCGACGCGTACAGCACCGTCGTGGTGAGGGTGGTCTTGCCGCCCCGCTCGGTGAGGACGAGCGTGTCCACGGCTTCGCCTTCATACCACGGGTCGTCGAACTTCTCGGTACTGACGATCCGCTCCGGCGCCTTGATTTCGCGGTAGACGCCGCCCATGGCCATGGTGGAGCCGTCTTTGTCGTTGCGCCACTCGTAGCGATAGCTGCCGCCCACGCGCAGGTCGATCTTGCACACCGGCATGGACCAGCCGGGCGGGCCCACCAGCCACTTCTTGACCAGCTCGGGTTTGGTGTGTGCATCCCAGACCAGCTGGCGCGGCGCGTCGAACGTCCGCGACATCGCGATCTCGCGGTCCGAGGGGGTGGTGACTTTGAGGGTGCTCATTGCCTCTCCTTGGATTTCAGCTCCTCGAGCAGGGCGTCGAGGCGGCGGTAGTTCCCTTCCCAGCGGCGGCGGTAGCGCTCCAGCCATTTCGTCGCTTCCGCCAGCGGCCTGGGCTCGAGTTTGCGGGGCCGGCGCTGGCGGTCGCGGCCGCCTGAGATCAGCCCCGCGCGCTCCAGGACTTTGAGGTGTTTGGAGACGGCCGGCTGGCTCATGTCGAACGGCTGGGCCAGCTCGTTGACCGACGCCTGGCCGGACGCCAGCCGAGCGAGGATGGCGCGGCGCGTGGGATCCGCGAGAGCGGCGAAGATAGCGTCGAGCCGGGCGGTGGATTGCATAACTGAAAGGTTATATAATGGCTCAAGGCAAGTATGTCAACCTCTAGGGCGACGAACGAGAAGCCGCAGAATCGACAGCAGCCCGACCGCCATTGCTGACGATCGGGCCGTTGCCCTACCTACCAATCCTGCCCTAGCGCGTCGCGTTCGCCAGGTCGGTGACCGCCCCAACGACTGCGAGCACCTTCGCCCGGTCCGCCGCAGACGCGGCGTCACCGCGCAGCTGGGTCGCAAGCTGCGTGAGCGCGTCCTTGCGCCCCCGCCCCGACTGGCGCTCGGCGCCCGCGAGCGCGTTGCGCGCGGCGGCGATCCTCGCCGCCGCCAGGCCGTTCGACCGCGCCAGCTGATCGAGATACGCGCGCGCCACCACGAAGCTCGGCGGCCAGACGAGCCGCGGCTGGTCCTGGACGTTGAGCTGATCGAAATGCACCAGCTTCGCGGCGTCGATCTCGTTCTGCGACAGCCACCCGCTCGGCACCAGCTCGAACACGTCGAGCCCGCGTCCGATCTCGGAGCTGACGATGTACCCGTTGTACCAGTACCCGGCCCACGAGCCCGCCCCCACGAGCTTGGTCGAATCCATCGGCCCGCGGTCGAAGAACGCGATCTCCCTGGGATGCGCCGCGTCGGTGAAGTCGAAGACCGACACGCCACCCTGATACCAGCCCTGGACCATGAGGTCGCGGCCGGGCACCGGAATGAGCGAGCCGTTGTGCGCCACGCAATTTTCCTGCGGCGTCTGCGGAGCCGGAATCTTGTAATAGCTTCGGAACGTCAGCGTGTCGTGCGACACCGTGAAGATCGCGTCCGCGCCCCATTCGGGCTTGTCGGTCGCGCGACACTTGGGAGCCAGCCCCCCGCCCCACTCGTCGGTGAACAACACCTTGGTGCCGTCGTTGTTGAACGTCGCCGAGTGCCAGAACGCGAAGTTCGAATCGGCCGCCGCGGCGAGGCGCCGCGGGTTTGCCGGGTCGCGGATGTCGAGCAGCACGCCGTACCCCGCGCACGCGCCGCCGGCGAGGCCGATGGCCGGATAGACGGTGATGTCGTGGCATTGCACGGGGCCGGGTCGCGTGCCGCCCGGGCCAAGCGGCGTGGTGGGCTTGGTCAGCGTGTCCACAAGGCTCTGAATGGCGCCGCGCAGCGCGGCGCTGTCGATCGCCGTGGGGGGGCCGGAGTTGCCGCGCGCCTTGACGATGCCGTCGAGCAGCGCATCGATCACGCGCGTCGGGACCACGCGATCGTTGCCGCGGATCTTCGCGATGAACGCGCCCTGCGCCCGCGCGGCCGCCACGATCGAGTCGTTACGCGCGATGTCTTGGGCCGCCTCGGGATGGCTGTGGGGCTCGACCAGGTCGGCGAGAATCGCCGGCTTGCTCACGACGCGCGCCTGGTCGGGATGCGCCACCGGCACTTGGATCACCTCGATGCGGAACAACTCGCTGTTCGGATCCTTGTCCGGCGCCAGCGCCGAGCACCCGGCCAGCTCGCTGGCCGGGCGCACCGGCGCCCCGCCCGAGACGTAGATGTAGACGTTGGCGGTGTCATTCGGGGCCGTCACGAGCGTGTGCGTATGCGAGCCGCGGCAGGTCTGCACCACGGTGATGGGCTTGGGGTGCGTGATGTCCGAGATGTCGAAGATGCGGATGCCGCGCATCCGGTCCTTGCTGACGGTGTCCTGCACCCCTTGCGTGCCGCAGTCGAGCCGGCCGTTGAAGTCCTCGCCGGAGGTGAACAGGAGATTGCGATATACCGACACGTCATTCTGCGCGTCGGGACAGATGTAGGACGTCACCAGAACCGGCTTGGCCGGCTTGGCGATGTCCCACACCTGCAACCCGTGGAAGTTGCCCTGGATGACGTAGTGTCCGGTGAACGTCAGGTCCGAATTGAGGAACCCGAAGTCGCCGGGGTCGCTGTCGTTCATGAACTGCGCCGGCTTCGGCGCCGCGGCCACGAGCCGCAGGTTCCACGCCGCCTGGGCGGCATTCATCAGCCCGGCGCGCAGCCCGACGCGCGGATCGGGCTTGGGCGCCGCGGTAGACTGGGCGGCCTGGCCGCTGCTGGTGGAGACGGCGACGGCGAGCAGGCCCGCCGCGAGCACGAGGGAGGTGAATCTCACTGGAAGCTCCATTGAGGAAAGTAGCGACGGCGGACGCGAGCGGATGACCGGTGGATTATGATTGAGGCTCGGGCGGAACGCAACAATGACCCGCTACCGAGGTGCGAGCTCGCATGCTCTTCTCGACGGCCACCCTGGCGTTCCTGCGCAGCCTGAAACGTCACAATAACCGGCCGTGGTTCGAGGCCCACCGCGCCGAGTACGAAGCGGCGGTGAAGCAGCCGATGCACGCGCTCATCGAGGAGATGGACGTGCGGCTGGCGCGGCTCGCCCCCGAGATCGTCGGCGACCCCAAACGCTCGATGTTCCGCATCTACCGCGACATCCGCTTCTCGGCCGACAAGTCGCCCTACAAGACCCACGCCTCGTGCTGGTTCTATCACCGTGACGGCTCGCGCGCGGTGGGCCGCGAGGCCGCCGGCGGCGGCGCCGGGTTCTACTTCCAGATCGCTCCGGGCGACTCATTTTTGGGAGGCGGCATGTGGATGCCGCCGCGGGAAGCGCTGCTCCAGCTCCGCGAGGCGATCGCCGAGCATCCGGCGCGATTCGCGAAGCTCGCGACCGACCGGCGCCTGGGGCGACGGTTCGGCGGCTTATCCGAGGAGGCCGTGCTGCGCCGGGTGCCGCGCGGCTTCGCGCCGGACCACGCCGCCGGCCGGTGGCTCAAGTTCCAGTCGTTCGTGATGGGTCGGCCCTTGAGCGACGGGCAGGCGGTGAGCGCGCGGCTGCCGGCGCTGCTCGAAGCCGATTTTCGGTTGATGCTGCCGCTGGTGCGATGGATCAACGGCGTGCTGGGGTTTCGGGCGGCCGAGCGTCGCTGAGCGAGCGGGAGAGGATGGTGTGATGACGGTTGCCGGTCCGGGGGAGTACCTCTACCGGGACAAGAAGCTCGGAGACACGGAGGCGATCGTGGTCGCCACCGCCCCCGACGTCTTCATGCCGACCTCGACGACCACTCTGTTGCTTCGGGCAGCGCGGCGCGACCTCGTTCCGTCCCCCGCTCCTCCGCGCTCGGTGCTGGACCTGGGGTGCGGCTGCGGCATTGTGGCCGTGGTCCTGGCGAAGTACCTCGCGCCGGGCACTGCCATCCACGCCTCGGATATCAGCCCGGCGGCGGTACGGCTGACGCAGGATAACGCGCGACGCCACGGGGCGGCGATCGACTGCCGCGGCGGGAGCCTGTTCGAGCCCTGGGGCGATCAGCGATTCGATCTCATCGCGGACGACGTCGCCGGAGTCGCCGAGCCGCTCGACCGCCTGTCGGGATGGTATCCGGACGCGGTCCCGAGCGGCGCCGGCCCGGACGGCACCCGCTGGATTCTCGACGTGCTCGACCAGGCGGTGGACCACCTCACGCCGGGCGGCCAGTTGCTGTTCCCCGTGATCTCGCTGTCCCGGGAGGCCGCGATCCTGGAGCGGGCGGCGCGCCGCTTCGCCACGGTCGTCCTGGTCGAGGAACAGTGGTATCCGGTGAACGAGGAGTTGCTCGCGCGCGGCCCGCTGCTGGACGAGCTGTCGCGCGCCGGCCGGATCCGCGTCGAGCAGCGCGGCAGCCGGCTGTGCTGGGCGACGCAGATCTATCGGGCCCAAGCGCGCTGAGGGGCCGGACTCATGCTCGTCCTCCTCGGGCTCCTCCTCGTCACACCGCCACGGCTCGCCAACGCGCGCCTGCGCGCCGAGTTCGGCCCGCGGGGGCTGGTGGCGCTCACGGACGTCGCGCGGCACACCGTCTATCGCCTCACCCGGGACGAGTTTGTGATCACGCTCGGCGGCGTGCGATATGACAGCCGCAGCCTCCCGACACCGCAACTCACATCGCACAACGCACAACGCATAGTCGTCTTCTACTGGACGGCGGCGCCGTACCGTATCGACGTCGTCTACGAGCTACGCTCCGAGTGGGGCTTCGTCTCCAAGCAGATCTTCGTTACGGGCGGCGGGGGCGGCGTCTATCACGTGGATGACGTCACAGTCTTCGATGCCGCGCTCGTCGACACGATCCGGAACGCCTACGTCCCCGGCTCGCACCGCGCCAACCTCGGCACCGGCGACTACGGCGGCGCGCTGCGATTCGCGAGCGGCCGCGGGTTGCTCGCCGTCGTGCAGAATCCCTTCCTGGAGTTCCGCCGCGACGGCAACGCGTTCGCGATCCGCTACCAGCCGGACATGGATTGGCGGGCGGAATACGGTCCGTTCGCGAGCGACCGCGGGATGCTGGCGCCGGTGCGCCTTTCCGGCCGCACCATCCCGGCGCGCATGCTGCCCGAGTGGCGGCTTGGGCCCTCGGACTCGACGCCCGGCCTGGACGAGGCCGAGGTACAGGCGTTCACCGACATGGTCCGCGCGTTCCTCATTCATCCGCCGGCGCATCCCGTGAACATCTTCGTGGGCTGGACCGCGAACGACTATCAGATCGACGTCGCGACGCCAGCAGGTCAGGACGAATACCGGCGGTTGCTCGACCGCGCGGCGGCGTTGGGCGCCGGGTACGCGTTGTTCGCGCCGTCGAACTCCGCGCTGGCGCGCCGCGAGGAGAGCGTGGACGACTGGCGCTGGGAGCACGTGCTGTGGCTGGGGTTGGGCCAGAAGATCCGCAAGGGCGAGTGGGATCCCGCCACGGGCGCCATCCCGCCGTCGCTGCAGGCGTTGCTCGATTACGCCCGCGTGAAACACGTGAAGCTCGTCGCGTACGTCTATCCGGTGCTGCCGTTCGCCGGCGATCCCGCGTGGCTGGTGCGCGCCCGAGATGACTCGACGCGCCGGTTCGCGAGCCTGGGGGTGCGGGCGCTGCAGGACTGGCTGATCGACAAGTTGGTGGTGTTCTACCGGCGCTTGGGGCTCGGCGGGTACGCGTTCGACCATACCTTTCTCACCTACGACGGCACCAGTCGCTACGCGCAGTGGTGGGGGTGGCGCCGGGTGATGGAAGAGCTGAAGCGCCGGGTGCCCGAGATCGTGATCGACGGCCGCCAGGCCTACCAGAACTACGGCCCGTGGAGCTGGCTGGCGGGGAGCTACCCGCACCCCACATCCACTGACGAGCAGCCGGAGAGCTTCGTGCCGTTTCCGGATTTGTCGTTCGACCGCGTGTCGGCGGATCGTGAGCGCTATACGGCGTACCGCTACCGGATGTACGAGTTCGCGCCGAGTCAGATCGTGCCGGGGTTCATCGGCCACCAGACCTCGCGCAGCGAT
>QHVC01000021.1 GCA_003222205.1 Gemmatimonadota bacterium | reverse complement strand
ACCTTCCGCTCCGAGCGCGCTGACGGCAGCGACGGGCATGCGCGCGAACACATCCACCACGGTCTGCCCCGCCGCCGGCCGCCAGTAGCGCACGGCGCTGAGGCCCAAGCTCGTCTGCTCCACCGCCTGCGATGCGGCACTCACAGCCGCAATGGCCGTGAGTGCCAGCGTCGGGATCGTCAGTTGTCGCATCCTTGGACTGCATCCGGCACCCTCCAACTTCACCAGCCAAGGCTGAAGCTGAGGAAGTTGGTGCCCCCCAGGGGCCCGAGGCTCCGGTACGCGTAGTCGAATCCGAGCTTCCAGGTCCCGCGTCCGTACGTGAGCCCGCCGCCCAGCGCCAAGCCGTCCTTCGAGAAGCTCGACGTGCTCTGCTGGGTATCGAATCCGGCGTAGCCCGGTTGGCCCTTGCCCGGTGGGCTGAGGTTCTGGTCGGGCTGGATCGTGTAGCTGCCGCGGGCGGCCAGCGAGAACCCGCTGTTGCCGACGTTGATGGTGGCCCATTCGAGCCCAACGCCCGCGCCCGGTTTGTTATTGGTCGGCTGGGTGAACTCGCCGAGCACCGTCACGCGGTTCTGCGTTTGGGCCAGCAGGTCCAGCGCCACGCTCACCCGGAAGGACACGGGGAGCCCCCAGGAGGACGTGCGCAGCCGGGCAGGCTGGTTCTCCTGCGGGATGTCCACCGTGCCAAGCGGTGGTTGCCGCTGCACGCCGGCCTCCAGGCCGCTGCCGTCGTGCCGCAGGTTGGTCCCCAGGTTCTGGATCACGAACGCGCTGCGGATCGGCCGATCCCCGATCATGGCGTGGAAGTTCGTCCCGAAGTCGAGCGCGAACCCCGTGGCGGCGGTGGCGCCCAGCTTGTCGGAGATCAGCTTGGCACTGAACCCAGCCGAGAAGCGGTCGGAGAAGTTCTGGCTGTACGTGGCGGCGAGGAACGTTTCCGCCACCGAATACGTCTCACCCGTGCCGTCCGGGTTCTCGAGCGTGTACACCGGCTGCTCGCTGAAGCCGAAGCTGCCGGCGGACAGCCCGATTGCCCGGGCGCCACCGCCCATGGGGAGGGCGAGCCCGACCCACGTGTACCGGGTGGCCGCGACGTAGCTGTACGTCGAAATCATCAGCGCGGGCCGCGGTATTTGCGCCAGGCCGCCGGGGTTGTAGTAAAGCGCAGTGACGTCGGTGGTGAGGGCCGCGAACGCCCCTCCCAGGGCCGTGCCGCGCGCTCCAGCGCCCAACAGCAGGAACTCGCCGGAGGTGCTGCCGTACCCCGTGTTGTCCTGATTCTGCACCTGGGCCGCGAGTGGGGCGCCCCAGAGCGCCGCCAGGCCCATGAGCGTGCCGAGCACGCGCGTCAGTCGTCGGGTCATGGTTGTCTCCCTCACGGCGCGAAGTTGACCACGGTGAACCGCCCCACCTTCGATTTCCCGTCGGGCGTTTCCACGTGGTAGAAGTAGACGCCGGACGCGACGAACTGGTTGTTGCGGTTGCGCAGGTTCCACTGCAGCTCCCCGCCGCCGGTCTGGTCGTTGTGGGTCAGGACCTGCACCAGCACGCCGCTGAGCGAATAGATCCGCACGATGGCGCGCGAGGGGAGGTTGATGAACTTCAACACCTTCGTATTCGCCGTGGCCTCGAGCGCGTTGGTCACGTAATACGGGTCCGGAACCGTGTGCACCCGGGAGAGGTCGCCGCCGACGGCTGTGTTGACCGCGTAGCGGCTCGTGATGGTGATCTTGTAGGTCAACCCCGGTGCGTACGACGGCCGCACCGGCGAGCCCGTGAACGTGTAAGACGCGCAGTCCGTCATCACCGGCTGAATCGCCGGCGTGCACTTCGCGCTCATGACCCCGGAGACGGCCCGCAACCGCCACTTCGTGCCCGCCGCGGGAATCGCCGGCATCGCCATGAGCCAGGCCTCACCGTTGATCATCAGCGCGATCCCGTTGGCGTCGGCCGCGCCATCGTGATTCAAGTCCAGCGCCTCGTACTGCGCCTTTGGGCCCAGCGTGATGCAGGCGATGCCGCGCTGGATGCAGGAGGCCTGCGTGCCGTAGATGTGGTTGTACGTCACGTTGTTGATATTCGTCGGCACCGCATCCCCCTGCTGCAGGTTCGCCGCCGTGAGGCCCGCCGCGGTGAAGGCAGCCACGTTGATGAACCCCCACCCGGTGCCGCCGTTCGGAGCGTACGGCAGCGTCCCGTGGTTCGTGCTGTCGAACACCGTGAGGCTGGAGTCGGGGTTCCACGTCACGAGGAAGTCCGCCGGATACCAGCTCGACTGCGCGTAGCCGTAGGTCCGGAATCGGTGGTTGATGTTGGCGTCGCGGTAGTCCACCGGCGCCCAGATCCTCGAGACGCCTGGGAGCGCACCCGCGTTGTGTGCCGAATCCGGCCCCGCCACGATCGTCGGATCGGGGGGCTCCGCGCTCCCCGCGGCGAACCACCGTGAGTGCGCCAGATAGGCACTGGCCCCCGTCTGGTCGCCGATGCCGAAGCGTATGGTAGCGACGCCGACGCCCCCCGACGTGAAGATCATCGGGTACGTCGAGGCGCCGAACGTGATCGGCATGCGGATATCCTGCGTGAACTGGATGCCGAACAGCTTCGCGGCCGCCGAGTCGTAGGGCACGAGGGCGGAGGACAGCGACCATTGCCACAGGGACGGCTTGCTGCCGTCGTCGGTGATGCTCGGCGTGGGCACGGCCAGGGACGTCTTGATCGTTGTCGTCGCCGCCTTCATGGTCAGGTACGCCGTGGAGGGATCCCCGATGCCGTTCATGAGACCGGCCGACACGGAATCGATGGTGACCGAGATGTCCCCCAGCGGCAGCGCCTCGACGACCGCCGAGCCCAGCACGAGGGCGCCGTCGTTCGCGGGTGGCATGTTGCCCTTGAACGTCCCGGTGAGGGTGTCGATGTCCGGGAATTGCGCCGTGGGGTCCAGCTTGAAACCGTCCGCCCCGTACACGCCCGCGACCACGGCGGTCTGGCTCACGTTGGGTCCCGCCGCGCGCGGCGTCACCGCCGTCGTCTTGCGCGGCGATTCCAACGAGGACGGACCGGAGCGTACCGAGTTCACGTCGAACGCCGTGACCGCGTAGTAGTACGTGAACGAATTCCGCACCGACCGGTCCACGTAGGCGAAGGTCACGCCGTTATCGGAGAGAGCCGGGAAACCCGACCCACCCCCCGTGACGGCGGTGTCCGACTGGAGGATGAGGACGGAGCCGTTGGCCAGCTGCACCCGGCCGCCGGCCGGGATCTGCACCACGTCACCCACAAGTTTGTGGGCCACGGAGTGGTTGGCGTCCGGAACCGCCGGGAACACCTGCCGCCCCGGCGTGGTCGGGTCCGTGTCGGGGCAGTCGTCCTGCACGCCCAGCTCGGGCGCGCACGCGACCTTGCCGTCGGGGAACGTGTCGCTGGGCAACGGCCCATTCCCGATGTCCGTGGTGTACGCGAAGGTCCCTGTGTAGTCGACGATCTGCGTCCCGCTGTAATCGAACTGCGCCACCAGCGCCAGATCCCCGGTGGTGCGGCCGCGGTAAATGCGGTACCCCTCCACGTCGAACTTGCGGAAGTCCGGGTCGTACAGCGTGGAGGCGGGGTTGGAGGCGATCGCGAAGTACGGATCGCCGCCGGTCACCGCATCCTCCGTCGGGCTCTTCTGCCACGCGATCGTGACCTGGTTGTCGCCGGGGATCAGGAAGTAGCGCGGCGAGGCCGGAGCGAACGGCAGCAGGAACTTGCCGTCGAACACCGCCTGCGCCACCAGCGCCTTGTCGAGCAGCGAGCGCGGCACCGACTTCACTTCGTCCTGCTGGATGATGCCGTCCGCGACCGGGTTGCCGAGCGTATCGTGCGTGTCCTTCTGGGTGATCCACCCCAGGGCCCGCTCGATGGGCCGCACCAGGGTCGTGTCCGCGCCGATGGCGGCGCCGGTCGCCGGGAGGCCAGGCTGGAAGTCGCCGCCGATGTACGGCACGACGGCGGCCGTCGGGGCGGCCTGGATGTACGCCACGACGATCGTCTTCGCCTCGCCCGGGTTCAGCTTGAACGGCCCGGAGGACTGGAAAAACCGCGTGTCGGACGGCAGCTGGGACAGATAGCAATAATGCTTCGCCAGCTGGTTGCCCTGGCCGCTGGAGATGCAGGGTTGGTCGCCCGCCGCCGGGCTCGTGGTGCCCGAGAGATAGCGGAACAATTGCTTCACACCCACCGGGTCGGGCGCCGGGGAATTCGCCTGGTTCAGCGTGTTCGAGAACATCGTCAAACCGCGCTGCTTCCCGGTCGAATCGGTCGGGGAGCGGAGGTACTTGACGCCGATGAACCCGGGGCTGGGGACGAACGGCGGCCCGAAAATGTTCGCCGGGAATCTCCAGGACGGCTCCAGGAAATTCTGCTTGTAGGCGAAGCCCATGTTGAACGGCAGCGTGACGTTCGAGTAGTTGAACGACGCGTCGCCCACGTCCATATCGGCGAAGAACGCCGCGTACAGGCTGTCGATCGTGTAGCCGCCGTCGGGGATCGCGATGTTGTATTTCGCTTCGTTGCGATCCTGGAAGTCGGCCCCGATGTTGGCAATTTCGGTTTGGATGGCCGGGTCGAGGCCGCTGTAGACGGCGGGGGTGCGGGCGGTCACGTTGTAGAAGGTGAAAATGAAATAAATGATGTCCTCGTTGCCGGTCGGGTAGTTCCAGGCCAGCCCGCGCTCCTCGACGAGGATGCCCATCGGGTGGGGGCGGGCGTCGCCCGTAAAGGCGGGGTTGCCGTCCCAGGTCCGGACCCACAGGTCCTGCTGCGAGATGCCGACTAGCCCACCCGCCGCCGCCTTGACGAGGCTGGTGTCGTAAATCGCCGTGTCGCGGACGAAGGCGCCGTTGGGCCACGCCGCGGCGTCCGAGTTGTCGAGCGAGTTGTAGACCAGCGTGATCGGATCGCCCTCGGCCTGGCTGCCCCGCGGGTCCATGAAGAAGGCCCCCGTGGTGTCCCCTGCCCAGGTGAACGCCGGCTTGCCGCCGGGGAAGCGGATCACGCCCGCGAGCTGGAGGCCGGTGTTGAAGATGTACTGATCCGGCGTCCCTTTGGGCCAGAATCCGCCGCCGACGACCGGCGAGTTGTTCGGGTCGACGCAGATTTCGCCGATGTTGTTGATGCCGCAGAAGATCCGGTTGACGTCCATGACCCCGAACGTCAACGCGAACAGGTTCATCCCGCTGCGCTTCGCGGGGCGTCCCGGAGCGGGCTTGGCCGTCGCCGTGGCGCCGGTCGCGAGCGTGAGCAGCGCGACGACGACTGCGGAGCGGCCTGCGCGTGTCCACCAGGTTGAACGCATAGCGTCCCTCGATGTAAGAAGCCATTGGAGCGGCGCCCTTGAGCCTGCCGGGCGCCGCTCCCGCCGGTACGTCGTTAGAAGTTCAGCTCAACCCCCAGGCGGATATTCCGCGGGGCACCGTAGAACCACTGCTTCCCGTTGAACTCGTCGTAGAAGGCGTTCAGTGCCCGCGTCTGCTCGGCGAGCGTGTACTGCCCGTCACCGTTGCCGAACCGCGCTTCGGTGCGGCGCAGCATCAGGCAATTCACCGGGCCGGCTTCGTTGGCGGTCCAGGTGTTACAGCCCGCTCGCAGATCGATCGCCCCGCCGGCCAGCGCCTTGCCGTTGTCCCTAGCCTCGTTCGCGAGGCCGGTGAATTCGGAGCTGAGCTGCTGCTGCCGGTGCAGCGCGTTCACGATGTCGCCCGTCTCCGCGAACAGCGCCACCACGTTCTTGAAGTTGAACACGTTGCGGGCGTCAGCGAACGCGGTCACGTCAATACGGCCGACGCGGAAGCCCTTGTTCACCTTCATGTCGATCACCTTCTGCCAGGGCAGGTGCGAGCTGTTGATCGGCTCGATCGACGTGCCCGTCAGTCCGAAGCCTTGCCGCGGGGCTGTGGCGCCGGCACCCGAGTTACGCACCCGCGTGAACGGCAGCCCGCTGAACGCGCGGAAGTCGATGAACGCGCTCACATCCCGCAGCACCCTGCCCAGCGGCGTGTTCCGCTGGAAGTCGCTCGGCACCGTGAGCGAGACCGAGCCCACGATGTTGTGGTTGCGCTCGTCGTCCGTCGGCAGCGGTTGCTCGGGCGGCGGCTGCCGGTCTCCGGTCACCTGGGAGATCTGCCGCGCCGACGTCCGCAGGTACGAGAACGGATCGGAGCCGGTGCTGCGCGAGATCTCGAAATTGTACACGCCGTGCGCGCTGAGCCACGTCCCGACGCGGCGATCGAGGGTGAGCTCGAGCCCGCGGGCGTAGCCGAAATCGGCCGTCGTGAGGACGTTCACGTTCTGCACGCGACCCACGTTGGCCGGATCGTCGTACGGTTTGATCCGGTAGGCCAGGTCCGACACCTTGTTCTTGTTGTACGCCGCGACGTCGAGCACCAAGTCCGGCGTGAACGCGTGACGGACGCCGAACTCGAACTGGATGGTCTTGTTGAACCCGACGTCCCGCCCGAACTGGTCGTTCGTATTCGTGAACACCAGGTCGTTGTTCGTGCCCGAGAGCACGGTCGTCAGGTTCGGCGTCTGCACCTGGTGCGAGTAGGACAGCCGGAAGTCCGTCTTCTCGGTGATCGGGAACGACACGCGGACCGTGGGAGCGAGGGTGTGGTGCCCCACCGACGGCGAGAACACGCGCGCCAGCGAGGAATCATACGCGGCGTCGTTGGTCCCGGCAGCGTCGCTCCACGCCTTGAACGGACCCGTGGTGCCCCCCGGACAGACCTTGTTGATGGCGGGCGTGTACCCACCGCTACTCGTCACGCACAGCAGCTGCGAATTGCTGAAGATCCGCCCCGGGGTATTCGAAAACAGCGCCTTGGGGTCGAAGTAGTCGTAGCGGACGCCGAGCTCGAGCACGACGTCCCCCAGATCGAGCCGGTCGTTGGCCCAGCCCGCGTAGCGGATCGGGTTGACGACGTACGCGTCCATGAAGATCTGGGTGATAAAGTTGGAGTTCCAGTACGCCTCGTTCGTCTTCTGGACCTCGCCGCCGAAGTTGAACCGGTGGAACCGGTTCGCCTGCCAATCGATGTTGGCCCGCGCGTACCAGCGTTGCTCGGAGGAGAGGGTGCCGCCGGTGTTGAAGCCGGTCGTCGGCCAGTTGCTGCCCAGCAGCCCGAATGGGTTCATCCGGTAGGGCTGGGTGTTGAACAACTCGGTGCGGTTGAGCAGCGGCGTGCGCAGGCCGTTATTCGACCGGATGTTCCGCACGATCTGGTCGGTGATCGGGAACGGGAAGTTCCCGAAGCCCGAGAAGTTCAGGGACGAGAACTCGAGCCCCATGGTGGGACTGCGGGTGGAAGCCTCGTTCGCCGGGTCGAGCGGCCCGCCGATGCCGCGGTCCAGCGCCCAGCTCGCGTTCACGTTCAGCGCCAGCTCGCGCTCGGCCGACTTGAAGAACGAGTGACTCAGGTTCGCGACGACCAGCCGGTTCCAGTTGTGAAAGCCGCTGTACAGTGCCGGATCGCCGATCGCCTGGCCCGGCCAGTTGCGGCCCTGATCGCCGAAAGAGTGGAACGACAGCGAGGCGCTCGAGCCGCTGCCGTAGGAGTACGACAGCTTGCTGTCGAGGGTGGTCTGCGAGCGCCAGTTCATCGGGAAGCGGCGTCCCTGGCAGTCGAAGCCGAAGTTCTTGCCCGCGTCGCACTGACCGCTGAACTGGACGAACCGCGGCACCGTGACTGACTGTTGGCTGCCCGAGACGTTGACCGTCACGGTCGTGTCGATGCCGCCGATGGTATAGGTCGGCACCTGGTCCCACCCGAAGCCGCGGTACGGGGACACCTGGCCCTGCACCACGCTGGAAACAAAGAACCGCAGCCCCCGCAGCCCGGGCACCGGCCCGCCGAGAGAGCCTTCAAAGCGGTTGAACCCGACGCTGACCGCGTTCCCGAACGGCTCGTCGCTCGCGTAGTTGACGGAGCCCTCGAGCTTTTGACCGCCCGAGCGGGTCGTGTAGGAGATGATGCCGGCCTGGGCATCGCCGAACTCGACGCCGAGCGCGCCGGTCGTGACCGACGCTTCCTCGACCGCGTTGGTGCCGACGCTGATCCCCTGCCCGCCGCCGTTCTGGTTGCGCACCGGAGTGCCGTCGACGTAGACGTTGGCCTCGCCGGGGCGGCCGCCGCGGATCGAGACGCCGGTGCCCGAGCCCGACTCCACGACGCCGGCCTGCAGCGTGACCACGTTGCGGACGTCGTCAATCGGCAGGTTGTTGACGGTCTTCTGGTCCACGATGGATTTCGACGTCACCTGGTCGCGCGGCACGATGGGGTTGGCCGCGGCCGTCACCGTGATGCCGGTCACCTGCACCGCCGAGGACGACATCTTGATGTTGAACGTCAGCGTCTGGCCGCCCAGCACACGGGCGTCACGCACCTCGGTGGGCGCGTAGCCGATGAACTGCGACCGGATGGTGTAGGTCCCCACCGGCACGTTGTTGAGGAAGTAGTAGCCTTTCGCGTCGGTGACGGTGCCGAACGAGGTCCCCACGATGAACACTTGCGCGTTCGGGATCGGGGCACCCTGCTGATCCGTCACCGTCCCTTCGACCTTCCCCGTTGTCTGCTGCGCCGTGGCCGCGGCCGTCGCGAGTGTGACCGCGATTGCCGCCGCCGCGACCGTGACGAGGAAGCGACCGAAGGCGCTTCTCACACGATGCGTCATGGACAGACCCTCCAGTGGCGTGAGTGCGATTGGGGTACCGGACGGAAATCTGGAGACGGACACGTCACCTCCATTCGGTGAGTGTGGCGAAAGATCGACGGTTCGATGACCCCTTCTCGCGTAAACTGCCCCGCGCTCAGGGTCGCGTCAAGCCGAATGTGTACAGTCGTCTAGGGCGCCGTTGTCCCCGGAAAGGGACAGGGCGGGGCGGCCAAATTGTCCTCCATCCGGAAAGTCCGCAAGACCCCCCGACCACCCCCCTGCCCCTCTCGCGTTTCCAGTTCTCGGTTCTCGGTTCACAGTAACCGATGACCGACAACCGATAACCGAAAACCTTCAACTCCTTCTCACACCAGCAGCAACTCCCGCTGCGGCTCCCGGGGAGTGACCTCGGGACCGGTTTCCCCGAGGAACACGTTGATCTCGGTGCGCATGCCGAACCGCTCCGGGAGATAGATCCCCGGCTCGACGGAAAACCCGATGCCCGCCACGAGCTGCCGGTCGTCGCCGGTCTCGAAGTTGTCGAGGTGCGGGCCCGACCCGTGGAGATCGCGGTCGATCGAGTGGCCGGTGCGGTGCACGAACCACTCGCCGTATCCGGCGTCGCGAATGACGGCGCGGGCCGCGTCGTCCAAGTCGGCTCCCGTGACGCGCGTCGCTTGCGCCCAGCGGGTGCGCAGCAAGTCCACGGCCGCATCGCGGGCGCGGCGCACCGTGTCCCACACGCGCGTCACCTCCGCGTGCGGCGATCGCCCGGCGAACGCCATCCACGTCTGGTCGGCGAACACGCTCCCCTTCGCCGGCCCGGCCCACAGGTCCAGGAGCATCACGTCGCCCGCAGCGAGGCGGCGGTCGGCGCCGGCACGCGGCTCGTAGTGCGGGTTCGCCGAGTTCCCCTGGAAGCCGACGATCGGCGGATTGTCGGTGACGAGCCCGGCCCGCGCGAAGCCGTCGAGCACGCGCCGTTGCACCGCCATCTCGCGCACCTCCGCGCCGCGCGCCGCCTCGCTTCCCGCCCAGCGGAGGGCCTCCGGGGCGATCTCGGCGAGCGCCTGGGCGGCGCGCCGGTGCCCCTCGAGCTCGGCCGCACTCCAGCGCGCGGCGAACCGCGACACCAACGGCGCGGACGACACGACCCGCGCGCCGAGCGACTCGAGCAGCTCGACGACGCCGTGCGGGACGCGGTCCAGATAAGGGACGTTATCGCGGGGGGAGATCTCCATCGCCGCCGTTTTCCCGGCGACGAGCCGCTTCAGCTCCGCGTGCAGCTCGGGCCACGCGGCGTAGGGGCGCACCTCGCCGGGGAAGCCCCCATCCCGGAAGGGCCCGAGCTCGATCTTGTGCGCGACCGCGATGGGCGTGCCCGCGCGCGGCAGCCACACGAACAGGCGCCGCGTGGCCAGCCCGTGGCCCAAGCCCAGCACGTGGTTCACGATCGGGTTGACACCGTGGAAGTCGAAGAGCAGCCAGCCGTCGGCCCCGAGCTCGGCGAGCGTGGCGCGGAGCGCGGCGAAGTCCAGGGCGGCCAGGAGCGCGCGGGTGGTCATCGGGCCGCGTAACGTGCACCGCACCGATGGCGAACGCAACGGAGGCGGGCGGGGTACCTAAAGAGAGAGCCTCGACCTGGCGGCGTGGACGCACCGGGCGCCCGCCGGGCAGCGACTCACGTCCGGTGCGTCCACGGAGGCGACATGCGAATTGATCGTTCGGCCTCGGAGACCGCTCTGGTGGTCAAGCGCTTCGACACACCGGAGCGAGTCCTGGTGTTCGACCAGGGCAGACTCGAGCTGATGACGGTGGGCGGGCGGGCCATCGGGAAAGGGAGCTACGCGCCCGGGTGGCGGTGGTCTCGCTGCGCCACGGGTCCTGCGTCGCCGGCAGACGCCCTCGCCGAGCACGTGGGGATGGTGCTCTCCGGTCGCGTCAAAATGCAACTGCCCGACGGCAGCGAGATCGACCTCACCCCCGGCGATTTCTTCCAGATCGCCACGGAGTACGATGGCTGGGTCGTCGGGTATCGGCCCTGCGAGATTCTGTACTTGAGCGGCGTCGATGCGATCGTCAAACGCGTGCGTCACATGGAGTGACGACCGGGCGGGATCAGTGGTGCCGGGGGTCGGATGCGGCCGCACGCCATTCGCAGCGCTCGTCGCCCCGCGAGCGACACGCGGTATGAGGCATCGCGCCTTCGAAGCCGACGAGTAGGCGCAGCAGCTCGGTGAACCCCGCAGCGTAGAAGCCGCACGCCGACCCGTCGGGCGTGGCGTTGACGGCCATCGGGTCGAGGACGCGCACCACGGGAATTTGCTGCTCGCGCTTCAGCTCGCCGCCGAACACCGCCCGCGCCGCACCCCGCGCGACGACGTACCCCAGCGACCGCGGCGCCGCCCGCGCCGCCGCCCGCGCCAGCACCGCCGTGCGCCGCACCGCCCGCCGCGCCGCGCGCCGGCCCGCGTCCGCGAACACGAGATCGGCGTCCGGCCGCCGCCCTACCAGCCGCAGCAAGGCCTCGACGTGCGCCGCCTCCACCCGCCGGTCGCGCCGCGCCAGTCCTTCGTACTCGGCCAGCTGCACCTGGACGGTCCGCGACAGGCCCAGTCGCTTGACGAGGAGCTCCTCGGCGAATTCGGCGAGTCCGTCCTCGACGGGCGTGTCGAGATTCCGCACGGCTTCGAGGACGGCGAGGGGGACGATGCTGTGCACCACGGCGCGCGAAAATTACCACCCCATTGCGGAACCCGGGAGGGCACGCGAGGCTTACAGCAGCCCATGCCCGCCCCCACCCCACCCGCTCCGGTCGACGAAAAGCGCGCCAGCTTCGAGCGCGAAGCCCTCGTCCACCTCGACTCGCTGTACCGCGTCGCGCAGCGGCTTACCGGCAACGCCGCCGACGCCGACGACCTCGTCCAGGAGACGATGCTCAAGGCGTACCGCTCGTGGGACCAGTACACCAAGGGCACCAACGCCAAGGGTTGGTTGCTCACGATCCTGCGCAACTCCTTCATTAATGAATACCGGCGCCGCACCCGGCACCCCGAGAGCGTGGACATCGACGCGATCGAGCCCTTCGCGGTGTTCCAGGACGTGCAGGAGGAGGACCCCCAGGGAGCCTTCTTCGACCGCATCGTGGACGACGAGGTGCTCCGCGCCATCGACACGCTCCCGGAAACGTTCCGGGAGACCGTGGTGTTGAGTGACGTAGAGGGGTTGTCGTACCAGGAGATCGCCCGGATCCTCAAGGTGCCGGTGGGGACCGTAAAGTCGCGGCTGTTCCGCGCTAGGCAGATGCTGCAGCGCAAGCTGTACGACTACGCCGTCGGCATGGGTTATATCAAAGGAAGCAAGCCATGAACTGCCGGGAGTGCGCCGAGCATCTCTACGAATACCTCGACCGGGAGCTCACCCCCGAGCTCGAGCGGGAGCTCCGCGCGCACCTCGACGAGTGCCCGCCGTGCGGGGAGCACCACGATTTCGAGGCGCTGTTCCTCAAGTTCGTGCGCGCCCGCTGCCGGGCCCAGGGCGCCCCGCCCGAGCTGCGGCGGCGCATCCTGCGGGAGTTGTTCGAGGAGTGAAGTGGCTGACGCGCGGCGGGGCGGCCGGAGCCCTCGCCGTGGGCGCGGCGGTGACGTGGGGACTCGGCTGGCGGGGACTGATGCTACTCCTCGCCTTTTTCGTTTCGGGGAGCGTGCTCACGCAGCTCGCCGGCGGGGAGGGGGGTCAGCGCAATCTCCGACAGGTGATCGCCAACGGCGGCGTGGCCGCGGCCGCCGCGCTGTGGGGACGCTGGTCGATCGCCGCCGCAGCCCTCGCCGCTGCCACCGCCGACACCTGGGCCACCGAGATCGGAGCGTTCTCGCCGACGCCTCCGCGCCTGCTCACGACCGGACGGCAGGCGCCCAAAGGCACCTCGGGGGCGATGTCGGTGTTGGGGACGGTCGGTGGGGTCGTGGGAGCGTGGGCGATCGCGCTACTCGCGTGGGCGCTGGAACCCCGCGCCATTGGCAAGGGGGCAGCCGGCGTCATTGCGAATGCCGGCGTCGTGGGAATGCTGGTGGATTCTCTCCTCGGTGCGACCGTTCAGGGTGTCTACGAATGTCCTCAGTGCGCGGCGCGCAGCGAGCGGCGCGATACCGTGTGTCACCAGCCGGTGCGGCTGATCCGGGGCTGGCGGTGGCTGGACAACGACGCGGTGAACTTCGCGGCAACGCTCGCCGGTGCGGCCGTCGGCGCGCTGGCGTGAGGGCCCCCTGATGCGCTGGGACGCCGTGGTAGTCGGCGCGGGCCCGGCGGGGTCGGCGACGGCGCTGCGGCTCGCGCGCGCCGGCGCGGCGGTGCTGCTCCTCGACCGCGCCCGCTTTCCCCGTCACAAGCCCTGCTCCGAGTATCTGAGCCCCGAGACGGTACGCCTGCTCGGCGCGTTGGACGGTGCCGCGCTCGCGGCGGTGCTCGCGCGTACGCCCGCCCGGCTGTACGGCATGCGGGTCGTGGCGCCCGACGGCGGGTCGGCCGTGGGCCGATTCGCGAGCGATCACCGCTGGCCCGCCCCGCTCCCGTACGGACTCGCCCTGCCCCGCGCCGACCTCGACATGATCCTGCGTCACGCGGCTGAGCGGGCGGGCGCTGCGGTGCGGGAAGGTGTCGTCGTCGAGGATCTGCTCTACGAAGCGGGAGCGGTGGCGGGAGTCGTGCTGCGGGATGCGGGACACGGGACACGGGAGACGATCCGCGGAAGGGTAGTGGTCGGGGCCGACGGGCTGCGCTCGGTGGTCGCGCGACGGCTGGGCGAGCGGCGCACCGGGTGGCCGCGGCGCGTCGCGTTCACGGCGCATGTCGCCGGAGTGGCGGACGTGGGGGAGGTGGGAGAGATGCACGTCGGCCGCCGGGGGTACGTGGGGCTCGGGCCCGTGGGTGGCGGGGTCACGACGATCGCGCTGGTCGTGCCGGCGACGGGCGCGCGACTGCCGCACGCCGGTGCCGGCGCCTCGTGGCGGGAGCGGCTCCTGCCCGCCCTCGAGGCCTTCCCCCTACTCGCCGGGCGCTTCGCGCGCGCCGAGCTGGTGCGCGACGTCATCGCGGTGGGACCGCTGGCGCAGTGGTCGCGCCGGGCGATCGCGGACGGCGCGTGCCTCGTGGGCGACGCGGCCGACTTCTTCGACCCGTTCACCGGCCAGGGTATCTTCACCGCGCTGCGGGGCGCCGAGCTGCTCGCGGAGGTGCTCATCGCCGCCCTAGCCCCCCCGCCGGAGCAGAGCCTGCCCCGAGCGCCGCGAGGGGGCCCGCTGCCGCGGGCCGCCCTCGCCCCGTACGCGCGCGCGCGGCGCCGGGCGTTCCTGGGCAAGTGGGCGGTGGAGCGGCTCATCGGCCTCGGTGTCGGGTGGCCGGCGCTGACCAACCGCGTCGTCGGGCGGCTGGCGCGCCGGCCCCGACTCGGGGATCTTGTCGTGGGAGCGACCGGCAACTTCGTGCCGGCGCGCGCCCTGTTCGCTCCCCATACTCTGCTGCGGCTGCTCTGGTGACCACCTCCGGTGTCGATCCCGCGCTGTTCCGCCAGCTCCTCGGCCGCTTCGCGACCGGCGTCAGCGTCGTCACGGCGCGGCGCGCCGACGGCGCGCGCGTGGGGATGACGGCGAGCTCCATCGCCTCGGTGTCGCTCGAGCCGCCGTTGCTGCTCGTCTCGATCGACCGGCGCAACGAGATGCACGGCGCGCTCCAGGCCGCCACGCGGTTTGTCGTGAACGTGCTCGCCGCCGACCAGGAGGCGATCTCGCGCCGGTTCGCGGACGCCGAAGAGCACCGGTTCGACCAGGGAGAGGCGATCGGCTATCGCGACACCGCAGAAGGCCTGCCGGTGCTCGACGGTGTGCTCGCCCACATCGAGTGCACCAAGACGCAGGCGGTGCCGGCGGGCGACCACACGGTGTTTTTCGGCCTGGTGACGGGAGGCACCGTGACCGATCGGCGCCCGCTGCTCTACTACCGCGGCGGCTACACGAGCCTAGCGGGAAGTTGATGCTCGGCGCCGAAGTCCTCGACGATCCGCGCGCCGATCCCGCGGCAGTGCGACGGACGTTGCGGGATATCGTGCGCCTCAACCGGCTGTTCGGGGGGACGGGGGCGGTGATGTGGGGATTGCGAAGCATTCTCGAGAGAAGCGGGATGGGGGATGGGGGATGCGGGATGCGGTGGTCGTTGCTCGACGTGGGGACTGGCGCGGGAGACATACCCGTGGCCGCTGCGAGGCTCGCGCGGCGCTACGGGATCGAGCTCGTCCCGATCGGTCTCGAACGCATCCCTGCGGCCGCGCGGGCGGCGCGGGAGGCGGGGCTCGCGGCCGTCCTTGGCGACGGGAGCGCCCTGCCCTTCGCGCCGCGGACGATCGATGTCGTGATCGCGAGCCAGGTGCTGCACCACGTGCCGCGCGAGACGGCGGTGCGCTGGATCGCGGCCCTGGATCGCATCGCCCGCCGCGCCGTGGTGCTCGCCGACCTGCGCCGCTCCCGGGCCGCCATGGTAGGGATGTGGCTCGCCGCGTTTCCCCTGGGCCTGCACCGGACGACGAGGCACGACGCCGTCCTGTCGCTGCAGCGCGGGTACACGCGGCGGGAGTTCGAGGGGATGATGCGCGAGGCAGGCATTGGCGCGCCGGCGCATTACCGGCCCATCGCGAGGATCGTGGCCGCTTGGGAACCGGTTATCGGTCATCGGTCCTCGGTTGTCGGTACGAATCAACTGTTAACCGACAACCGATAACCGACGACCGCTTCCCGTGCGCACCGTCGACCGAGTCCACATCCGCGCCCCGCTGGCGAACGTGTACACAGTCGCCAGCGACGTCTCGCGCTGGCCCGCGATCCTGCCCCACTATCGTTGGGTGCGGTTCCTCGAGCGGCGCGGCGAGGGCGGGGTGGTCGAGATGGCGGCGCGGCGACCGTTCGGGCCCCTCGCCTATCCCGCCTGGTGGGTCTCCGAGATGGCGGTGGATCGCCCGCGCGGGGAAATCCGCTACCGCCACCTCCGGGGTATCACGACCGGCATGGACGTGGTGTGGCGGTTGGCCCCCAGTGGAGACGGCGTGGACGTCACGATCGTGCACGAGTGGACGGGGCCAGGCTGGCCCCTGATCGGGCGCCTGGCCGCCGACCTCGTCATCGGCCCGGTATTCGTGCACGGGATCGCGTCGCGGACCCTGTCGGGACTGAAGCGGCACCTGGAGATAGCGTGAGCAAATACTGCATCGCCGGCCCTCGGTTTATCCCACCCTCGAAGGGTGGGCTCGGCCGACACAAGGCTGAAGCGAACCCGGTTCCCTTCAGGGTTATGCTTGCCGAGCCCACGCTTCTAACGTGGGAACGGGGAGGGCTCGTATGAACTTCGGGAACGCGCGGCGGGTCGTCGTCACCGGCGTGGGGGCGGTAACGCCCATCGGGACGGCGGCGGACGGGTTGTGGTCGGGACTCGCGTCCCGGCGCTCCGCAGTGCGGGTGGTGACGCGGTTCGACCCGGCGCCGTTCCGCAGCCGCATCGCCGCGGAGATCCCGGATTTCCGGCCGCAGGATCACCTCGATGCCAAGCGCATGCGGCGGCTCGATCGCTTCTCGCAGCTCGCCGTCTCGTGCGCCCGGCTCGCCCTGGCGGACGCGGAGCTGCGCCTCGAGGGCGAGAACCGGGACCGCTTCGGGGCGATGATGGGATCGGCGCTGGGTGGCGTCGCCTTTGCCGAAGCCCAGGTGCCGAAGTATCTGGCGGAGGGGCCGCGGGGGCTGGACGCCTCGCTGGCGCTGGCCGTGTTCCCGGGGGCGGCGAGCTGCAACATCGCGATCGAGTTCGGGCTCACGGGCCCCAACGCGACCAACGCAATGAGCTGCGCGTCGGGGACGATCGCCGTCGGCGAGGCGTTCCACGTCGTGCGCGACGGCCGCGCCGACGTGATGCTGGCCGGGGGCGCCGAGGCGCCGCTCGCCCCGCTGACCTTCGCCGCGTTCAGCAACATCCGGGCGATGAGCACCCGCAACGACGATCCCGCGACCGCCTCCCGGCCGTTCGACGCCGAGCGCGACGGCTTCGTCATGGGCGAGGGGGCGGCGGTGCTGGTGCTCGAGGAGCGCGCCCGGGCGGTAGCACGCGGTGCGCCGATCTACGCCGAGGTGATCGGGCACGCGTACACGAACGACGCGTATCACATGACCGCGCCGCGGCCGGACGGGCGACAGGCCGCGCGGGCGATGCGGCTCGCCCTCGAAGACGCCGCCGCGACCCCCGCCGAGGTCGGGTACGTCAACGCGCACGGCTCGTCGACGCCGCTCAACGACTCGACCGAGACGCTCGCGATCAAGCAGGTGTTCGGCGACCACGCGTACCGGCTGGCGGTGAGCGGCACCAAGGGCTACTACGGCCACGCCCTGGGCGCGAGCGGGGCGATCGAGGCGGCGATCTGCGCTCTGGCGCTGCGGCGCGGCTGGCTGCCCCCGACGCTCAACCTGCAACGCCCGGATCCCGCGTGCGACTTGGACTGCCTCCCCGGCGACGGCCGACCCGCCGCCCCGGACGTCGTGGTCTCCAACTCGTTCGGCTTTGGCGGCGTCAACGCCACGCTGGTGTTGCGACGCGCCTGAGCCCCACTAGATTGACGGCCCATGAACCCCAAAACTCTCCGGCCCCTCGTGGCCGAGCTGGCAGGGACCGCGCTGTTCGTGTTCTTCGGCGCGGGGGCGATCGCGGCGACGCTGGCGGCCGCGGTGTCGGGCGGCGTCCAGAGCATGATCGTGGCGGCCGCGCACGGCGTCGGGATGGCGATCATCGTCTCGGCGACGATGAACATCTCCGGCGGACACATCAACCCCGCCGTGTCGTTCGCGCTGTTCGTCGCCGGGAGAATCAACGGCAAGACGCTGGGCCAGTACGTGGGCGCGCAGCTGCTCGGCGCGCTGGTCGGCGCCGCGCTCATCAAGGGGCTGCTTCCGTGGGGGGCCGTGCACGCCTCCGCGGCCGGCACGCCGCAGCTGTCGATCACCACGGACGGCCTGCACGGGATCCTCATCGAGGCGATGCTCACGTTCTTCCTGGTGAGCGCGGTGTTCGGCACGGCGGTGTCGTCCGAGGCACCGAAGATCGGCGGCTTCGGGATCGGGCTCGCGATCTTCGTCTGCGCTCTCGTGGGCGGACCGTTCACCGGCGCGATCATGAACCCGGCGCGGGCCTTCGGCCCGGCGATCATCGCCTGGCAGCTCACGGCGCAGTACGTCTACTGGGTGGGACCGCTCATCGGCGCGACGCTGGCGGGGCTGCTCTGGAAGCACCTGCTGCTGCCGAAGGAACGCTAAGCTCTAGAGAGACTCCGCCAGGGTGGGGGCGAAATAGCTCAGGATGATGTCCGCCCCCGCCCTCCGAATGGCGTACACGGTCTCCCACATCGCGGTGGCCTCGTCCACCATGCCGCGGGCCGCGGCCGCCTTGATCATCGCGTATTCGCCGCTCACCTGAAACGCCGCGAGCGGCGCGCCGAACTCCTCTTTGGCGCGGCGGATCAGGTCGAGGCACGGCAGCGCCGGCTTCACCAGCACGATGTCGGCGCCCTCCTCGACGTCGAGCCGGATCTCCTTCATCGCCTCGTCGGCGTTGGTGCCCTGCATCTGGTAGGCCTGGCGGTCGCCGAACTGCGGCGTCGACCCGGCGGCCTCGCGGAACGGGCCGTAAAAGGCGGACGCCATCTTGGCCGCGTAGCTCATGATCGGCACGCGCGCGAAGCCAGCCGCATCCAGCGCTTTGCGGATCGCCGCCACGCGGCCGTCCATCATGTCGCTCGGCGCCACCACGTCCACGCCGGCGCGCGCCTGGATCACCGCGATCTTGCCGAGCAGGTAGACCGTCGAGTCGTTGTCCACCTCGCCGTCGACGATCACGCCGCAATGCCCGTGGTCGGTGTACTCGCACAGGCACACGTCGCCGAGGACGAGCAGGTCGGGCGCCGCGCGCTTGATCGCGCGGATCGCCTGCTGCACGATGCCCTGCTCGTCGTGCGCCTCGGAGCCGGTGCCGTCCTTGGCGGCGGGCAGCCCGAACAGGATCACGCCCCCCAGCCCCAGCCGCCGCGCCCGCTCGGCGTCCTGCACGGCCTCGTCCACCGAGGTCTGGAAGACGCCGGGCAGTAGATTCACCTCGCGCCGCACCCCTTCGCCGTGGGCGACGAACAGCGGCCACACCAGCTGGGACGGCACGAGATGCGTCTCCTGCACCAGCCGGCGCAACGCCGGGGTGCGGCGCAGCCGGCGCATGCGCCGGATCGGAAAGCTGCTCATCGCGCGAGTAAGCTCGCCGCGCCCTGCGCGAGCAGCAAGCGGGCGACGTTCACGCCTGCGTCGCCGGGATCCGCCGGGTCGATCTCCGCCGAGGCGGTGAGCTGGATCGCCCCGTCCGGCGCCGTCACTCGTCCGTACAATACACGTTGCAGGTTGCCCGTTGCCCGGTGCCCGGTGTAGGCCGCGACGGCGGCCTGGCAGCCGCTGTCCAGCTCGCCGAGCAGTGCGCGCTCAGCGGCGACGGCCTGGGCGCTCTCGGCGTGCTCGAGCGGCCGCAGCGCGGCGCGCGTCGCGTAGTCGTCCGCGCGGATTTCGAGCCCCAGCGCTCCCTGCCCCGGCGCGGGCATCACTTCCAGCGGGTCGAGCCGCGCGGCCACCGCCTCACCCAGCCCCAGGCGCGTGAGCCCCGCGACGGCGAGCAGCGCGGCGTCGAGCTGCCCGCCGTCCTTCACCTTCTTCACGCGTGTCGGCACGTTGCCGCGCAGCGCCACGACCTCGAGGTCGGGCCGGAGATGCTTCACCTGCGCGATGCGCCGCAGGCTCGAGGTGCCCAGGCGGCTCCCCGTTGCGAGTTGCAGGAGGCCGGTTGCCGCGGGCTTCCCGTCTCGAACGACGAGCGCCTCGCCCGCGTCCGCGCGCTCCGGGACCGCCGCGAGGGCCAAGCCCGCGGGTATCTCCGTCGGGAGGTCCTTGAGCGAGTGCACGGCGACGTCGATCCGCTCGGCGAGCAGGGCGTCCTCGATCTCCTTGGTGAAAAAACCCTTGCCTTCGAGCTGCTGGAGGGGACGGTCCACCTCGGCGTCGCCGCGCGTCTTGACGATCACCAGCTCCGCGGCGACTCCCCGCTCGGCGAGCCGCGCCTTCACCCAGTCCGCCTGCCAGCGGGCGAGGGCGCTGCCCCGGGTGCCGAGCCTGAGAGGCTTCACGCGAAGCGGCGTGCCAGGGCTTCGGCCAGACCCTCGGCTGAGGAGCGCGCCGCCATCACGAGGTCCCGCATCCCCGCGTCCCGCGCAGCCTGCGCCGTCACCGGCCCGATCACCGCGGCCGCGAACTGTCCGCTCCGCGCGACCTCGGCTCCGACCATGTCGACGAAGCCGTACACCGTAGAAGGAGACGTGAACGTCACGGCGTCGATGAGGCCCTGGAGGATGTCGGCGGCCAGCTGTTTCCCGCGACCGTCAGGGAGTCCTTTAGGGTTGCCCGTCTCCTGTGTCGTCACGTAGACCGGGATCACCTCGACCACCGCCCCCGCCGCCCGCAGCCCCTGCGGCAACACCTCGCGGGCGCCCTGCGCGCAGGGGATCAGGACGCGCGCCCCGGCGAGGCCGCCGGCGTCCGTGAGGGCGGCCAACACCCCTTCCGCCGTCGTCTCCTCGGCCACGAGCGCGACCTTCACGCCCTCGCGCCCCAGCGCCGAGGCGGTCTTGGGGCCCACGGCAACCACGTTGCCGGTTGCCAGAGCGGCCGGTTGCAACCCCCAGCCGCGCATCGAGTCGCATACGACGTGCACGGCGTTCTGGCTGGTGAACACGATCCAGCGCCAGCGGGAGAGGTCGGCGAGCGCGGACCGGAGCGCGGCGTCGTCGGGGAGCGGCTCGATGCGGATCGCGGGCGCGGCGATGACGTCGGCGCCGAGCGCCTCGAGCGAGCGCACCAGGCCCTCCGCCTGATCGCGCGCGCGGGTGACCACGATGCGCCGGCCTCGAAGCACGCTCATGTCGGTTGCAATCTCCCTGGCGCCCGGTCCATTATCAAGCAATGTGGAAGCGCTTGCGCGCCGCGTTGGCGCGCTTCGCCGTGCGCCGCGCCGCCGCCTGCCAGCGCCACGCCCCGCAACGGGCGGCGGCGTGGCTACGGCTCGCCTGCTCGTGGACGCCCGGCTTCGGCGAGCCCTACGTCGCGTTGGTGCATCTGTCCCGGGCGCTGCAGGATCGCTGGGGCGCGCTCGCCACCGCCCAAGAAGCCACCCAGCGGTTCCCCGAGAACCCCGACGCGTGGATGCTGCTCGGCGATGCCTCGCAGATGGTGTTCCGCCAGCGCGAGGCGCTCGGCGCCTACGAGCAGGCGCTGGCACTCGAGGAGCGCGTGGATGCCGCGATGGCCGCGGGGGAGTTGTACCGCCGCGCCGGCCACCACGCCGACGCCGCCGCGCGGTTCGCCCGCGCCTATGCCGCGGGCGGCGGCCCCGAGGCCCTGTGGCAGAACGCCCAGGCGCTGTTCGCCGCCGGCGACCACGACGCCGCGGAACAGACCCTCACCCTGTGGGCGACCCTCGTGCCGGACGGGATGGAGAAGCTGAAAGAGGCGAGGGCGCAACTGGGGAAGGAGTGACTCCGTCCGTGCGTTGAAACGCCGGCTCGGCGCAATCGAGCGTCTCTAGGAGACGCTTGCCGTGGCCGAGCCGGCCCTTCAGGGCCAGTGACGGGCACGGCGACCTCTACAGGTTCCGCGTCCTCCGATACAGCGACACCGCGTACGCGACCAGAATCACCGCGGCGACCGTGTAGGCCGCGACCATGTAGCCCGCGTTGTGAGGGAAGGTCTCAGGCATGGGGGACCTCCTGGCGCGCCCGCGCGAGCGCGTAGCGTTGCATCACGAATCCCACGTACAACACGGTGAACACCGCGAACGAGACGCCCCACGTCGCCAGCATGCTCCCCGGCAATGCCGGCGCGCTCGGCTTCAGGATGATCGGCATGGGGTGAAGGGTCCGGAACAGGTACACGCTGAAGTGGATGAACGGCACCAGGACCATCCCGCAGATCCCCAGCACGGCCGCGTAGCGGGCCCGGGCCCCCGGGTCGGCCACGGCCCCCCGGAGCAGCAGGTACCCTATATAAAGGAAGAAGAGGAACAGGGTGGAGGTCAGCCGCGCGTCCCAGGTCCACCACGTCCCCCAGATCGGCTTCCCCCAGATGGGGCCGGTCGTGAGCACGATCGTGGCGAAGGCGGTGCCCACCTCCGCCGACGCCTCGGCAAATGAGTCGAGCCGCGCGTCCTTGAGGAACAGGAAGAAAATGCTCGCCACGCCCACCAGAATCATCGCCGTCTCGGTCCAGATCGCCGCGGGGACGTGGATGTAATAGATCTTCTGCGCCGGCCCCTGCGTGCGCTCGATGGGAGTGAACGCCAGCGCGCGCACGTACACCGCGGCCAGCAGCACGAGCCCGACCAGCGTCGTCCAACGACCCTTCTGCGCGAGCGTCATTCGTCCACCGTGTGGGGGAAGAGCAGCGTGGACAGCGTGACGAACACGATATCGTAGGCGCCGAGCAGCCTCAACCACCCCACGACCTCGGATGCCGGTCGCCCGGACAAGAGTCTCGCCGTCACCTGCACCGCGCCGACAAGCGGTGGGATCAGGAACGGCAGCAGCAGTACCGGCAGCATCAGCTCGGCGAAGCGCGTGCGGATCACCATCGCGCTGAACAACGTCCCCACCGCCACGAACCCGACGGTGGCGAGGGCGATGACGCCGACCAGCGGCAGCAGCACGTGCCAGACCGGGACGTCGAAGAACAGCACGAACAGCGGCAGCCCCACCGCCTCGACGATGGTCACGAACAGCAGGTTGGCAATCAGCTTCCCCCAATACAGGCTGGTGCGCGACAGCGGCGAGACGAGCAGCCCCTCCAGCGCGTGGTTCTCCAGCTCCAGCGCGAAGGCGCGGTTCAGCGCCAGCATCGCGGCGAACGTGAACGTCACCCACAGGATGCTGGGTGCGAGGTCGATCGTGGGCACGGCCGTGGGATCGCGGCCGAAGTTGAACACGGTCAGCACCAGCGCGGTGAACACCACCGCCGAGAGGATCGCCGTGCGCGTGCGGAACTCGAGCAGCAGATCCTTGCGCGCCACCACCCAGGCGAGCTTCAGCCGCTCAAGCACCGGAGACCCCCACCGCCTTGCGGTACGCGTCCGCGACCTGGGCGCGGTCGCGCCCGGCCCGGGGAGCGAGTTGCACGAAGCGGCCGCGATGCTGGAAGGCGATATCGGTCGCCAGCTCTAGCCCCTCGTCCACGTTGTGCGTCGTGATGACGGCGACGCGGCCCGCCCCCACCAGCTCGGCAAGGAGCCGACGCAGCTCGGCCGCGGCGGCGAGATCGAGACCGGTGAACGGCTCGTCGAGCAGCAGCACCGCCGGATCGTGCATCAGCGCCCGCGCGATCGTCGCCCGCTGGGCGAGGCCTCGTGACAGCGCCGCCACCGGCTGGTCCGCCCGCTCTACGAGCCCGAGGCGCGCCAGCAATTCCGCGGCCCGCCGGTCTCGCGCCTCGCGCTTGACGCCGTACAGCGATGCCCAGAAGCGCAGGTTCTCGATGACGGTGAGGTGGCCGTACAGAAAGGATTGATGACTGATCCAGCCGATCGCCGCGCGGCCGCCCCGTACCTCCGCGCAGCCGCGCTGCGGGCGCAGCTGGCCGGCGAGCACTCTCAACAGCGTCGTCTTGCCGGCGCCGTTGGGCCCGAACACGGCGAGGGTGTGTCCCGCCTCGAGCCGGAAGGAGATGCCGTCGAGCGCGCGGACCGGACCGAAGGCGTACGTCAGGCCTTCAGCCGACAGCATCGATGCGGGCGGCGAGATCGTTCAGATTGAAGGGTTTGACGAGATAACCGCTATGGCCCAGGTCGAGGACGCCCATGAGCGGCTCCATGCTCACGTAGGCCGTGGTGACCACCACCGGCAGCTTGGGACTCTGCTGGCGGATCTTCTGGAGCAGGGCGATGCCGTCGGTGTCGGGGAGGCGCATGTCGAGCACGAGGATGTCGGGCGTGAACGCGTCGAGCTGCTTCATGGCGTCGGCGCCGGTGCGCGCGAAGGCCATGGCGTAGCGCCCGGCGAAGTAACGGCGGTAGGAGGTCTGCAGGGCCTCTTCGTCCTCGACGAACAGGACCTTGCGCTGCGGCGGCTTTTCGGGCATCGCTG
>QHVC01000196.1 GCA_003222205.1 Gemmatimonadota bacterium | reverse complement strand
CTCGGCGGGCGCGCCGTGCCCAAAGCACCCCCGGCGTTCGCGACCGCGCCGGCCCCGGCCAAACCCAAAGAGTCGCGCGTCATCGTGCCGACGCCGCCCACCGTGCCGCTGGCGACGATCCACCGCCGTGGTGCGCTGCGCTGGACGATCCGCGGCGGCGCGCTCGCCGCGCTCGCCGCGGCGGGCGTGCTCGCCTGGCGATCACTCAGCGGTCCGGCGACCAGAGGACAGCTGAACGGTCAAGCGGTGCGGCCGGAGTCGACCGCGACGGTCGCGCTGCATGACACCGCCAAGCTGCATGACACCGCCAAGTCGACGCCGACGGACTCCAAGCCCCCGGTTCGCCAATCACGACCGCCGGGCCGGCGCCCGGGGCCGACGCAAACGAGCTTCGTTCCCGGGACGCTGGCGGTGAACAGCCTACCACCCGGCGCCGCGCTCTACGTGGACGACACGCTGCGCGGCTCTACGCCGGTGCTCGCCCTGCCGCTCGCCCCCGGGAGCCACCGCCTGCGCCTCGAGCTCGATGGCTTCAAGCGAGTGGTGACCCAGGTAACGATTACCGCAGGCTTGAAGACCAAGAAGACCGACCTCCACCTGGAGTCGCTCGCACCGTGAGGCGTGCGCTGCTCCTCCTCCTCGCTTCGCTCGGAGTGACGGCCCTCGTCGGGGCGCGCGCCGCCGCCGGCCAATCCGGCACAGACCTGATGCGCCAGGCCGTCCGCGCCTATCAGGACCTGGACTTGGATATCGCCGCGGGGCTGATCCGCCGCGCCATCGCCTTCGAGGGGCCCGCTGCCCTCGCGCGCTCCGAGCGCGCCACCGCGTTCATGTACCTGACCACCGTCGAGCTACTGCGCAGCCGGCCCGACTCCGCGCGGTCCGCCGCGCGCCGGCTCGTGCTCGTCGACCCGCGCTACCGTCCCGACGCGCTGACCTTTCCGCCGCAGGCGATCGCGCTGTTTACCGGCGTGCGTCGCGCCACGCCCGCGGTCACGGCCCGCGCCGCGGCCGACACGCAGTTCCGACCCGGCGGAGAGGCGCTCGCGGTGCGGCTGTACGCCAGCGCTTACCACGCGATCCGCGCCAGGGTCACGCGCGAGGACGGCCGCGGGCTGCGCGCGCTGTACGTCGGGCCCATCGGCGACAGCCTCGACCTGCGCTGGGACGGCCTCGACTCCGCGGGCACCGCCGTCCCCCGTGGCCGCTACGCGCTGACGGTGGTCTCCACGGATTCAGTGGGGCACGTCGTGCGCGAGCTGCGGCTGCCGCTCGAAGTCACGCCCGTCACCCGCGACACCCAACCCTTACCGCCACCACCGCTGTTCCGGCCGGAGCGCACGCCTATGGGGCCCGCCCTCCGGGTGCTCGCGCCTGCCGCGCTGGTCGGGGTCGGCGCCGTGGTGCTGCCATCGGTCGTCGCCGGGGGTGAAGATCACGCGCGCGGCCGCTTCGTCGTGGGCGGGGCGGTGGCGATCGCCGGCATCGCGGCGTTCTTCGCCCATCATCCCGCCCGGGCGATCCCGGAGAATATCGCCGCCAACCAGCGGCTCCGGGATCAATGGACGCGGCAGCGCACCCAGATCGCGGCCGAGAACGCGCGCCACCGCGGCGAGCTGCGCATCGCCGTGAAGAGCGGCGATCCGGTGATCATTACGCCGGAGGGCCCGTGATCCCTCGCTGCGCTCGGGATGACCGGTGCTACGCTGGAGGGTTGGCACAGCCCACTGCTTCGCTCGTGGTCGTCCTCCTCCTCGCTTCGCTCGGAGTGACGGCGGCCGCGGCGCAGCAGCGGGTGCAGGTGACGGTCGGCTTCGAAGGCGGCTTCACGCGCGCGCGCAGCCGCGCGACGGGTACGAGCGAGATGGTGAGCGGTGCCGTCTTCACGGGAGCAGCGACGTTGGCGCGCTCGCGCTGGCGGCTGCGCCTCGATTACGGACAGGGCAACCTCACCGCGGACACGGGAGCCGCGGCGGCGCGCACGCTGGCCGAGGGCCGCGCGCAGCTCGGCTTCGTCGCCGCGGCGTGGCTCACGCTGTGGGCGGGGCCCCGGGCGCGCAGCTACACGTCGTCGGGGATCCGGCAGCGGTGGTGGTTCTGGGAGGTCGCCGTGGAAGCTCGGGGCATGCTGTTCGCGGATCGGTCGTACGCGTTCGGCGCGCTCGCGCTCGCTCCCGCGGGGACCGTCGACGCGCTCCACGCGTTCTCGCGGGAGACCGGCGTCGCCGCCGGCCTCGCCCTGCGGCTCCCGGGGCCCGGCCCGTGGGCGCGCCTCGCCTACCGCGTCGACCAGACCCGGCTGGCGGGAGGGCGGCGGGAGACGGTAGAGGCTATCTCGCTGGGCGTGGCGATGGAGCTGCGCTCCCCTCGCTAGCGCTGGGCCCCTCGCTGGCGCTCGGGGTGACGGCCACGGCCACCGGCTACGAGCACACGTTGGTCTTGGCCGCCGCCGGCCCAGGGGCGTATTCGCTCGACGCGCTGCTGCGGCGCTGACTGCCTCTCCCCGTCGCGCCGGCGAGCAGCACTGCCTCGCTCACGGCGCGGTCCAGCCGCTCCAGCAGGCGCGCGTCCACCTGCCCGCTCTTGAACTGGAG
>QHVC01000195.1 GCA_003222205.1 Gemmatimonadota bacterium | reverse complement strand
CTGGAAGTCGTTGTCGTTGCCGGGGCGGATGTGGTGCTGGCGGCGCAACACCCGCTCGATCTCGATCAGCGCCAGGTTCATGCTCGGCATGTTCTGGATCTGCGCGGTGATGGTGCGCAGGCGGTCGGTGCCGATCACGCGGTAGCGCGCCGTCTGTAGCGGGATGAGAATCTGCTCGTCGGGGTTGCCGAAGCCGCCGGCCGACCCCTTGGTGCTCAGCACGCCGATGACCTGGAACTCGATGCCGCGGATCTGGATCGTCGTACCGACCAGCCCCGCCGGGTTGGCGGCGAACATGTCCGGAATCGAGGAGCCGAGCACCGCGTAGCGCTGCCGGGATTCGTTCTCACCATTGGTGAACATGCGACCGGCCGTGATCGTGTAGTTCTTCACCGGCACGTACTCGGGGATCGTGCCCACGATGTTGACGTTGATGTTCTGGTTGAGGCGCTTCACCTGGAGGTTGCGGGTCAGCTCGGGGATCACCGCCTTCAGGTACCGCGCGCTGTTGGCGAGCGCGGTGTCGTCGTCGATCGTGAGGTTGATGTTCCCCATGATGGCGATGCCGCCTCGGAAATTCTGGCCCGGGTAGATGCTCAGCAGGTCGGGCCCCATGGCGGCGATGCGGTCCTGCACCGCTTTCTGCGCGCCAGACCCCAGCGCCAGCATCGTGATCACCGCGCCGACGCCGATGATGATGCCCAGCGCCGTGAGCAGCGAGCGCAGCTTGTTGGCCCGGATCGCCTGGAGCGCGACCTTGAAGATCTCGTCGAGGAGCATCGGCCGCCTCAGCGAGCCTTGGTCGTGCCGCCGCCGCCGCCCGCGGCGCCGCCGGTCTGCTGGCGCAAGCCCGGCAGCCCGCCGCCGGTCATGCTCTGGAAGCGGTTGCGCATGTCCTGTTGCGCCTGGACCAGCGAAGCGCTCGGCAGCAGCAGCACGGTGTCCTTTTCGGTCAGGCCGCTCGTCACCTCGATGTAATCCAGATCGGTCAGGCCGGTGCGGATGTTGACCGGCGTCGCCTTGCCGTTGCGCAGCGCGAAGACGATGTAGCTCGACGCGAACGCGCCGCCGCGGCGCATCTGTCCTGTTCCGAAGCCGCCACCTTGACCGCCCTGACCGCCGCGGCCGGCGCCGAACTGGGACCGCACCTGGTTCATGGCCGCCTGCTCCGCCGGCGTGAGTTGCCCGCCGCTCATCGTCTTGCGGAACAATTCACGAATCTTCTCCGGCGTATAGCCGGCCGGGAGCGTGATCTGCCGTCCGTCGGGCGTGGTCATCACGTTCGTGGCGGCCTTCGCGCTGTCCCGACCAGCCGGCTTGGCGGGGTCGCCCCCCCCCGCAGACGGCGCGGCGCCGAGCGTGGTGCCGCGCTGGGCGGTGTCGCCGCCGAAGCGGGCGGGCGGCGCCGCCGGGGCCGCGGCGAGCTGGGCCTGCACGTCGTTGGGGTCGAGGCCCAGCACCTGGGCGGCCGAGGCGACGTCCCGCTGGGTGCGCAGCGCGGAGTTCGGGATCGCCAGCACGCCCTGGCGCTGGCCGACGTGCACCTCGACTTCGGCGTTCATGCCCGGCTTCAGCAGGTGCTCAGGGTTGTAGATGTTCACCAGCACGGGAAACATCGTCACGTTCTGGTTCTGGGTCGCCTGCGGTTCGATCTTGAGGACGGTGCCCTGGAACGGCCGATTGGGGAACGCGTCCACAGTGATCGTCACCGGCAGCCCCGGCTGCACCTTGCCGATGTCCGTCTCATCCACCATGGACTGCACCTGCACCGTGTCGAGGTTGGCCATCTGGAACAGCACGGTGCCGCCGCCCACGTCGCGGGCCGGGCTCGAGATCACGGTGCCGAGCTCGACGTTCTTCTGGATGATCGTGCCCGCCACCGGCGCCGTCACGCGCGTCTGGTCGTAGGCGATCTGGGCATCGCTGAGATTCGACCGGGCATTCACGAGGGCGGCTTCGGCCTGCGTGAACGAGACCCGGGCGTTGTCGTAGTCGGTTTGCGTGACGGCCTGCGTCTTGAGGAGCGTGTCCATGCGCGCCAGCTGCGTCTGCGCGTTCTGGAACTGCGCCTTCGCCACTTCCAGCGTCGCCTTCGCCTGATCGAGTCCGCTCTTGGGGAGGCGCGGATCGATGAGGGCCAGCAGCTGGCCGGGGCGGACGTCGTCGCCCGTCTGGACGCGCATCTCGGTGATCGCGCCGGACGCCTGCGACTTGACCTGCACCGTCAGGATCGGTTGGATCGTCCCCGCCGCCGAGGCGGTGACGACGATGTCGCGCCGCTGGACCGGCACCATCTCGTACACGGGGGCGGGCTGATCCTTGTGGCAGCCCGCGAGCGTCAGGGCCGCGGTGGCGGCCAGGAGATATCGTTTCACGGTTTCACTTCCGTTCGTTCGTCGCGCTCGATCTTGCCGTCGCGCAGGTGGATCTGGCGGCGCGCGTGCGCCGCGATGTCGTGTTCGTGCGTCACCAGGACGATGGTCTGCCCGTTGCGCCACAGCTCTTCGAAGAGCTGCATGATCTCCTCGCCCGTGGCCGAATCGAGGTTGCCCGTCGGCTCGTCGGCGAGGAGGATGCTGGGGTTGTTG
>QHVC01000194.1 GCA_003222205.1 Gemmatimonadota bacterium | reverse complement strand
CGCGCACCGTCACCCGCCCGCTCCCGGACGCCGACCCAACTGGGCGCTGGCCCACAACCCCGCCTGCACCGACGTCTCCGCCGTCGGTCCCTCGAAACGACTCACGAGGATCACGGGTCGGCCGCCGCGGCTCGCCGCGACCAGGTGCAGGATCGAGACGGTGTCTTCGTCCGGCGCGTACTTGAGTCGCAATTGCGCGCCCCCCGCCTCTCCACCGGAATCGAGTGGGATTGCCGGCCGGGCGCGCTCGTTGTAGCGGTCGAGCCACGCCTGCAGCACGTCCATCCCGTCTTTCTGGGGCCCGAGTTCTGACATCGCTACCCTCCTGACCGGTCGTGTTCGGCCGGCTGTTGCCATTGGTCGAGGATCAGGTCGGCCCGTCCTGCCTCCAGGAGCCGGGAGCGTACCTGCCCGGCGCTGTCGCGGTCGACGACCTGCGCCAGATAGGCCGGCAGCCATGCGGGGTAGTGCCCGGATGGGCCCCAGCCGCTCGCATCGAATACGCTGTGACCGTCGACGACGCGCAGCAACGCGACCCCGGCCTCCCGTCCGGCGGTCAGCGCGCCCGGGGCGAACTCGACGGTACTGAAGACCAGCGCCACTTCGGCGGCGGCGTCCTTGAGCCGCCCTTTCAGCGAATCCACCACGTCCCGCGCGATCGGGGCTTCCTGCCGGCGGCACACAATGAGGGCCTGCCTGGTCCAGGGCGGCCGGCTGAGGAGGGCGAGCAGTTCCAGGACGAAGCCGTGCTCCGGCTCAGGAAGCTCGGCGCGCCGGTGAATGCGGACCGCGCCGACGTCGAAGCCGACCTTGCGGAGCTCGCGCACCACAAGGATCTCGAAGTAGTCCGGCGTCACTACGGGTAGGTCGGCCATGTCTCGCCGTAATCCTAACCCCTCCCGGGGTGCCTTGCGGCGTGCAGGGGGGCTCCTTATATCATCGGCATGACTCGTCAGGGGACGGGTCGTACTCTCCCGGTGCGGTGCGCGCCCTCATCACATCGATGGACGCGATGGGTCTGTCTCGCGCCCGGGTCGTGCGGGTTCCCTTCGCAGCATTCTCACGCTCATAGTCATTCACCGGCGCCTCGTCAGGCGACAGTGATCGGCGCGGTGTAGGTCTTTACCCCAGGCTCGGAGGGGGAGGATCCTATGCAGGTCAGTCGGCGTGATTTCCTCAGAGTGACCGCCGGAGCGGGGGCGGGGACGGCGATCGGCGGGCTGGTCGGGCTCGGGGCGACGCTCGCGCCGGCGCGAGCCCAGGCGCAGGAGCTGCGGATCAAGGGCGCCAAGTCGGTGCCGAGCATTTGTCCTTTCTGCTCGGTCGGGTGCGCCACCCTCATCCAGGTGAAAGACGGCCGCATCGTCAACATCGAGGGCGACCCGCGCAGCCCGCACAACGAGGGCACGCTCTGCCCCAAGGGCGCGGCGATCTACCAGCTGCACGTGAACCCCAACCGGGCGACCAAGGTGCTGCACCGCAAACCCGGCGCCAAGGACTGGGAGGTCGTGGAGCTCGAGTGGGCGATGGACCGGGTGGCCGAGCTGACCAAGAAGACGCGCGACGAGACATTCATCGAGACCCTCCCCAACGGCAAGGTCGTCAACATGACACCGGCGATCTTCGCGCTGGGGGGCGCGACGCTCGACAACGAGTTCAATCACGTGTGCCAGAAGTTCTGGCGCGGGCTCGGCGTGGTCGCCATCGAGAACCAGGCCCGAATATGACACAGCTCTAGCGTCCCCGGTCTGGGGACACGGTTCGGTCGGGGCGCGGCGACCCTGTATCCGCGCAACCTCGAGCACACCGACTGCTTCGTCATCATGGGCTCGAACATGGCGGAGTGCCACCCGGTGGCGTTCCGCTGGCCGCTGAAGGCGAAGCTGAACGGCGCGAAGCTGATCCACGTCGATCCGCGGTTCACGCGCACCAGCGCCGTCGCGGACCTGCACGTGCCGATCCGCGCGGGCTCGGACATCGCCTTCCTCGGCGGGCTCATCAATTACGTCATCAACAGCCGGCGGTGGAATGCGGACCCCTTCTTCAAGGAGTTCGTGGCCAATTACACCAACGCCGCCACGATCATCAACAAGGACTTCAAGGACACCGAGGATCTGGAGGGCGTCTTCTCCGGCCTGGCCGGGTTCACCGAGCCGGGGTTCTGGCCATACAACGGGAACCAGGGACGCTACGACCCCGCCTCGTGGCAGTACGAGCGGGAGCCGAAGCCGCCCGGCCCGGCCACCCAGGACCTGATCACCCGGCGCGCGGGCCCCCCGTTCGACGACCTCGTGCGCTCGCTCAAGCCGGGGAAGGCCCACAAGGACCCGACGCTGCAGAATCCGCATTGCGTGTTCCAGATCCTGAAGCGGCACTTCAGCCGCTACACGCCCGAAATGGTGGAGCAGGTGTGTGGCTCGCCGAAGCAGAAGTTCATCCAGGTAGCGGAAGCGCTGCTCGCCAACTCCGGGCGGGACCGCACCAGCGCGTTCGCCTATGCGGTCGCCTGGACGCAGCACACTTACGGCGTGCAGATGATCAGCTGCTGCGCGCTGCTACAGCTGCTGCTCGGCAACGTCGGCCGGCCCGGCGCCGGGGTCATGGCGCTGCGCGGCCACGCCGCCATCCAGGGCTCGACCGACGTGCCGACGCTGTACCACAGCATCCACGGATACCTGAACGCGCCCTCGGCCCTGCGCCCGCACGAGTCGCTGCGGGCCTATATGGCGGCCGAGACCACGCCGACCAGCTATTACGGCAACCTGCCCAAGTTCCTCGTGTCGTACCTCAAATCCATGTACGGCGACGCCGCGACGGCCGCGAACGACTTCGGCTACGACTGGCACCCGAAGATCCTGGGCGACCACTCCCACATCGCCTGCTTCGCGGCGATGGCCGAGGGCAAGATTAAGGGCACGGTGGTCGTGGGGCAGAATCCCGCGACGTCGCTCAACGGCACCGCGACCCGCCGGGCGCTGCGTCAGCTCGACTGGCTGGTCGTGAAAGACAACTGGCTCACCGAGACGGCCACCCACTGGTACCTCGCGCCGGAGGTGAAGAACGGCGAAGTGAAGATCGAGGACATCAAGACCGAGATCTTCTTCTTCCCCTCGACCCAGATCGCGGAGTACGACGGCAGCTTCACCAACACGCAGCGCATGCTGCAGTGGCACAGCTTCGCCGCCAAGGCGCCGGGCGACTGCCGCACCGACAGCTGGTTCTACCACAACCTGGCCAAGCGGTTGAAACGGGCGTACGCCGGCTC
>QHVC01000193.1 GCA_003222205.1 Gemmatimonadota bacterium | reverse complement strand
TCGCCGCGTTCCTGTCCAAGGAGCGCAACGACTCGCCCCACACCGTCAAGGCGTACGGGCGCGACGTCAGCGAGTTCGCGGCGTTCTGCGACGGCTTCTACGGCGGCCCGTGGCGCTGGGCGGGGGTGGACCGGCTGGCGATCCGGGGCTTCCTGGGCGCCCTGGAACAGCGGGGGCTGTCCCGGCGTTCCGTGGCACGGGCGCTCTCGGCGCTGCGCACGTTCTATCGCTTCCTGAACCTCACCCAGGGCGTTGAGGTGAACCCCGCGAAGACGGCGCGGACGCCCAAGCAGGAGGCACGGCTGCCCGCGCATCTCGAGCGCGCGGAGATCGATCTGCTGTTCGGCGAGGCGGAGCGGCGCGCGGCCGCGGGCGGGTTCACGGAAGCGCGCGACCTCGCGATGCTGGAGCTGTTCTATGCGACGGGGATGCGCCTGGCGGAGCTGGCGAGCCTTTCGGATGCGGACCTCGACCTAGTGTCGGACCAGGTGAAGGTGCGGGGCAAGGGGAAGAAGGAGCGCATCGTGCCATTGGGGAGTCACGCAGGCGTCGCGCTGCGGCGCTATTTCCGGCGCCGCGACGCGGTGCTCACCGGTGACCGGCGGGCGGTGTTCCTGAGCCGGCGGGGGGCGCGACTGACGCCTCGCGGCGTGCAGCTCGCGATCAAGCGCCTGCTCGGCACCCTCACGCGGGGCCGGGAGCTGCACGTGCACTCCCTGCGCCACTCGTTCGCGACGCACCTTCTCGACGCGGGGGCGGACCTGCGGGCGGTGCAGGAGCTGCTGGGCCACGCCTCGCTGAGCACGACGCAGGTGTATACTCATACGTCGGTCGAGCGTCTCAAGCGGGTGTACAACCAGGCTCATCCGCGAGCCTAGAGGCCGGGAGGCGTAGAGGCGAAGTGACCCAGTTCGAGCGCATCCACGGTACCACCATCCTCGCCGTCCGCCGCGACGGGCACATCGCCATGGGCGGCGACGGCCAGATCACGGTAGGCGATACGGTGATGAAGGCCAACGCGACCAAGGTCCGGGCCCTGAAGAACGGCAAGATCCTCGCCGGCTTCGCGGGCGCGGCGGCGGACGCCTTCACGCTGTTTGAGAAGTTCGAGGAGAAGCTGGAGCGCTACCCCGGCAACATCTCGCGGGCGGCCGTCGAGCTGGCCAAGGACTGGCGCTCGGACCGGGTGCTGCGCCGCCTCGAGGCCCTGCTCGCGGTGGCCGACAAGGAAAGCGGCTACGTGATCAGCGGCTCGGGCGAGCTGATCGAGCCCGACGACGGCGTGCTCGCGATCGGCTCGGGCGGGAGCTATGCCCTGGCCGCGGCGCGGGCGCTGCTGGCCAGCTCCAAGCTCGGCCCCAAGGAGATCGTGCAGAAGTCGCTGGAGATCGCGGCCGAGATCTGCGTGTACACCAACACTCACATCACCGTCCTCGAGCTGTAACGATGGCCGAACCGACCCGCCCCCGGCGTGGCGAGCCGCCCCCCCCTCCCCCGACCGCTCCCGAGGCGGCGGTCGAGCCGCTGCCGTGGCTCGAGGAGCTGCCGCCGAAGAAGATCGTCACGGAGCTGGACCGCTACATCGTAGGACAGGACGCGGCGAAGAAGGCGGTGGCGATCGCGGTGCGCAACCGCTGGCGCCGCGCCCAGGCGCCCGAGGACATCCGGGACGAGATCCTTCCCAACAACATCATCATGATCGGCCCCACGGGGGTGGGGAAGACGGAGATCGCGCGCCGGCTGGCGCGGCTGGCGGGGGCGCCGTTCATCAAGGTCGAGGCCTCGAAGTTCACCGAGGTGGGCTACGTGGGGCGCGACGTCGAGTCGATGGTGCGCGAGCTGGTGGACGTGTCGATCAACATGGTCCGCGAGGAGCGCGAGGACGAGGTCTATCACGTCGCCGAGGAGCGGGCCGAGGAGCGGCTGCTGGACCTGTTGCTGCCGCCGGTGCCGCCCCCGCCGCCGCAACCCCCTGCCGGGGAGCGGGGAGCGGGAAGTGGGAGCGGTGAGGCGCGGCCGCTGTTCGTGGTCTCGTCCAAGGGCGACGTGACGTCCAAGCCGCTGGAGGTGGACGTCGAGACCCAGGAGCGGCGGCGGCGCACGCGCGAGAAGCTGCGCCAGCAGCTGCGCGACCATCAGCTCGAAGAGCGGGACGTCGAGGTCGAGGTGCAGCAGCAGTCGTTCCCGATGCTCGAGATGATGCAGCCGCCGCAGGGGATGGAGGGGACCGACGTCAACTGGAGCGAGATGCTTCAGGAGATGATGCCCAAGAAGAAGAAGCGGCGCACCGTGCACCTGCACGAAGCGCGGCGCATCCTCGTCGACGAAGAGCTGAAGAAGCTGGTGGACATGGACGACGTGGTGAACGAGGCGCTGGACCGCGTCGAGAACCACGGCATCATCTTCATCGACGAGATCGACAAGATCGCCGGCGAGCGCGGCACGGTCGGCCCCGACGTCTCCCGCGAGGGGGTGCAACGGGACCTCCTGCCGATCGTCGAAGGCTCGACCGTCCAGACGCGCTATGGCTACGTGCGCACCGACCACGTGCTGTTCATCGCCGCCGGCGCGTTCCACATCTCCAAACCGTCGGACCTGATCCCCGAGCTGCAGGGCCGCTTCCCGATCCGCGTGGAGCTGGGGCCGCTCTCGGAAGACGACTTCGTGCGCATCATGACGGAGCCGGAGAACGCGCTCACCAAACAGTACGCGGCGCTGGTCGCCGCCGAGGGCGCGACGCTGGAGTTCACCGCCGACGGCGTGCGCGAGATTGCCCGCGTCGCGGGGAAGGCCAACGAGCGCATGGAGAACATCGGCGCCCGCCGGCTGCACACCGTGCTGACCGCGCTGCTCGAGGAGGTGCTGTTCGAGTTGCCGGACTATCCCACCAAGCGCATCGTGTTCGACGCGCCCCAGGTCCGCGAGCGGCTGCAGAAGATCCTCGAGGACGAAGATCTGCGTCGGTATATCCTCTA
>QHVC01000041.1 GCA_003222205.1 Gemmatimonadota bacterium | reverse complement strand
ACTTCCACACGGTGAACGGCGGCATCACACTCGAGTTGCCGGCGACGTTCAGCGCGGAAGTCCGCGCCGAGACCGTCAACGGCGACATCGAGACGGAATTCCCGCTCACGGTGACCGGCCGCTTCGGCCCGCGACACCTGCGCGGCACGGTCGGCAACGGCGGCCGCGAGCTGGATCTGGGAACCGTGAACGGCAGCATCAGACTTAGAAAAGCGACCTGAGACGCGTAGTTCCGGTCCTGCCCGCAACAGTCCGGTACCAGTGAATTGAGCCTCACGCAGCATCATGGGCCCCTCGACAGCCGAGGGGCCCGTGGTGCTGCGGTCGCTTCTCGCCCGCACCGAGCAGATTGACGATCTCCGCGAGGTGATCCGCGTGCTCGGCTACGACGCGGCGTGGGAACCCGTGCCGCCCGGGCCCTGGCTGGGGCCTGCCGCCGAGACTGCGCGCGTGTACCGGGCGGCGCTCATCGGCCGCTGCGGCGCGTTCCGGATCTTCGCCCTCCACGCCGACGACCCCGCGCGCGCGGCGCGCGCCGCGGCCGCGCGGCTCGCCGCCGGCATGGAGCGGGGGCTCGTCATCGCTCTCGGCGGGGTGCCGCTCCGCCTCGTGCTCGCCGCCTGGGGCGCGAGCGGGCGCGGGCCCGCGGTCCGCAGCGCCGCGCTCGCCCCGGCGGACCCCACCGCGGCCGACCTCGCCCTCCTGGAGCGACTCACCCCCGCACCGGACGAATCCGCGCTGGCGCTGAGTCTGCGGGTCGGCGAGGCGCTCGGCACTGAAGCCGTCACGCCGCGCTTCTTCCGGGCCTTCCGCGCCGTGCTCGAGCGCTTCACCGATCGTCTCCCCACACCGCGCAGCCGCTCGGACCGGCACGCGTTGGCGCTCACGGCGCTCACGCGCGTCCTCTTCCTCTATTTCGTGCAGGAGAAGGGGTGGCTTGACGGCGACCGCCGCTACCTGTCGCATCTGCTCGACCGCGCGCTGACGGCGCGCCGCCACTTCCACCGCGTCGCCCTGCATCCCCTGTGCTTCGGCGTCTTGAACCGCCCCGTAGCCGAGCGCTCCGCCGCCGCGCGGGCGCTCGGCCGCCTGCCGTTCCTGAACGGTGGCTTGTTCGAGCCGACGACGCTGGAGCGACGCCACGGGCCCGCCGTGTGGCCGAACCCCGACTGGCGTGACGCCTTCGACGACCTGTTCGAACGGTTCCGGTTCTCGGCGCGCGAAACCGGGGCCGGCGAATCCGTCGCGCCGGACATGCTGGGGCGCGTGTTCGAGGGCGTGATGGATTCGACCGAGCGCCACGCCAGCGGGACCTACTACACCCCCGCCCCGATCGTGCGGGACCTCGTCCGCGCCGCGCTCGAGGCCGCGCTCGTGCACCGCCTGCGCGTCGCGCCGGAAGCCGCCGCCCGCTGGGTGCACGAGCGCGCCGCGCCGGCCCATCCGCCGGACCTCCGTACGCTCGCGATTCTCGACCCGGCCGCGGGCTCGGGGGCCTTCCTGCTGGGGGCGCTCGACGAGCTCATCGCCCTGCGGGCTGCGGCCGGCGAGCCCGTCACGGCGGCGTTGCGGCGCGACGTTCTCGCGCGATCGCTCTACGGCGTCGACCTGAACCCCGCGGCGGTGCGGTTGACGGAGCTGCGGCTCTGGCTCGCCCTCGTCGCCGACGACCCCACCGCCGACGTCGCCGCCATCACGCCGCTCCCGAACCTCGACGGCCACGTGCGCCAGGGCGATGCCCTGCTCGACCCCTACACTGCCGCGTCGACCCTCGCCGGCGACGCCCACTGGTCGGCCGCGCGGGCCGAGCTGGCGCGCGCCGCAACGGCCCGCCACGCCCTCTTTGCCCTCACCGGCGCGCGGAAGCGCGACGCCGCGCGAGAGCTCGCGAGCGCTGAAGCGCTGCTCGCGCGGCGCTTGATCGATCGCGGCGTGGATCGAATCGAAGCGCGCATTGACGAGCTCCTCGCGGCCGCCAAGTCCCCCGACCTCTTCGGGCGTCGCCCCGGCCTCGCCGCCGCTGAGCGCGTGCGACTCGGGTCGCTGCGCATGGCGCGGCGGGAGTTGCGAGCCGCTCGCCGGCGGCTGGCCCGGGAGGGGGGAGCGCCGTTCTTCGCGTTCGAATCGCACTTCGGCGACCTCATGGCGCGGGGCGGCTTCGACGTCGTGATCGGCAACCCGCCGTGGGTGCGCGGCGAGCGCCTCCCCCCACGCGTACGCGAGGCCCTGCTGGCGAGGTACTCGTGCTGGCGGCCGGTGCGCAGCACCGGCTACGCGCACCTCCCGGACCTCGCCGTGGCATTCGTCGAGCGCGGCCTCGAGCTCACCGCGCCCGGCGGCGCGTGCGCGTTGCTCGTGCCGGCCAAACTGGCGACGAGCGGGTACGCCGAGCCCCTGCGCCGCCGCTTGTCGTCGGGCACGCGACTCGAGCGCGCCGCGTCCTTGGACGACTCGGCGCCAACCTTCGGCGCGGCCGTCTACCCGATGGCGCTCGTCGCTGTCCGGGCGGACCCCGGTCCCGCGTGCGAGACCGCCCAGACCATGGGCCCCAAGCCGGCCGCGCCGCGCATCTCTCAGCGGCAGCTCGAATCGCCCGGTCCCTGGGTGCTCGTTCCCGACGCCGATCGCGTCGCTCGCCGCCTCCGCGCCGAGCTCCCCACGTTGGGCGAGCGGTGGACGCCGCAGCTGGGCGTGAAGACCGGCGCAGACGATCTCTTCCTCGTCGATGCACCGTGTGCGGGCGCGCGGCCGGCCGTGCGCGGGCGGGACGTCACCGCTTGGAAGGCACGAACCTCGGCGTGGCTGCTCTGGACCCATGGTCCCGACGGGCGACCGTTCACGACCCTGCCGCGCGAGATCGCCTGTCACTTGGAGCCACACCTGCTACAGCTGAAACGTCGGGCGGATTACCGCGCCGGGCCGCCGTGGCAGCTGTTTCGCACGGCGCTCGCCTTCGCTCCTCATCGCGTGGTCTGGGCGGACCTCGCCCGCCGGCTCGCTGCCGCCCTGCCGGCCGCCGATGTGGTGCCGATGAACACCGTGTACGGGATCGCCACGCGCACGTGGTCCGACGCCGCCGCGCTCGCCGGGCTCCTCAACTCGCGCTGGTACACCGCGCTCGCGTGCCTCACCGCCGACCCCGCTCGCGGCGGCTTCCGGCGCTTCAACGCCCGCGTCGTGCGGGAGCTGCCCGTGCCGGCGGCCGCATCCCCCGGTTGGCCGCGGCTCGCGGCGGATGGCGCCCGGGGCGCGACCGACGAAGCCCTCGTCGCCGAGCTCCTCCACCTCGATGCCGCCGACCGCCGTACGCTCGACCGTGCCGCCCCCGCCCCCCCGGATCCTCTCTGAGCACCTCGAGACCCCCGCCGAGCCGCTGGCCCTCCTGCTCGGCGCGCAAGCGTCGGCGGCGCCCGCCGCCGTGGCTGCGCGCGCGGCGCGCGCCCTGCTCGACCTGCCAGAGGTTCCAGCGGACCCGCCGCCCTGGCTCACCCCGCACCAGCGCCCCGCGGCGGAACGGTTGACGGCCGTCATCGCGCGCCACGGCGGTGCCGTGCTCGCCGACGCTGTCGGACTCGGCAAGTCGTACGTCGCGCTTGCGGTCGCCCGGATGTTGGGCGATCCGTTCACGCTTGTCGTTCCCGGCGTGCTCGTGGACCAGTGGCGCGGGCTGCTCCACCGGCTGGACCTCGAGGCACCGATCATGACGCACGAGAGTCTCAGCCGTCCGACCCTGTCCGCCCCCGTCCGCCTCCGTCCGACCCCGTTGTTTCTTGTCGACGAAGCCCACCGCTTCCGGAATCCCGAGACGCGCCGCTACCGCAGCCTCGCGCGGCTCGTCGTCGGCGCGCGGGTGCTGCTCGTCACCGCCACCCCCGTCCACAACCGCCTCGCCGATCTGTTTCATCTGTTTCGCCTGTTTCTTCGCGATCACGCGCTCGCCGGCTTGGGTCTCCCCTCGCTACGCCGCGCCGCCGCCGGAGACGTGTCGGAAGCGACCTTGGCGGTCGTCGCGGCCCGGCTCGTGGTAGCGCGGTCACGAGAACGCGTGCGCGGCTACGCCGCGGGGCCGATGCACCTCGCCTTTCCGCTGCGCGCGGCGGGGCGTGTGATCCGGGCGGGGACCGCGCCACCCGACGCGCTGAACGAGCTCGCGGGGGGCATCCGGGGCTTGGCAGGAATCGGCACTGCCGGCCCGCTGTTCCGGCTGGTGTTGCTGCGCCGGCTCGCGTCCAGCTTGCCGGCGTTGCGGGCGTCGCTGCGCCGCTACGAGGGGTTCCTGGATCTCGCCTCGCGCGCCGCCGCCGAGGGACGGGCGCTCTCGCTCCGTGACTGCCGGCGCTGGCTCGCCCCCGACGACGCCGTCCAGCTCGCATTCTTCCCCCTGCTCTTCCCGCCGGGCCGGCCGCAGACCGGGGCCGACCTGCCGTTCGTCGCCACGCTGCTCGCGCTGGCGACGGACGCGCCGGACCCCAAGGCCGACGCGCTCGCTGCCTTGCTGCGCGCCGATCCATGCAAGACGATCGTGTTCACCGACGCGGTCGCCACCGTGCGCCACTTGCTGCGCCGGCTGGGGGGAACCCTGCGCGCGGCGGCCGTAATCGGCGACACGGGTTTCTTCGGCACCGAGCGCGTGCGGCGCGCGGAGGTGCTGGCCGCCTTCGCGCCGCTCGCCCAGGGCGCGACCCCGCCGCCCGCCGCGCTGCGCACCGATGTACTGCTGGCAACGGATCTCGTCGGCGAGGGGCTCAACCTCCAGGATGCCGCCCGCGTGGTGCACTACGATCTGCCGTGGAGCCCCGCGCGCCTCGCGCAGCGGGTCGGCCGGGTGGATCGCCTGGGCTCACGCCATGCGGCGGTCGACACGGTCACGTTCCTGCCTCCCGAGCAGCTCGGCGCGGCTCTGGCGATCGAGCAGCGCCTCGCCCGCAAGCTCCGCGCCCAGCTGGCCGCCGGTGCCGCTCAGGCCGAGGCCACCGCGGGGCCGCTCGCCACGGCCGCTTTCGATTGGTGCGACCGGCTGCAACAGATCGCGGGGTGCGCCGCCCCCGCCCCTCAGGGAACGGTCGCCACGGTCACGCGAGGGCCGGCTGCCGTTCTCGTCATCCGAATCGGCGCGCTGGTGGACGCGGTGGTGGTCGAGGATGGCCGACCGCGATCCGACCCCATCGCCGCGACGGCGTCGCTGGAAGCGGCGGTCGGCAGCGCCGCCGGTGCCGCCCCGCCAGCGGGCCTGGCCGTCGCCCTGCGAGAGGCGGCGCCGGTGGTGCGCGATCGTCTCGCGGCGGTGGCCGCGGCCCGCTGGCGCGCCGCCGACCGCGACCGCCTCAGCCGGCGGCTGATCCCCTGGGTGCTCGCGGAAGCGCGGCGGGCGGCGCGGCTGCGCGACGCCAATCTGCTGAGAGCGCTCGACGGCCTCGTCACGCGTCTATCGGCGGGGATGACCGCCGGAGAAGAGGGGCTCCTCGACGACTTGTTGGAGCGGCGTCGTGCCGTCGGGATGCGCGATCTGCTGGCGTGGCACGCGCGCCTTCCGCCCGTTTCCGCCGTCGCCGAGCGTCCGGCGGTGCAACTGGTCGCAGCGCTCGTCCGAGAGCAACTTTAGTGGATGCCAATGCCACGCACGCCCCTCCCGGAAATCATCCGCAAGCTGCGCGCACGCTACGGCCCGCCCAAGCGCATGCCGGCGAGCGGGCCTTTCGAGCTGATCGTGTGGGAGAACGTCGCCTACCTGGTGGACGACGAGCGCCGCGCCCAGGTGTTCCGGGCCCTGAAACAGCGCGCCGGCTCTACGCCCCAGGCGGTGCTGCGCGCGCCCAAGAAGCTGGTCCTCGAGCTGATCGGCCCGGGCGGCATGAACCCCGCGCAGCGGTTCGAGAAGTTGCGCGCCGCGTCCGAAACGATGATCGAGATCGGCCTCGCGCGCATGCGCACCCTGCTCCGCGAGAACGCCGCCGAGGCCAAGAAGCTGCTGAAACGCTTCCCCGGCATCGGTGAGCCGGGGGCGGACAAGATCCTGCTGTTCTGCAAGAGCCAGCCCACTCTGGCGCCGGACTCCAACGCCGTGCGCGTGCTCGTGCGCCTGGGCTACGGCAAGGAGCACAAGAGCTACGCCCAGACGTACCGCAGCGTCACCGAAGCGGTGCGCGCCGAGCTGCCGCGCGACTACAACTGGCTGATCATCGCGCACCAGCTGCTGCGGCGCCACGGGCAGGAGACGTGCAAGCGCAGCGCGCCGCGCTGTGAAGAGTGCCCGCTCACCGCCGACTGCGCCTGGTACCTCGCCCGCTGGGGTCGTTAACTTCCAGCGTGCCTCTCACGACCTTCCTCTTCGACCTCGACGGCACGCTCATCGATTCGATCGACCTCATCCTGCGCTCATACCGGCACACGCTGAAAACGCATCGCGGCATCGAGCCGCCGGACGAGGTCTGGATGGAAGGCCTCGGCACGCCGCTGTGGGTGCAGTTCCGCCACTGGACCGAGGACCCCGCGGAGATCCAGGCGATGGTCGCCACGTACCGCGACTACAACCTCGCCAACCACGACGCCATGGTCCGGCCCTATGACGGGGTCGCCGACGAAGTGCTGCGGCTCAAGGCTCAGGGCAAGCGGCTCGGACTGGTCACCAGCAAAATGCGGAGCGGAGCGCTCCGTGGCCTGAAGGTTCTCGGCCTCACCGACACGTTCGACGTCATCGTCGGAGCCGACGACGTGCAGCACCCCAAACCGCACCCAGAGCCGGTCATCATGGCGCTGGATCGACTCGGCGCGACGCCGGCGGGGGCCGTGTTCATCGGCGATTCGCGGCACGACCTGGAATGCGGCCGCGCCGCTGGCGTCCAGACCGCCGCCGTGCTGTGGGGACCGTTCGGGAGGTCCGATCTGGAGGACCTGATGCCGGATTTCTGGCTGGAGCGCCCCGCGGATCTCGCCCACCTGGGCGACGGGGACAACCGATAACCGGGAACCGATAACAGGAATGCGCTTCGTCCCCTTCGAGCTGGAACGCTGGCAGAGCACCTGGGAAAACCGGGTCCGCTTCAACCTCTCCGAGTCGGGCGTGCACCCGCTCACGATCCAGGAGCTGCTCGGCCTGGCGGGCGCGTCCGCCGTCCCGCTGCTCGAGATCCGGCTGGGGTACAGCCAGTCCAACGGCACCGATCTGTTGCGCGACCGGATCGCCGGTCTCTACCCGGGCGCCACGCGCGATCAGGTGATCGTCACCAACGGCAGCGCCGAGGCAAACTTCGTCAGCTGCTGGCGGCTGATCGAGCCGGGCGACAAGGTCGCTATGATGATGCCCAACTACCTGCAGCTGTGGGGCCAGGCGCAGAACCACGGCGCCCACGTACGAGGGTTCCACCTCCACCCGGCGAACCGCTGGGAGCCCTACCCCGAGGAGGTGCGTGCGGCGATCGCGCCGGGAACGAAGCTCGTCGTCGTCACCAACCCGCACAACCCCACCGGTCACGTCCTCTCGGAGGAGATGCGCCGCCTGATTCTCGAGCGCACCAAGGAGGTGGGGGCGTGGCTGCTCGCCGACGAGGTGTACACCGGCGCCGAGCGCGACGGCAAGACGACGCCGACCTTCTGGGGAAGCTATGACAAGCTGATTTGCGTCCACGGTCTGTCCAAGGCGTACGGGCTCCCGGGCCTGCGGATCGGCTGGCTCGTCGCCCCGCCGGAGTTCGCCGCCGAGGCGTGGGCGCGCCACGACTATACGACCATCGGACCCTCGGGCGCGTCCGACCACCTCGCCGCCCTCGCCCTCGCCCCGGGCACGCGGGAGCGGATCCTCGAGCGCACGCGTCGCATCCTCACCGCCAACTATCCGGTCCTCGAGGAATGGCTGAAGCGCTTCGGCGACACGTTCGCCTGGACGCCGCCCCTGGCGGGCGCGATCTGCTTCGTGAAGTACCGCCAGGGCGTGAGCGCGCTGGAGATCGTCGAGAAGATCCGCGCCGAACATAGCGTCCTGCTCTGCCCGGGCGAGCATTTCGGCCTGCCGGGGTACCTGCGCTTCGGCTACGGCAACGAGCTGTCCGAGCTGCAGGCGGCGCTCGCCGAGACGGAGCGGGGCCTGAAGCGCCTGCTCGGCGACTGAACGTGCGGGTCGTCCCCCTCGAGGCGTTTCGGGACAAGGTTTCCTTTGCCGTCGCCGTCGCGGCCGTCGAGCGCGGCTTCCGGGCCCTGGGCGAGGGCACCGCGCGGCTCCCCGACCCGCTCGTTTTCGAGCTCCCCGAGATCCCGGCCGAAGTGCACGTGAAAGCCGCGCGCGTGCCGGGCGGCCGGCACATCGTCCTGAAGCTCGCCACCGGCTTCTACAGGAATCGCGAGCGCGGCCTCCCCTCCGGCGACGGGCTGTTCCTGCTGCTCGACGCCGAGTCCGGCGTCCCCGACGTGCTGCTCGAGGATCACGGGTACCTCACCGACCTGCGCACCGCGGCCGCGGTGGCGCTGACGCTCAAGTACCTGGCGCCACGGGACGCCAAGCACGCGCTCCTCGTCGGCGCGGGCGCCCTGGGGCGCGCGACCGCGCGCGCCATCGTCGCCGAGCGCCCCATCGAGCGGCTCACCATTTGGAACCGGACGCCGGAGCGGGCGGAGGCCATCGCGCGCGAGGTGGGGTCCATCGTCGAGACGCGCGTGGCGCGCGCCCTGGAGCCCGAGGTTCGCGCCCATCGCCTGATCGTCACGACCACGGCGAGCACCACGCCGATCATCCGGGCCGCGTGGGTGCAGCCCGGCACTCACGTCACCTCCGCCGGCACCGGCAGCCCCGAGAAGATCGAGCTCGAGCCGGCGCTGTTGGCGCGCGCCGACAAGCTCGTCGTCGACCGGCGCATGCAGACCGAGCGCTACGGGAACCTGCACCACGCGCTGGCAGCGGGTGCGGTCACCAAGGCCAAGGTCTACGCAGAGTTGGGGGACCTGGCCGCGGGCCGACTCGCGGGACGCGACGCTACCGACGAGATTACCGTGGCGGATTTGACCGGCGTGGGGGTGCAGGACGCCGCGATCGCCCAGGCCGTGGTGGAGGTGCTGGGGCTATGAGCGTGAGAGGGACGACGAGCGGCCCGCGCGAGAGCGCGGTGATCCGGGCGCCGCACGACGGCAGCGAGGTCGGCGTCGTCGAGCTGGCCGGGCCCGCCGAGGTGCGGGCGGCGCTCGACGCCAACATCGCCGCCGCGGCGGCATGCCGGGCCCTGCCGGCCTTCGATCGCGCCGCGATGCTGCGGCGCGTCGCGGACGGCCTGGCGGCGGCGCGCACTGACGTCGCGCGCACCCTGGCGCTCGAAGCCGGCAAGCCGATCGCCCAGGCGCGCGTGGAGCTGGATCGCGCGATCTTCGTCTTCCGCGATGCCGCGGAGGAGGCGACGCGCATCGGCGGCGAGGTCCTGCCCACCGACGCCCTCCCCGTTGGGGCCGGCCGCCTGGCGATCACCCGGCGCTTTCCGCTCTCGCCCGTGGTCGGGATCACGCCGTTCAACTTTCCCGTGCTGCTCGCCGCCCACAAGATCGCCCCGGCGATGGCGACCGGGGCCACGATCACCCTGAAACCGCCGCCGCAGGATCCCCTCACGTCGCTGCGCCTCGCCGAGATCGTCGGCGCGTCCGGGTACCCCGCCGGCGGCGTCAACGTCGTGCCCTGCCACGTCGAGGTCGCGCAAATCCTCATCGAGGACCCGCGCGTGCGGATGATCACCTTCACCGGCAGCGCGAAAGCCGGCTGGGCAATCCGCGCCAAGGCGGGCACCAAGCGCGTTGTGCTGGAGCTCGGCGGCAACGCCGCGGTCATCATCGAACCCGACGCCGACCTCGCCTGGGCCGCCTCGCGCTGCGCGTTCGGCGGCTTCACCTACGCCGGCCAGTCCTGCATCTCGACGCAACGCATCTTCGTCCACGAGCGCGCGATTCAGCCGTTCCTCGACCTCTTCCTTCCCGCGGTACGCGCGCTGCACGTCGGCGACGTGCTGGACGACGCGACGGAGGTGGGTCCCCTGATCTCGCTCGAGGCCGCCGAGCGCGTGGAGCGCTGGATCGCCGAGGCGGTCCAGGGCGGCGCCGAGGTCGCGACGGGCGGTACGCGCCGCGGGCCGTTCATCCAGCCGGCCGTGCTGCTGCGCACCACGCCGGCCATGAAAGTGAACTGCGAAGAGGTGTTCGCTCCGCTCGTGACCGTGACGCCCTACCGCACGCTCGACGAAGCGATCGCCTGGGCCAACGATTCCCCCTACGGCCTCCAGGCCGGCGTCTTCAGCACCAACGTGCACACGCTGCTGCGCTGCCATGCCGAGCTCGACGTCGGCGCGGTCAACGGCAACGACGTTCCCGGCTACCGCGTGGACCGCCTCCCGTACGGCGGGGCTAAAGCCTCGGGGCTGGGCCGCGAAGGGGTGCGCTACGCGATCGAAGAGATGACCGAGCTGCGCGTGCTCACGCTGAAGCTCTGATCGCTCATGCCTCGGCGATTGATCCGCTGGTTCGACTTCACCCCGATGAGCCACCGCCCCCCACTGCCGGCGCAGTGGTGGTGGTGGTGCGCCGTGGCCTTCCTCGCGCCCAGCCTCGTGCTGCGGCTCGTGCCCGCGGGGGACGTCCCGTACCGGGACTTGGTGTGGTTGCTGACGCTGGTGCCGGCGTACCTGTTGTCGTTGCACTACGGCATGCGCGGCGCCGTCGCAGGACTGCTCATGGGCACCGTCCTGTTCACGAGCCTGCAGTTCCTCATGGCGATGCAGCTCGAACCCGAGGACTGGCGCATCACGATGCCCATCTACACGGCGTACGGCGCGATCGCGATCTCGGTGGGGTGGCTGTCCCAGCAGCTGCACGAGTTCTACGCCAAGGCGATCGAGGGAGAGCGCATCGAGGTCGTGAGCCAGGTGGCGACCGCGATGCGCCACGAGGTCAATAACGCC
>QHVC01000040.1 GCA_003222205.1 Gemmatimonadota bacterium | reverse complement strand
CGAAGCGCGGCAGCGCGGGCCGGGCCAGCAGCGGTCGCGTGACGAGGAGTTTCGCTTCACCCTTCCCGTACCGGTCGCCGGCGGTGACAGCCACGGCCATCACCCGGAAGGTCGTGAGGTTATCGGGGAGCTTGACGGCGGCGACCGCCCGGCCGCCGCTGTCCGTCACCACCGCGCCGAGGAAAAAGGCCGTCGTCTGGAACCGCGACCGCAGGATGCCCTCGACGTCCATGCCGCCCCCGCCGCCCGGCGCGCGCTGGCCCTTCTCGCCCTCGGTGATCTGCGCGGCGACGGCGGTGAGGTTGCTGGCGAGCTGCATCCCCAGCCCGCGGGTCTGGTAGAGCAGATCGATCGGGTCCGGTGTCTTGAACCCCGTCAAGGCGAGCACACCCTCGTCGACCGCCCATAGCGTCACCTCGGCGCGACGCCCGGCGCCGCGGGCGTCACGCACCCGCAGGGCGATGCGGGCGCTGTCGCCGGGCCGGTACTCGCGGTTCGCCGGCTGGACGTCGACCGTGAGGCGCTTCACTTCCGGCGCCACGCGCAGCCGGGCGTAGCCGACGCGGATCGTCGGCCGCCCGGGATCGTCGGGCGCGGCGGGCGGGGCGCTGCGCCCCCGCGCGACGAGGATCGAGACGTACACGTTGGGCGCGTACGCCTCGGTGATCGGGAACTTGAGCGTCGTCGACCCCGAGACGATGCGCAGCCGCCGCTGCTCGAGCAGCCCCTCGCGCTCCACGGTGATCCACGCCTCGGCGTTCGTGAACGGCGACGCGAACAGCACCGTGGCGGTGTCGCCGACCTGGTAGCGGTCCTTGTCGGGGATCACGTCCATCTTGAACTGCGACTCGTCGTTCCACGGAACCCAGCCGGGCCCCGCCGCCCAGCGGTAGAACGTCGTGCGGGCGAGACGGCCGGCGGGGTCGGTCGCCGAGAACGCCACCGTGTAGGAGCCGCCCGCGGGCGGGGTAAAGGCGCACGTGACCGGCGCGGCCGCGGTCGTGACCGCGCAGCGGCCGACGGTGTCGGCCACCCACTCACCCACGTCCTCGGCGTAGCCCTCGCGCTCGCGGCGCACGCGGTGCCACTCGCGACGGATTAACACGCCCGCCACGGCGACGCCCGCGACCCGCCGCCCGTCCGGTCGCACGGCGATCACCGCCACCTCGCGCGGCTTGCCCGCGGTCCAGAACCACTCGTCGCCCGTGGTCTTGGCGCCGAGGTAGAACGCCGCGGGGTGAACGATGACCGACGCGCCGGCGGTGACGGCCTGGCGGTTCACGTCGGTGACGGTGGCCTCGAACGACACCGCGGCCGCCTTGCCTTTGGCGGGCGGCGGCGCCGCGAGCGCGAGCGCGAGCCGGCCCTGACCGTCGAGCGTGTCCTCGCCCTGCGCGACGACCTGCCCCGGCCCGTAGTCGCCCGCGCCTTCCTCCCACCACCAGCCCGTCTCGCCGAGGTAATAGCCCTCGGTGTTCGGGACTTCCACTTCCCAGCCGCTCGCGCGCCGCGAGCGGGCGTACCAGCTCACTGCGGCGCGCGCCATGGGCGCGCCGAACAGGTAGCGCGCTTCGATGGTGCCGTGCACCGTGTCGCCCGTCAGGCGTGGCCCCGAGTCGGCCGCGACGGTGACGAGGAATTCCGGCGGGCGGTACTCGGCGACGCGGTAGGACGTCGCCGCCGCGTCGCGCCAGCGGCCGTCGCGCTTGCGTTGCACGCGGACGGGATAAGTGCCGAGCGGCAGGTCGGCCTTCAACGCGAGCGTCTGGTCGGCCGTGCCGAACGCCGATACGGCGACGGTCGTGTCCTTGAGGACGCCGTCCTCGCGGTCGCCGAACACCCAGCGCAGCGAGTCGCCGCGCGCGGGCGGACGCAGCGCCCCCAGCGCGCCGTCGCGCACGATCGCTTTCGCGTAGACCGGCTCGCCGGGACGGTAGATGCCGCGTTCGGTGAACACCGTGGCGGCCTCGGGGCGGCGCTGGTCGCCCCACGCCGCCTCGACGTTGAACTGCCAGGGCGAGAGGTCGGGGTCCCAGCGGTTCACGGCCACCACGGCGCGGTCCGACCCGAGGGTCGCCGCCACGTACCCGTCGAGCCCCCCGCCGCCTCCGTCCTCGCACTCGTCGCACTCCGGAGCCGCGGCCGCCCCCGCCGCGGTGTCGGCCTTCAGCCCGCCGAGGCGGGCGAGCCCCTGGGCGTCGGTGACGGCGTTGGCGCGCGGCTGTCCCTTCGCATCGTAGAGCGTGACGCGCGCCCCGCCGCGGGGCTTGCCGTCGCCGACGCCCGTGACCCACACCACGGCTTCGGTAAGGCCGACACGGGCGTGGATGGCGAGGTCGGTGACCTGCACCATCGCCAGCGGTTGCCAGCGGTCGCGGGTGGTGTCGACGCCGGGACTGGTGACGCGGATCAGCTGCAGCGTCCCGGCTCCCGCGCGCGCGGCGTTGGCCGCGGGCAGGCGCACACCCGTTACGCGGGGCACGTCGGCGCTGTCGACGACGCCGAGGCGCCGCCGCACCGCGGCCGTCTTCACGAGCGCGGCCCAGAGGTCGGGCCACGCACCGGGGGCCGTGAGCGCCCGCGCCTCGAGCGACTCCGGCACAGCGATGATGGTGACGTCGAGGGAGTCCACGTTGACGTGCTGCACCGCCAGGGTGCGCGGGCCGTCGCGCTCGACGAGCATGCGGCCGTACGGGTAGCGCACGGTCGGCGTGTACGGCGTCGTCGCGATGGTCTTCGAGAATTGCTCGGTGAGACGCTGGCCGAACACGTCCGTCATGCCGCTGTCGACGACCACCAGGTAGCGGCGGCGCGGCTTGAGCGGCGCGTCGAGCGTCCAGGAATCACGAGCCGCGTCCGAGTCGCCGACGGTGAATGGCACGGAGGGGACGAGGCGCACGCGACGCGCGACTTCCGCCCCCTTCACCGGTGTCGTGAACGTGAGGTAGACCGGGCCGACGGGACAGGGGTTGTTGCGGTACGTGCACCCGGCTTCCTTCACCGCGAGCGGACCGTACGTGCTGAACCGGAACAGCCGCGCGGCCGCCACGCTGTCGACGCGGGCCGGGGCGCGCAACGTCACGTTGCATCCCAGGGGCAGGGGCGCGACCGGGGCGAGCTCCACGACGCGGTGCCGATCGCGCACGGTATCGGGCGGGAAGCCCCGGTACCAGCGCCAGCGCTCGTCCGCGTCGGCGATGCGCCGCTGGCGTTGGACCTTGACGCGAATCTCCCCGCGCCCGCACGCGCTCGCATCGAGGCGCAGCGAGGACTCGAGCAGCGCGACGTCCGCCGGGCCACCGAGCAGCAGCTTGAAGCGAGTGTTGGGCGTGAGCCATTGCGAGCCGTCGTACGGCGACACGTCCTGCACCTGCGGGCCGCGCACGCGGAACGTGAAGCGGTACGGCCGCTCGAGGCGGCTGCCGTCGAGCGCCTGGAACGTGGCCGCGATGGTGACGGTGTACGTCGCGCCGGCCGCGAGCGCCGCGACCGGAGCGAAGCGAATCGTCACCGGATCGCGCCACTCGACTCGGCCCTCGACGCGCGGCTCGATGCTGAAGACCAGGCGCGGATCCACCGACGCGTCCAGCCCGGACGCGATGGGGCGATCGAAGGTCACGGTGATCGCGTCGGTCGCCTCGCCCTCCCGGTCGGGCGACACGCGCAATACGCGCAGCGGCTCGACGGAGACGACGATGGTGCCGAGCGTCAACAGCAGGGCTGCACGGGCGGAAAACATCGATACGACCTGGCTCGGGGGGGGGGGACGCCCTAATCTACCCGCGATCAGGTGGTCTGGTGCCGAGCGACCGCGCGAGGATGCCGAGCCCCGCGGCCTGCCCCTGACGCCGCGGTTGAGCCCGGTATAAAACGATGAGGGCGATCCAGGTGAGCCAGCTGATCCGCTCGCTCCAGCCGAGCGAGCGCAGCATCAGCCACGGCTGCGTGATCGCTGCCTCCCAGGCGGGGTGGGCGCCCTGCGCCAAGGCGACAGGACGAGCGAACACGTGGTTCGCCTGGAAGCCGTGGGCGGCAGGGTGGGTCACGTTCCAGACGCAAGTCACCTTTCCCCAGCCGTGGTTGTCGCTGGCCCCGGCGACGAGCAGGTCGTGCCCGGCGGCCAGCTCCAGGACGTCGCGGCGGGCGGCCGGGGGGAAGGCGAGCCCCTTGGGGGCGCAGTTCACGATTTCGAAGCCGTCCACCCCCGCCGTGACGAACGCCTCCAGGTCCTCGCGATGGTTCTCCCAGTATTCCGGGAGCGAGGCGATGGCGAGCGCCCCCTGCCGGTGCAGCTCTCCGAACAGCCGCAGCATCGCCGGGGTGTCCCTGGAAAAGCTGTCCCGGTTGATGGGCCGAACCTCGCCCAGCGCCACCACATGTTGGCGGTACACGCTCCACTCCACTCCCGGGAGCAGCCGGATCGCCAGGTCGCCCGGCGGGGACAGTGGCGGATAGGGGACATTGTGGTCGGTCACATATGACGCCTGGAATCCCTGGGCGGCGTGCCAGGCGGCAAGGTCGGCGGGCGACCAGCCCCGACGCCCGTCGTGGGACGCAGCCGTGTGGGCGTGGTAGTCGATCACCGTCGCGGAGGAGTCGGCCGATTCGAGCCGGGGCACCGGGCGGGGCACGACCACGGTCGCGGCGGCGAGGAGGAACACGGCTGCCGCCCCCAGTCCGGCGCGCAAGACCCTCCGGGGGGGAGAACCGGGTCGCAGGGCCCCCCACGCCGCCAGCGCCACGACCCACGTCCCGATCAGGACCCAGGCGCGCCCCAGGCTCAGAAACGTGAGGGCGTCCAGCGTGTTCGACAGAGGGGCGAGGGCGACGTAGAAGAACGGCCGCAACAGGTCGGCGTCACCCGGCGGCTGGCCGGTCACCGCGTCGACGAGCGGCGGGAGCGGCCACAGCGCCGCGAGCAACACGAGCGCGGCGAGCGCGAACGGAATTGGGTGGCGGGTGATGAGCTTCAACCGTAGAATCCGGGCGTGAGCGGACGCGTGGAAGCTATCAGCCTCGCAACGGCGGCGCTGGCCGCAGCCGACCGGTGACCCTGTCGCCGGACCTGCTCCTCCCCGTGATCGGCGGCACGGCGGCGCTGGTCGGTGGCCTCTGGCTCGTGGGCCGCGCCATCGAGACACGGCGTCGCGAGGCGCTCGAGCAGTACGCGCTCGTGCGCGGATACCGCTTCGAACGGGAGCGCCCCGGCGGGGAGCGCCAGCTGGAAAACGAGCTGGAGCTGTTCAAGACCGGGCACTCCCGCAAGTGGGGCTACACCCTCGTCGGCCGGGTCAACAGCCGGGCATGCACGGCGTTCGAGTACCGCTACGTGACCGGGTCCGGTAAGAACAGCAACACCCATCGCTGCGCGGTGATGCTGTGGGAGGCCGACGGCGCGGCGGTGCCGGCGTTCACGCTGACCCCGGAGGGGTTCCTGGACCGCGTCGGGCAGCTGTTCGGCATGCAGGACTTTGACTTCGCCGAAGACCCTGAATTCTCCAAGGCCTACCGGCTGCGCGGCCCCGACGAGGCGGCGGTGCGCGCCCTGTTCACCTCGAACCGCCGGGCGGCGCTGGCGGCGGCGAAAGGCCAGCGGGTGAGCGGGTCGGGGCGGTATCTGGTCTGGTGGCGGCTCGGGCGCCTCCCCGGCCCCGATCGGCTGGACCAGTTCCTCGCGGACGGCGATCAGGTTCGCCGGCAGTTCCTCGACGCGTGACCGGCTTCCGCGATCTCCCCCAGATCGTCCTCGGCCCCTTGGCCGGCCGCTCCGATGCCGACTGGCAGCGGGCGCCGGCCGGCAAATGGACTTCGGCCCAGATCGTCGAGCACCTGGCGCTGGGGATCGAGTGGAGCGCCCGCAAGTTCGTGGAGCGGCGGGCCAAGCCCCCGATGAGCCGGCGGCGGCGTACCCCGATCGAGTGGCTGGCGAGGCAGTTCATTTTGGGGTTGGAATGGTACCCGCAGGGGATGACGGCTCCCGAGGGGACGCGGCCCGCGGCGCGCGTCGAACGGGCGGCGGCGGAAGCGCGATTCCGCGCCGGCCTCGAGCTGTGGGAGCGAGTGGTCGCCGATCTGCTGCCGGCGCGGCGCCACGACCTGTTCGTCAAGCACCCGCGCCTGGGCGACCTCACCATCGAGGAGTGGCTGGCATTCCACGTCTCCCACGCGCGCCATCACGCGCGGCAAATCCGGGAGCGGGTGGCCGGGTGAGCCGCAAGAAGAAGGAAAGGCTCACGGTGCGGGTTCCCAACCCGGACGCGCCCGTGAAGGAGCGGCTGAAGACGCCTTCGCACAAGGTGCACCGGTCCGAAAAGCACTATCGCCGGCGCGAGAAGCACCCGCGGCCTCCCGATAGGGAGGTCTAGGGACTCCGCTTCGTCGCCATGACGGCGACGCAGCAACTGCCGTTCTGCGGCACGGCGCGCGCTTCGAACCCGCGCAGCTCCATCCCCGCCACGATCCCCTCCACCAGCGCCAGCGTCGTCCCGCACACTACCGCCTTCTGCTCGCGTGCCACGGCCGCGAAGGGGCAGTTGCCCAGGCGGATCACGCCGCCGCGGCCAGCTTGGGGGTCGAAGCCTTGCTCGGCGAGCAGCGCCGTGGCGGCGCGGAGCCGGTGCTGCCGGCCGCGACCAGCGTCAGGGGGGCGGCGGGCCTCGACCGCCAGGCTCTTGCCGAGCCGTCGCGCGGTGCGCTTGACGTTCGCGAGCGTGGCGGCCCCGGCGCCGGCGAGGGCGTCGGCGAGCACGCGGGCGCACAATTCGTAATTCCGCTGCGGCAGGGAAACGCTGAACTGCCGGGAGGAGCGGCGATACAGCTTCGCCGGCCGGCCGGCGCCGGGACCGCGACGCTTCGTCAAGCGGCGGTAGCTCGTCTCCAGCAGCCCGGCGCCGACGAGCTTGTCCAGGTGGAACGCCGCGAGCGCGCGGGAGACCTGGACCGCGCGCGCGGCCTCGTCGCGCCCCACATCCGCGTGCCGCCCCACCACGTAGTGGTAGAGACTCCTGCGGACGGGGTCGGCGAGAATCGCGACACCGGCGATCTGGTCTGCGAGCGGGGCAGTATGCATAAAAATCGCGCGCGACCACCCGTGGTGCGGCCGCGACGCATCCAAGTTGTCTAATGGATACGTAAGTTACCGGTAGAATGTTGAACGACTACCCCTACCTGATCGTCGGCGGCGGCATGACCGCCGATGCAGCGGCGCGGGCCATCCGCGAGGCCGACCCCAACGCCCCCATCGGCTTGATCAGCGCCGAGCCGCACCCGCCCTACAACCGTCCGCCTCTCTCCAAAGCCCTCTGGAAGGGCGAGCCCGAGGATTCCATCTGGCGGGGCACCGACCAGGCCCGGGTGGACCTGCTGCTCGAGCGGCGGGTGACCGCCATCGACCCGGCCACCCGCACCGTCTGCGATCACACGGGGAACGTGGTCCGCTTCGGCAAGCTGCTGGTGGCGACCGGCGGCACCCCCCGGCGCCTTTCTCTAGGGACGGATCAGGTCATCTACTTCCGTACTTACGACGACTACCGGCGGCTGCGCGAGCTGGCGCGGCACGACCTGCGGTTCGCCGTCATCGGCGGGGGCTTCATCGGATCTGAGATCGCAGCCGCGCTGCGTCTCCAGGGGCGCACGGTGACCATGCTCGTACCGGAGCCGGGGCTCGGCGCCCGGGTGTTCCCGGCGGACCTGTCGCGCTTCCTGGTCGGCTACTACCGCGACAAGGGGGTCGAGATGCGGACCGGCGAGGGGTTGGCAGGGGGGGGCCTCGAGCAGCGCGGCGGCAAGGTGGTGGTCAAGACCACCGCTAACAAGGAGTTCACGGCCGACGTGCTGGTCGCGGGGCTGGGAATCGTGCCGAACGTCGAGGTGGCGGAGCAGGCGGGGCTCCGAGTGGACAACGGCATCGTGGTGGACGAGTGGCTGCGCGCCGGCCATCCGGACATCTACGCGGCCGGCGACGTCGCCAACTTCCCGAGTGCCGCGCTCGGCCGCCACGTCCGGGTCGAGCACGAGGACGCGGCCAACACCATGGGGCGGGCGGCCGGGCTGGCGATGGCCGGGCAGGGCGCCCCGTACCGTCACCTCCCCTTCTTCTACTCAGACCTGTTCGACCTGGGCTACGAAGCGGTCGGCGATACCGACGCCCGGTTGGAAACCGTCGCCGATTGGAAGGAGCCGTGCCGCGAGGGAGTTGTCTACTACTTGGCGGACGGGCGCGTGCGAGGGGTGCTGCTGTGGAACACCTGGGGCCAGGTGGACCACGCCCGCGCGCTCATCGCCCAGGCCGGGCCGTTCCGGCCCGCCGACCTGAAGGGCCGCCTCCCCGTTTCCTGATCATCCAGGAGGTGTTGACGCGTTCCCCGCGAGCCTGTCTCTTATTTCTATCACTAGTAACACCTATTGCTAGAAGAATCGCGGAAAGGAGCGTGGCATGCCGCAGTCTCTGAGGTGGAACATCGCGATAGCGGCGGGGGTGGGCCTGAGCGCCCTCGCGCTCATCGCGGCCGTGCAGGGCGGTGTCCGGCGGACCTCACCCCAGCGCGGGTTCGATGCGGTCATCGACGACAACGGCCAGCGCATGATGCGGGAAGGGCGTCGGACCTTCCGCTTCGACACCTTCGGCGACGAGGCGTTCTGGGGCGGGGCGCTGCAACTGCACCGGTCCATCGCCGGCGAAAAGAACGGCGGCGTGGGGCCCGGCGTGAGCCCCAAGACCGCCCTCGCGGTCGGGCTCAAGGTAGACCTGGACGCCCTCCCCCCGACGCTGCAACAGCAGCTCAAGGCCGGCCAGGTCAATCTCGACGATCCGGCAACGACGCTGGCCTTGCTGAAGCTGAACGCCGTCGTCGGCGTGTCCGGGATTTTCAATCCCGACGGCAACATCCGATCCATCGGCATTACATGCGCGTTCTGTCACTCCACAGTGGACGACGCGCTCGCGCCGGGCATCGGGCATCGGCTCGACGGCTGGGCCAACCGCGACCTCAACGTCGGAGCGATCGTCTCGCTGGCGCCGACCCTCCAGCCGTTTACGGACTTGCTCGGCGTAGACGCCCCGACCGTCAAGCAGGTGCTCGCCAGCTGGGGCCCGGGCCGCTTTGACGCGGAGCTCGACAAGGACGGCAAGGCCTTCCGCCCCGACGGCAAGCAGGCCGGCACCCTCATCCCGCCCGCGTTCGGCTTGGCGGGGGTGAACCTTCACACCTGGACGGGCTTCGGCTCGGTGCCGTACTGGAATGCGTACGTGGGCGCCACGGAGATGCACGGCTCGGGGACGTTCTTCGACGCGCGCCTGAGGAGCGCGGAGCAGTACCCCCTCGCTGCGCGGAGCGGGTCGGGTAACACGCGAGGAACTCCGGACCGGCTCACGGCCAAGCTGGCCGCGCTGCATTTCTATCAGCTCTCGATCCCCGCTCCCAAGGCGCCGGCCGGCTCGTTCGACCCGGCAGGCTTTGCCCGCGGCAAGATTCTGTTCGAGGGGCCGGCCCGGTGCGCGACGTGCCATGTCCCGCCGCTCTTCACGGAGCCGGGGAACAACCTCCACGCGCCGAGTGAGGTCGGTGTCGACGCCTTCCAGGCCGACCGCTCGCCGACGCACATGTATCGCACCGCGCCGTTGGCCGGACTCTGGGCGCATCAGAAGGGGGGCTTCTACCACGACGGCCGGTTCGCCACCCTCCTCGACGTGGTGAACCATTACGACAGTCTCTTCTCGCTGGGTCTCACCGACCAGCAGAAAAAAGACCTTGTGGAGTATTTGAAGGGGATTTAGGCTCATCCCCACGAATGAAGGCCGTGAGCGTTACTAACAAGATTTTCCTCTCCTCGGCGCTGCTCGTCGTGGTGGTGCTGGGGGGGACCCTCGGGGTGACGTCGTTCCAGGCGAACCGCACGGCCGACGCCGCGATCCACCGCGGCCTCCTCAACACGCGCCACGCGGTCGAGAACTTCCTGGCGGCGCGGACCCGCACCGTCGGCGTCGTGAGCGCCGCCAGCGGGCAGATCCCGCAGTTCCGCCAGCGGCTGTTCACGAGTCGCAGCCGCGCCGAAGTCCTGGACCAGGCGCAGGAATACCGCGACCTGATCGGGGCGGCGTGGGTGCTGGTGACCGACAGGGACGGCATTCTGCTGGCGCGCACGGACTACCCCGAGGAGTACGACCGCGACCTTTCCAAGGGCGCCCTGATCGCCACGGGGTTATCCGGCGAGCAGGCCCACGGCGCGTTCATCGACGACCGT
>QHVC01000039.1 GCA_003222205.1 Gemmatimonadota bacterium | reverse complement strand
CCATCACGAACGGCCGCAGCTCCCCCCAGTGCGGCTCGATCGCATCCATGTAGGCCGGCGGCGTGGGGATCCAGCGGCCCGGCTCGGCGGTGACGCTGTATTTGGGGTAGCCGCGCGTCTGGAGGTAATGATCCTGCGCCGCCCAGGCGAGGATGTGCTGCGCCACCCGGTCGCCGTACGCGATGGACCGTCGAAAGACACGCGCCGGGATGCCGAGACGCCGCATCCCGTCCTCCATCGCGGTGCGCGCCGAGTCCATGCGCGCCCGGGAGAACGTGAGCGCCCGGCCGACGGTCATGAAGGCGTGCACGCTGGCCAGCGGCAGGTAGTACTCCGAATCGGCCGCCGGCGCCGGCACGGGCGTCAGGCCGTTCAGCTGCCCGGCCAGGGTGCGGTACTCCGGATAATCGGGCCGGAGCGCCTCGTAGGCGGCCACGCTCGTGTAGGCGTACGCCCGGCTCGCCTGCGGCGGGCTGAAGATGTCGTACACCATGACCTCGGTGAGCTGATGCACCGCCTGGTGCAGCAGCTCCGGGTCCGCGGCATGCGCGCGATAGGCGCGGGGCGCGTTCGCACACGCCGGCGCGAGGACGGACCCCGCTAGCATCACGGCCACCGCGATCAGTCGATCTCGCATACGTCCCCTCTCGCCAGTCCGATCCTCAACGACGTGCCAGGGTGCGTGATCGGGTGGAGCGGAAGACCAGCGGACGGTCGTTGTTCCGGGTCACGACGATCAACTCCCCCTGGCGGGTCCGGATCGCCTGAATGTCGCGCGCCTGTCCAGGCACGAAGAAGCCGCTCTCCGCCGCCCGCACGGGCGCAAATCTCCCCGTCCCGTCGCCCCGCAGCAACAGCCCGTAGCTCGCGCTCATCCGCCCGATCTCCGGCTTGACGCCATCGAAGTTCCCGGCCAGCAGCAGGTCCGGCTTCCCGTCCCCGTCGAGGTCGCGCGCCAGGATCCCGTAGACGGGGGCGAGCTGGGCCTCGAGCGGCAGCGGGACGAGCGTGAACGAGCCGTCGCCGTTGTTGCGCGCCAGCGCGGTCGCGAAGGTACGCGCCTGTTTGACGATCGCGCCGGCCAGCTCCGCGGGCGAGAAGATGTCGGTCACCGTCTGCCGGGCGTAGTTCTTATAGTTGAGGTAACGCGCCTTGAGATATGGCAGCGCCCGGATCAGGTCGTCGCGCATCGTGATCGGGTAGCTGACGCCCTCGTTGTAACACGTCACGATCTGCTCGACGGAGCCGTTGCCGTCGAAATCCTTCACGTACATCGTGACCGGCTCGCTCGCGCTGGCGCGCAAGCGCGTATTGAGCCCCAGGTTGCCGACGATGAAATCGACGCGCCCGTGGCCCGTGAAATCGCCCGCCACGATGCGGTTCCACCACCCCTGGGACTGCTCCAGGCCGGGCGTCGTGACGCGGACGAGCTTCCCGCCGCCGGCGTTGTGGAAGACGGTGATCGGCATCCACTCGCCCACGACCACCAGGTCGGGGCGGCCGTCGCCGTCCACGTCCTGCCACACCGCGTCGGTCACCATCCCCACGTGCTCGAGCTCGGGGGCGAGCCGGCCGGTCACGTTCGTGAAGTGCCCGTGGCCGTCGTTCTGGAGCAGCAGGCTCTGAGGATCGGCGCCGTAATGCCACGGCACCACGCGCCCCCCGACAAAGAGATCGATGTCGCCGTCGCCATCGTAGTCGGCCGCCACCACCCGGGAGCCGCTGCTGGACTCGTTCGGCAGGCTGCCGGTCGCCTTGCGGAAGTGGCCCCGCCCGTCGTTCAGGTACAGGCGGTCCTGCAGCGCGGGCGCGTTCGCCGAGAACTCGCTGCCGCCGCTGACGACGTAGAGGTCGGGGTGCCCGTCGCCGTCGGCGTCGAAGAACACGGCCCCGAGGTCTTCCGACACCCGGTCCTGCGCGAACAGGGTCTCGTTGGTGCTCACGAACCTGCCGTCGGGCTGCTGGATGAGGAGCTTCCCGGGCTGATCCTTCGCGCCGCCGAGGAACGCGTCGTCCAGTCCGTCGCCGTTCACGTCGGCTACCGCCATGAACGGCCCCTCGGTCGAGACCAGCTTGGGAATCAGGCGCTCGCGATCGAAGTCCACGAACTCGTTCTCGCGATGCACGTAGGGGAGCCCGAGGCGGTCCGTGACATCGGCGAAGAGCGGCGTCCGACGGTCGGACAGTCGGACGGTCGGACGGCTGACCCGATGAGCATCCGCCTGTCGAATGGTCACTCGCTGGTCCGCCGCGATGCGCATCAGGACGCTCCCGCGTCCGTCCGGCCACTCGATTCTGACCGAGTCGACCGTGTCGCGTTGACCGATCCCGAAGCTGAGCACGTAGTCGACGCTCGACTGGAACCCGCGGGTAGGCTCCTCTTCCTGGAAGAATTGCTGGCCGCCGCTCCAAAGCGTCACCTTCGCCCCGACGGCGAAGCGGTTGCCGCCCTCGCCCTCGAGCCGGACCTGGAGATAATGGTTCCGGGTGAGCGTGCGGGCGTTGTTGCGATAGACAAAGGCTTCCTGATTGACGGTGTTGACGACCAAGTCGAGGGCGCCGTCGCCGTCGAGGTCGCCGTAGGCGGCGCCGCTGGAGAAGCTCGGCGTGTCGAGCCCCCAGGCCGCGCTCTGGTTGGTGAAGGTCCGGTCGCCGTTGTTATGGAACGCGTAGTTCGGCAGCGGAGTGGAGGTCATCGCGGCGATGAGCCCCAGGAAATCCACCCGCGCGCCCCGCGTGGCCGAGCGCATCGTCTGGTCGTTCGCCAGGAAGGCGACGTAGTCCTGCGACGTGACGTCCTTGGCGAGCCCGTTCGTCACGTAGATGTCCTTGTTGCCGTCGAGATCGAGATCGGTGATGAGCGCGCTCCAGGTCCAGTCCGTCCGGGCCACGCCGGCGAGCTGCCCGATGTCGGCGAACGTGCCGTCGCCGTTGTTGAGCTGGAGCATGTTGCGCATGAACTGGTAGTGGTACCCGTTCCGCAGCTTGGCCTGATAGACGTCCCAGCCCTCGAACGACGACGTCGTCTTCAGCCGGTATTCGTCCTCGGGGAGCATGTCGGTCGTGTAGACGTCCGGCCAGCCGTCGTTGTTCACGTCCGCGATGTCGAGCCCCATCGAGAAATAGCTCGTGTAGGGCATCGCGCGCGCGACCGATTCGGTAAAGGTGCCGTCGCCGTTGTTGAGGTAGAGGTAGTCGTTCTCGAAGAAGTCGTTCGACACGTAAAGGTCGGGCCGGCCGTCGCGGTTCACGTCGCTCACAGCGACCCCCAAGCCGAAGCCGATCTCGCTCCCGTAGATGCCCGCGGCCGCGCTCACGTCGGTGAAGTGCCCGCCGTCGTTGCGATACAGTTTCGCGCCGCCGAGGGGGTCCCGCTCGTGGCGCGTGTTCTCCTGCCCGAAGCTCGAGACCGGCCGGGGCGAATTGTTGATGACGAACAGGTCCAGGTCCCCGTCGCCGTCGTAGTCGAAGAAGACGGCCTGGGTCGAATAGCCCGTGTCCGCGACGCCGTACGCCGCCGCCTGCTCGACGAAGGTCGGGACGCCGTGGGCGTTCAGCCCCTGGTTGATGTACAGTTCGTTGGCCCGGAGTTTGCCCTCGACTTTGCCGGCGTGGCAGACGTAGAGGTCGAGCCGGCCGTCGCCGTTCACGTCGGCGAGAGTGACGCCGGTGGTCCAGCCCTGGCTGTGCAGGCCGGCTTCCGCGGTGACGTCGCGGAAGCGGAACTGCCCCTCGTTCAGGTACAGCCGGGTGCCGCCGAGATTCGAGGTGAGCACGATTTCGGGGAGCCCGTCGCCGCTCACGTCCCCCAGCGCCACCCCGCCGCCGTTGTAGAAGTTGCGGTAGGTGAAGACGTTCAGCTCGGGGGTGGCGGAGAGGCGATTCTCGAAGTGGACGCCGGTGTAGCTGGAGGGCAGCAACGTGAACAATCGGCCTCCGGCCGCGGGCGCCTCACTCGCGAGCGCCGGGCCGTCCCGCCCCGAGCACCCGGCGAGCAGGTAAGTCCCGGCCACCAGGAGCCGACTTGCCTGCTCCCGGAGGCGACGTAGGGGCGCCGCCTGCAGCGCCCCTACGTCGTCCCAGCGGTTGGCCAGCGTGCTGCTCAATCTCAGTAGCCGGCGTTCTGCTTGAGCAGCGGGTTGGCGTCCATCTGCGTCTGCGGGATCGGCATCAGGACCCGCGTGGCGTCCCGCGCCACCAGATTATGCGCGGGGATGTCATCGATGGCCCGCGCGGCGGTGTACAGCCCGAACCGGATCAGGTCCTGCCGCCGCTTGGATTCCCCGGCGAGCTCTAACAGACGCTCCCGGAAGATCGTGTCACGAGTCACCGCCCCAACCGGCTGCGCCGGGTTGAAGTCGCGGGCGCGCAGGTTGTCGATCCACGTCTTCGCCCCGGGCGCGTTCCCCGACTCGAGGAGCGCTTCCGCCTTGATCAGGTAGATCTCGCCGAGGCGGAAATAGGCGAAGTCATTGCCGTTGTCGGGACCGACGTGCTTGGGGTCCGGCGGCCACTTGAGGATGCGGGGGCCTTCGTCCTCGTGGGCGGCCGTCGCGTCCCCGATGCTGTCGGTGAATATCAGGGGAGTCCCCTGCCGATTGTTGACGGGAACGCCCGGCGTGCCCGAGTTCATGTCGTACTGCTGTCCGATGAGGAAGATCCCGCGCCGCGCGTCGGCGGCGCTGAAGGCGTTGTAGGCGTCCGCCGTGGCCGCGAAGCCGTTCCACGGCGCCGGGGTGAACTGGTTGTAGTGCAGCGCCCGCATCACGAAGTTCAGTCCCAGGCCGTCTGACGCCAGGCTCCTGACGACGAAGATGTTCTCCTTCGACAGGTGGTTGTTGTAGCGGAACGCCTTCGGGAACGAGTCCTCCAGCGCGTACTGGGGGGAGTTCAAGAGGCTGTCGGCGTACGCGGAGGCGGAGTCACAGGCGGTGCCGCTCCCCAGCGTCACCGTCGCACAGGAGTTGTAGCTGACCGCGATGCCGACGTCCTTCGTGAATACGGCGGCGTTGATGTACATGTTCGCCAGGATCGCCGCCGCCGCGCCCTTGGTCACGCGGCCGCGGTTGGCGTCGTCCCACTGGGCAGGCAGGTCGGGGCGCGCCGCCTTGAGCTCCGTCGCGATGAACGCGAACAGCTCGGCGCGCGTGGAGCGCGCATGCGGTTTGTAATCGTTGCTGGTGACGATCGGGACGCCACCGAACAGGTCCATCAGCTGGTAATAGAAATACGCCCGCAGGGTCCGCGTCTCGGCGATGATGCGCGCCTGATTCGGCACACTGACCTTCTGCATCGCGTCGAGGAGCGCGTTGGCACGGGCGATCCCGGTATAGGCATCCGACCACGCTCCGTTGATGTCCTCGAGCCCGGTGGGACTGCTCGCCGACCACTGCTGGCGGTGGAGCTCCAGCCAGCGGCCGTTGTCGTACCAGTCCTGGCCGCGCGTCGGCACGATCATCTCGTCTGAAGTGATCTCGCCCAGGTTATAGTAGCCCCAGGTCGTGTTTCTGAGCTGCGAGTACACCCCCGCCAGGCCGGCCAAGACTTCCGCCTCGTTGCGGTAGAAGTTGCCCGGCGTGAGGGCGCTCGACGGCGTCTCATCGAGATTGGTGCACGCCAGCGGCACCAGCGACAGCAGCAGCAGCGCGCCGAGCCCCGTCGCGCTGAACGAGAACGTCACAGAATGTTTGGTCATAGGACGTCGCTCCTCAGAACGCGACCCGGAGGCCGCCCGTGATGGTACGGGGACGCGGATAGCTGAGATAATCGATGCCGCGCACACCCAGGCCTTGGTATCCGGCCTGGACTTCCGGATCGTAACCCGAATAGCCGGTCAGCAGCAGCAGGTTGTCGCCGGACACGTAGGCCCGGGCACTGCGGGCCCCGGCGAATCCGGGCAGGGTGAGTTGGTAATCCACCGTGAGGTTCTGCAGGCGCAGGTACGTGCCCTTCTCGATCCACCGCGACGAGAAGATGGCCGGCTCCCTGATCCCCGTCGGGTCGTTCAGCGCCGTGGACAGGAAATTCTTGCCCTGCAGCGCGTTGCTCTTCGTGGAGTAGACGAGGGCGGTGTTATTGAAGACGTCCTGTCCCACCTCGGCCCGGATGAGGGCGCTGATATTGAACTTCCCCCAGCTCACCTGGCTGTTCACGCCGAGCGTGAAGTCCGGGTTGGCGTTGCCGATCACGGCGTAATCCTTGGATCCCGGGGTCAACGTCTGTCCGTTCACGCACCCCGCGCCCGAGGAGCAGCGGAACAGCTGCTTGCCCGCTGTGTCCCACCCCACGAAGACGGGCCCGTAGAACGTCCCGAGCGGATGCCCCGCGAAAATGCGCTGCGACACCTGTCCGGTCTGCCCCTGGCCGCTCACGCCGCCGCTGGTGAGGAAGGTGTAGGGACCGAGATCGACGACAGTGTTCCGCTCCGCCGCGAAGACGAGCCCTGCCCGCCAGCTGAGACCGGGGCGATTCACCACCACGGCGTCGAGCGTCCACTCCAGCCCGCGATTGCGAATCTTGCCCACGTTCTCGAGCCGGGTGGAGGCGGGCGCCGGCGGCGGCACGGTCACCGTGAGAATCAAGTCTTTCGTGTTCTTGACGTAATACTCGATGGTCCCCGTGAACCGGTTGTTCATGAAGCCGTAATCCAGCGCGAGGTTGTACTGCGCCGTCTGCTCCCACTTGAGGTTCGGGTTGGGATCGCTCGTCGGGATGACGCCGGTGACGGGCGATTCGCCGAAGATGTAGCGCGCGCCGCTCGGGGTCGCCAACAGAATCTGGGACGCGTACGCGGGGACGGCCGGGTTGCCTTGCAGGCCGTAACCGACCCGCAGCCGCAGGTCCGACAGCGACAGCGGGGCGTTCGCCATGAAGTTCTCCCGGCTCAGGTGCCACGACGCCGACAGGGCCGGGAACAGCGCCCACTTGTGATCGATGCCGAACTGGGACGCCCCGTCATAGCGCAGCACCCCGGTCACATAGTACTTGTCCCGGAGGCTGTAGTTGGCCCGCGAGAAGAAGGAGACGAACACCCGATCGTTGCGGTAGGAGTAGGGCGCGACGAGCACCGCGGCCGCACCGAGGTTGTTGAAGCTGAAGTTGTCGGTGACGTAGCCGTGCCCCTCGGCGCCGAACTCCTCCGTCGAGTACTTGCTGTACTCGTACCCGCCCACGACGTCCAGGGCGTTGGCGCCGAGCTGCCGCCGCAGCGTCAGCAGGGTCTGGAGCGTCACCGCGGCGTTGTTGCGGTTCACCTGGCGCGCCAGCCCGTTCCACTGGGCTCCGACCGGACTGAGCGCGGGGAGGTAGATCTGCGTCAGGCCGTCGGCCCGATCGACGCCGACATTCACCTGGCCCGTCACCCCCGGCACCAGATCCACCTCGGCCGACACGTTCCCGAGGGTGCGGGTCGAGTGCCCGAACTCCTGGACCTGATTCGCCATCGCCACCGGATTGCGCACCGACTGCGAACCGGCGCCGATCTCGTAATAGTGCACCCCGGTGGAATCGGTGTACGTGATCGGGCGCGTGGGGTTGTACACCGCCACGTTCTGGAACACCCCGCCTTCGAAGCCGCCGGCCACTTCATAGGGGAGATAGTCGTTGTTGACCTGGGAGGTCGTCACGTTGAGCCCGAGGCGCAGGCGATTATCGAACGCGTTGTGGGTCGCGTTGAGGCGCCCCTGAATGCGCTCCAGGCCGCTGGAGAGGGCCACGCCCTCCTCGTTCATGTAGTTGAGCGACGCGCGATAGCGCGTGTCCTCACTCCCACCCGTGAACGACACGTTGTGATTGTGCGTGACGGCGGTGCGGGTCACCGCGCGCTCCCAATTCGTATTCGCCGGGCCCAGGGCGGCCAGATACGACGAGTCCAGACCCTTGACCTTGAGCGGGTCCGCGTAGTGGACCTGCACCTGCTGCTGAACGAACTGCCGGTACTGCGCCCCGTCCAGCACGTTCAGATAGCGCGACGGGGTGGCCATCGCCACGTAGCCATCGTACTCCACGCCCGCCCCGGCCACGCTCGTCCCATGCTTCTTCGTCTCGATGAGGACGACACCGTTGGCCGCGCGGCTGCCGTAGATCGCCGTCGCGGAGGCGTCCTTGAGCACCGTGATCGAGGCGATGTCCGAGGGGTTGAGCAGGTTGAGCGGGCTGCGGGGCAGCGGCGGGTCACCGCCGATGCCGAACGTGTTCGCTTCGGTCTGCGCGCTGTTGATCGGGACGCCGTCGATCACGTACAGCGGCTCGTTGGACGCGCTGAGCGACGTCCCGCCGCGGATGCGGACCTGCGCCCCGGCCCCCGGCTCGCCGTTGTTCGTAATCACCTCGACCCCGGCGGCACGACCCTGGAGCATCTGGTTCACGTTCGTCGTCACGCCGACGTTCGCCGCGGCCGGGTCGATGGTCGCGACCGAGCCGGTGATCGCCTCACGGCGTTGCGTGCCGTAGCCGGTCACGACGACCGCCTCGAGAATCGTCGCCGACTGATGCAGCACGAACCGCACCGACGCCGCGCCTCCCGGCGTCACCGTCACATCCTGTTCTTGCGGCAGATACCCGATGCGCGTCGCTCGCAAGCGATGCGCGCCCGCGGGGACGGCGCCCAGGACGAAGCCGCCGTCGTTGCGGCTGACCGTTCGGATCGACGTGCCCAGGATGGACACGTTGACGCCGGAAAGGGGCTGTTGGCTCGTGCTGTCGATGACCTGCCCCGTGATGGTGCCCGTGGAATCCTGCGCGCCGAGCTGCGCCGCCCACAACAGGCCACCGATGAATGCGGGAATGACGTGACGGACTAGTCGCATACCTCTGCCCTCGGAGAAGGTGGGAACGGTACGTCTCCGCCGGCTAAGACTCCTCTGGGTATCATTCCCGCCCGCAGGGAAATGTCAAGGGACCGTGAACCGACCGTGACAGCGGGAAAAACCGGGCGGAGCGGGTCAGGCCGCGGGTGTTGCGGCTCCGCGCCGAGCCCGCCAGAAGGCGTACACGGGGATGCCCAGCCCCAGCAGCCCCGTCCCGATCACGGCGTTTTTCGGATTGGAACGGACCGAGCTGGCCACGACCAGCCCCGCCGCCACCACGAACAGCGCCGGCGTCCAGGGATAGGCCGGTACCCGAAAGGCTCCCGGCGGCGGCTTGACTCCCGCTTGGGCGTCGCGAGCGCGATACACGAACAGCCCCGCCACCGTGAGCCCGAAGAAGATCCAGTCCCCGAAGGCGACGTAGTCCACGAGCTGGCTGAAGGTGCCGCTGAGCGTCAGCACGATGGACCATCCCGCCAGCACGAGGATCGCGGCGGTCGGCGTGCGATACCCGGGGTGCAGCGCCGCGAGCCCGGGGAAAAACACGCCGTCCGCCGCCATCGCCTGCAACACCCGGGGCGTGACGAGGATGACAAGGTTCAGGAAGCCGAACGTCGACACCGCGATGCCGGCCGCGATGACGGTGCCTGCCGCCGGGCCGAGCAACACGCGCATCACGTCCGCAGCCGGCGCCGTGCTGGCGGCGAGCCCCGTGGGCCCCAGGACGGTCAAATAGGCGACGTTGGCGAGCAGATACACGACGACGACGATCGCGACGCCCAGCACCAGCGCCCGCGGCAGGTTGCGCTCCGGCTCGACAATCTCTTCGGCGATGAAGTTGGTCTGCTGCCAGCCGCCGTAGGTGAAGAGGATGGGGACGAGGGCGGCGCCCAGCGCGACGAGGGTGGCGAGCCAACCGTCGGGCAGAGTCGGGCTGGGTCGGGCAGCGACGGGCGGGGTCGCGACGAAGACCGCGGCGGCGATCAGCGCCGCCAGCGCCGCGAGCTTCAGGACCGTGAAGATGTTCTGGGTCACGGCCGCCGGCTTCACGCCGACGTAGTTGATCCCGGCGAGCAGCACGATCGTCGCGACGGCGAGCGGGACGGTGAGCGACTCGGGAAGCCCGGCCAGCGCCAGCGCGTAGTTGGCGAAGGTGACCGCGACGGCCGCGATGGCGCCCGTCGCGATGACCAGCAGCAGCGCCCAGCCGTACAGGAACGCCGGAAGCGGCCCCCACGTCTCGCGCAGGTACACGTAGCCACCGCCGGCCTTGGGGCGGCGGTAGCCCAGCTCGCCGAAGCAGAAAGCGCCGATCAGCGCGATCACGCCGCCCACGGCCCAGGCGAGGAGCACGAGGCGCGTCGAGCCGACCCGTTGCGCGACGGTCGCGGGCGTCCGGAAAATCCCGCCGCCAATGATGCCGCCGGCGACGGCCATCGTGGCGGAAAACAGCCCGAGTCGGCGGGCGTAGGTGGTCACGGCCGACAAAGTATCCCATATTGCGGGGAAGCGAACCCCGGAGGCGACGCGCGGTGCCCCAGGCCGACGGCTGGATTCAGACGACGCTCGGCATCAGCCGGGCGACGGAAAACAAGATCTTCTACAGCCTGGTCGTCGTGCTGGCCATCTGGGCGGTGCGTAGCATCGTGCTGGGCATCCTCTGGCGGCGCACGCACGACGCCCGACTGCGCTACCGCTGGCAGAAGGCCACCACCTACGTCACCGCGCCGATCGGCTTCCTGCTGGTCGTCAAGATCTGGTTCCCAGGGGGGCTCGGGCAGCTCGGCAACTTCCTCGGCCTGTTCGCGGCGGGCATCGCGATCGCCCTCAAGGATATCTTCCTCAACCTCGCGGGCTGGCTCTTCATCGTGTGGCGGCGGCCGTTCGCGGTGGGAGACCGCATCCAGATCGGCGAGCACGCCGGCGACGTGATTGACGTGCGGGTGTTCCAGTTCACCCTGAACGAGATCGGCAACTGGGTGGACGCGGACCAGAGCACCGGCCGCATCATTCACATCCCCAACGGCAAGGTGCTGACCGACGTCATCGCCAACTACAGCGAGGGGTTCGAGTACATCTGGAACGAGATCCCCGTCCTCGTCACCTTCGAGAGCGACTGGGAGAAGGCGAAGCAGCTGCTGCTCGAAATCGTGACGCGCGACTCCGCGGACATCGTCAAGGCGGCCGAGGAGAGCGTCCGCCAGACGACGCGCAAGTTCATGATCTTCTACACGAACCTCACGCCGACGGTGTACACCAGCGTCGCCGAGGACGGGGTGAAGCTGACGCTGCGCTACCTTGTCCAGCCGCGGCGGCGCCGCGTCACCGAGCAGAAGATCTGGGAGGACATCCTCCGCGAGATCGCCAAGCACGACGACATCGACTTCGCCTACATCACGCGACGCGCGTTCAACAACCTCACCGAGGGGAAGATCACGCCCGCCGACCAATCCGCGATGCGGGAGACGATTCGCAATCCGGACTAAGACAAAAACGTGGGGGGTGGGATGTGGCCCCACCCCCCACATTCCGCGCCGTTACCGGGGTGCGACCTGCCCCCGAATCGCTCCAGCGCCATTCGCCCGGGTGTGCACGTTGACGTACACCCCGCCGTTCTTCATCAGGACCAGCAGCGAGTCCAGTGTCATCCCCGTCGGCGCGCCGGCGGTTCCGGACGCGAGCGTCCCGGAGAACCCGATCGGCGTACCCGCGCTCCCGTAGAGGGTCACCAGGATGGGCCCGTTGACGCCGGCCGCGCCAAGGTGGATGTGCGAGGCGAACGCGCTGTCGATCCCGGTCACGTCGACGCGGTAGGTGATGATGTTCCCCGGGAGCACGTCGAACGTCGCGGTGCCCACCGCGGACGTCGTCACCGCCGGTGACTCGTTGGCGCCGTTCAAGGCGGCGGTGAAGGTCGTGATCTCGGGGGGCGTGACGGGGTCGTCGTCGCAAGCGACCACGAGGGCCCCGCCGGCGAGCGCGAGCGCGACGATCGAACGGAGGTAACGCATCGGGAACTCCTTCCTCTGAAAGGGACGAAAGCACCGCGGGCCCCGGTGGCCCGCCGTGGGGCGGCCACCGAGGCCCGCTGCAACATCTCTATATCTCTATAATGAATACTTACCTGCAAAACAGGAAGGTCAAGACCTCCGGCTGGCCAGCTGTGCGGCCCGGGCCCGCAGCGCCTGGTCCACGTCGGCCAGCGACACCGCAGCCGGCACCGTCCATTCGCCGCGACGCTCGGTCGGCACGCGCACCGAGGCCACTTCGCCGTCGGCGCCGATCTCCACGACCGCCGTCGCCGTCCCCTCGTTGCCCGGGTTGACCCGGATCACGAGCGTCCACACGCCGTCAGTCGCCCACGTGCGCTTCAGCGCGTAGACGCCATCGCGGGAGGTCTCGGAGAACTCGAGCTTCACGCTGCGACGCTGACCGTTCACCATTCCCTCGGCCGTGCCCTCGATCGGAAACCCGACCGGCGTTTGATGATGAAAGGCGTGGACCAGCAGAAACGCCCCCTGCATCGTGCGGTCGTAGGGGTTGACGGGGAGCTCGATCGAAATCCACGGGGGCCCCTTGGCGAGGGCGGGG
>QHVC01000038.1 GCA_003222205.1 Gemmatimonadota bacterium | reverse complement strand
TACTTCGGCGGGGCGGGTGGCGCGCTGCGCATGGGCTTCCTGCTGGTCGAAATGCTCGTGTTCCTCGCGATTCTCGGGGTGGGATACGTCTACGTTTGGAAAAGGGGGGCCCTACAATGGGATTGAACTACGTCAAGCTGGAAAACGTCAAGCTGAAGGACGTCAAGCTGGAATACGTACGGTGTCCAGCTCGACGCCGTCCAGCTCGACGGTGTTCATGATATGAAGCACGTTTCCAAGGAGATCTCCGGAAGCCCGAACTGGCTCGTGACCCGGTTCGACCACCTGATCAACTGGGCCCGGGCCAACTCGCTGTGGCCGATGCCGTTCGGCACCGCCTGCTGCGCCATCGAGTTCATGGCCACCGCGGCGAGCCGCTACGACTTCGCCCGCTTCGGGATGGAGCGCCAGGCGTTCTCGCCCCGCCAGGCGGACGTGCTCATCTGCGCGGGCCGGCTCCCCTTCAAGCTCGCCCCCGTGATCCGCCGCGTCTACGACCAGATGCCGCAGCCCAAGTGGGTGATCAGCATGGGGGCCTGCGCGTCCACGGGAGGCATCTTCGACAACTACGCGATGGTGCAGGGGATCGACACCGTCGTGCCGGTGGACGTGTACGTCCCCGGCTGCCCGCCGCGGCCCGAGGGGCTGCTGTACGGCGTGCTGATGCTGCACAAGAAGATCAAAGGGGAATCGCTCGCCCTGCCGGCCCTGCGCGACGAGCAGCCACTCGACGCCAAGGGACTGCGGATGCCGCCGGACGAGATCGACGAGATCTCGGAGCCGTTCGGCAACTCCGTCCACCAGTTCCGCTCGTCGTGAACCCCTCCGTCGACGCGCTGCGCACGACCTTCGGAGACGCGATCGGCCGTGCCGAGGCGGCGCGCGACGGGGAAACGATCGCTTTCGTGCGCCCGGACCGTCTCACCGACGTCATGCGCTGGCTGCGCGATACCCCCGGCCAAGCTTACGACTACCTCGTGGACGTGACGGCAGTCGAGTACCGCGACCGCGAGCGCGCGCTGGAGGTGGTGTACTTCCTCCGCTCGCTCGAGCGCCACGCCGACCTGCGGGTCAAGGTGGAGCTGGACCCGCGCGGCGAGTTGGCGGTGGACTCGGTGACGCCGCTGTGGGCGGGCGCCAACTGGCTGGAGCGCGAGGTCTACGACATGTTCGGCGTGACGTTCCGCGGCCACCCCGACCTGCGGCGCATCCTCATGTGGGAGACGTACGCCGAGGGCTATCCGCTGCGGAAGGATTTCCCGCTGCGCGGGCGCTTCAGCCGGGCGGAGCAGGTGCGCCAGGCGCTGAACGCCAACCCCGAGGCACATTATTCCCTGGAAGAGCTGTCCATCGCGGAAGCCTTCGACGAGGTGCCGGCCGAGATGCGCGAGCGGCTGCGCCGCGGCGAGCGCGGCAAGCTCCCCTTCGACGAATGAGCAAGCGCACCGTCGAGCTCGAGCTGGCGACCCCGGGCCTGGACGCCCGGGGGCAGCCAGCGCGCGTGCCGCTCGTCGCCCGCGGCCTCGAACCCGGGAACGAGCCCGACCTCGGCGGCGAGCACCTCCTCATCAACCTCGGCCCCCAGCACCCCGCCACCCACGGCGTGCTGCGGCTGGTCGTCGAGCTGGACGGCGAAATGGTGGTCCGGGTCATCCCGCACGTGGGCTACCTGCACTCGGGGTTCGAGAAGCTCGGCGAGTACCGGCACTACAACCAGATCATCCCGCTCACCGACCGCACCGACTACCTGTCGCCGATGGCGAACAACGTCGGGTTGGCGCTCGCGGCCGAGCAGCTGATGGGCATCGAGATCACACCGCGCTGCCAGGTGCTGCGCGTCATCGCCTGCGAGATGAGCCGCATCATCTCGCACATGGTGTGGCTGGGCACGACGTCGATCGACCTCGGCGCCTTCACGCCGTTCCTGTGGGCGTTTCAGGAGCGCGAGCGCATCTACGACCTGCAGGAGATGTGGACCGGGGCACGGCTCACGACGAGCGTGACGCGCGTGGGCGGCCTCATGGCCGACGTCCCCGACGCGTTCGTGCCGGGCTTGCGGCACTTCACGAACACCTTCCCCAACACGCTCGCCGAGATCGACCGCGTCCTCACCCGCAACGCGGTGTGGGCGGGCCGCACGCAGGGCATCGGCGTGATGACGAAGGCGGAAGCGATCACCTACTCGCTCTCGGGGCCGATGCTGCGCGCCAGCGGCGTCCCCTACGACGTCCGCAAGGACAAGCCGTACCTCGGCTACGAGACCTACGACTTCGAAGTCCCGATCGGCGAGCACGGCGACGTGTACGACCGCTACCTCCTGCGCCTTGAGGAATGCCACCAGTCCAATCGCATCCTGCGGCAGGCGCTGGACCGCCTCCCCGATGGCCCCATCAACGTCGACGACCCGCGCGTGATCCTGCCGTCCAAGTCGCGCGCGATGAGCGACATGGAGGCGATGATCTTCCACTTCAAGCAGGTGATGGAGGGCGTGAAGGCCCCGGTGGGCGAGGCGTACGTGGGGATCGAGAACCCCAAGGGGGAGCTGGGCAACTACCTCGTCTCCGACGGCACCGCGAAGCCGGTGCGCTGGCGCATCCGGCCGCCGTCGTTTATCAACCTCTCGGCCCTGCCCAAGATGGCCGAAGGGCATCTGCTGTCCGACCTGATCGCGATCAACGCCTCGGTGGACATCGTGATGGGCGAGGTGGACCGGTGAGCGCCCATCCGACTGCCGCGCGTGAGTACCAACCCGTCTTCCTCGGCAAGACGCGCGAGCAGCTGGACACGATCCTCAAGCGCTACCCCAACAAGCAGGCCGCCCTGCTCCCGGCGCTGTGGCTGGTGCAGGAGGCGCGCGGCTGGATCTCGGACCGCAACATGGCCGAGGTGGCGGAGGTGCTGGCGCTCACGCCCGCCTACGTCAAAGGCGTGGTGACCTTCTACACGATGTACCACCAGCACCCCGTGGGAAGGAACTTTGTGCAAGTGTGCACGACGTCGCCGTGCAACCTCTGCGGGGCCGAGGGCGTGGTGAAGGCGTTTCTCGAGCACACGTCCGCGCGCGACCTCGGGGCCACCAGCCCCGACGGCAGCTGGACGGTGATCGAGGTCGAGTGCCTCGGCGCCTGCGGCTTCGCGACCCCGGTGCTGATCAACGACGATTTCATCGAGAGCGTGACGCCGGAGAAGGTGCCGGAGCTGGTGAGGAAGTACCGGGAGGGGCGCCGCTGATGGGTTATCCCCACAAACCGCACCCCAAGGAGACGGCCGTGCTCTCCAAGCACTTCGGGGACGCCGAGGCGCGCTCGTACAAGGGGTGGGTGAAGCGCGGCGGCTACGAGGCCTGGAAGCAAGCCCAGGCGATGACGCCGGCGGCGATCATCGAGGAGCTGAAGAACTCCGGCCTGCGCGGCCGCGGCGGCGCCGGGTTCCCCACGGGCCTCAAGTGGTCGTTCATGCCGAAGGAGAAAAAGAAGCCGCATTACCTGTGCGTGAACGCCGACGAGTCCGAGCCGGGCACGTTCAAGGATCGCGAGATCATGCGCTGGACCCCGCACCAGCTGCTCGAGGGGACGGCGATCGCGATGCGCGCGATCCAGGCCGAGGTCGGCTACATCTACGTGCGCGGGGAGTTCACCGAGCCGTTCGCGATCATGGCCCAGGCCCTCGACGAGGCCTACAAGGCCGGCATCCTCGGCGACCTCAAGATCTACCTGGTGCGCGGCGCCGGCGCCTACATCTGCGGCGAAGAGACCGCCCTCATGAACTCGATCGAGGGCAAGCGCGGCAATCCGCGCATCAAGCCGCCGTTCCCCGCCGCCGCCGGGGTGTTCGGCCTGCCCACGACGATCAACAACGTCGAGACCCTCGCGGCCGTGCCGCACATCCTCAAGAACGGAGCCGCGTGGTACAAGGCGATGTGCCTGTCCAACCCCAAGAGCACCGGCACGAAGCTGTTCTCCGTCTGCGGCCAGGTGCAGAAGCCCGGCAACTACGAAGTCACCATGGGCTTCCCGCTGAAGGACCTCATCTACGGCATGGCCGGCGGCGTGCCCAGGGGCCGCACGCTGAAGGCCTGCATCCCCGGCGGCTCCTCGGTGCCGATCCTGAACCGCGAGGAGACCGAGTCCTGCCTGCTCGACTACGAGGGCTGCGTCGAGAAGGGCACGATGCTCGGCTCCGGCGGCGTCATCGTCTTCGACGATTCGGCCGACATGGTCTACCAGATCATGCGGCTGGCGCGGTTCTACGCCCACGAGTCGTGCGCGCAGTGCACGCAGTGTCGCGAGGGGACGGCGTGGACCACCAAGATCCTGCAGCGCATCCTCGCGGGACAGGGGAAGTCGACGGACCTCGATCTGCTGCTCGATCTCTCCGAGAACATGACCGGCAAGACGATCTGCGTACTCAGCGATTCGTGCGCCGCGCCGGTCGTCTCGGGGATCAAGAAGTTCAGGGGCGAGTTCGAGGAGTACCTGGCGGGGCGGCGCAGACCCGTCGTGGCGGCGTGAACTTGAGACTGTTCACCGTCATCGGTTATCGGTTGTCGGTAGCGTCTACCGAGAACCGATGACCAACAACCGATAACCTTTCGAGCCGAATGCCAGACGAGCTGGTCAGTCTCACCATCGACGACGTGCAGGTGAGCGTCCCCAAAGGCACCCTGCTCATCGAGGCGGCCAAGCAGGCCGGCGTCCTCGTGCCGCACTACTGCTACCACCCGGGGTTGCCGGTCGCCGGCGTGTGCCGGATGTGCCTCGTGGACGTGGAGAAGCAGCCCAAGCTGTCGATCGCGTGCGCCACGCAGGTCGCCGACGGGATGGTCGTGCGCACGCAGTCCGACCAGGCCAAGAAGGCCCGCCAGAGCGTGCTGGAGTTCCTGCTCATCAACCACCCGCTCGACTGCCCGATCTGCGACCAGGCGGGCGAGTGCGAGCTGCAGGACTTTGTATTCCAAGAAGGGCGCGCGGGGACCCGTTACACGGAGTACTCGAAGCGCTTCAACCCCGTCGAGGACTTCGGCCCCGACGTCCTGTACGTGCCGAACCGCTGTATCCTGTGCACGCGCTGCGTGCGCTTCATGGAAGACGTCGCCAAGGAGCCGGTGCTCAATGTGTCGGAGCGCGGCGACCGGGCGTTCATCGGGATCCATCCCGAGTCGCGCCTCGACCACCCCTGGGCCGGAAACGTGGTGGACCTGTGCCCGGTGGGCTCGCTCCTGTCGAAAGACTTCCTGCACAAGGCGCGGGCGTGGGAGCTGGACAAGACGGCCTCGATCTGCACGGGCTGCTCGCAGGGCTGCAACGTCACCCTCGACACCCGCGAGGACGTGGTGGTGCGGGTGCGGCCGCGGCCCAACCTCGACGTGAACCGCTACTTCATGTGCGATCACGGGCGGGCGCACTACCGCTGGATGAACCGTGGCGACCGTATCGAGGCGCCGCTGATCCGGCACGGCGGCGAGCTGCGCGCCACCGACTGGGACGAGGCGCTGGACCGCTCGCGCGAGATCCTGAAGGGCGCGCGCGGCGCCGCCGTAGCGCTCGTTTCCCCGCGGGCGTCGACCGAGGCGCTGTTCCTCGCCCGGCGGGCGCTGGCCGCGTTCGAGTGGACCGGTGCTTTCCAGGTGGTCGTGGGCGACGAGGCGCCACTCGCCGGCGTCCCGAACCTCGCGCTGCGCGCCGAGCGCGCTCCGAACGGGAAAGGCGCCGAGCTGTTGGGCTACACGCGCGCGTACGCCGCCGCCGTGACGGCCGCCCAGTCGGCCGCGGTGGTGCTGGTCCTCGACGACCCCGATGCGGTGGTGAAGACCGACGGCGCGCTGATCTACCTCGGCACCGTGCTGCCCCCCGTCGCGCGGGAGGCCGCGGTCGCGCTCCCCATCGCCAACGTCGCCGAGGAAGAAGGCACGTTCGTGAACCGCGACGGCCGCGTGCAGCGCTACTTCCAGGCCAAGCCCGCCCCGGGGATGGCGCGGCCGGGGTGGTGGGCGCTGGGAGAGCTGCTCCCCGAGGCCGAGCGTCCGGCGAGCGCCGCCGACGCCTTCACCCAGCTGGCGGCCGCCGAGCCGGCGTTCGCCGGGTTGTCGTACGGGCAGCTGGGATTCGCCGGCGCGCGGACCACGCGGGGGGCGGGGGCGGGGGCGGGAGTGCCGGCGTGAGCGACGTTGCGTTCCTCGTCATCACGGTCGTCAAGATCGTCGTGGTGTTCACGGCGATCATGGTGGGCGTGGCGTTGCTCACACTCGCCGAGCGACGCATCTGCGCGTGGATGCAGGACCGGCTGGGGCCGAATCGGGTAGGGCCGCAGGGATTGCTGCAGCCGGCGGCCGACGGGCTCAAGAACATCCTGAAGGAGGAAACGCTGCCGGCGCAGGCCGACAAGCTGTTGTTCCTGCTCGCTCCCGCGATCTCGTTCGTGCCGGCGCTGCTCACCTTTGCGGTGATCCCGTTCGGCGCGCCCCTGCACACCAAGTGGGGTGATATCCCCCTCGTCGTCGCGGACCTGCCGGTCGGCTTCCTCTATATCCTCGCGATCAGCTCGCTGGGGGTGTACGGGATCACCCTCGCCGGCTGGTCGTCGAACAACAAGTACTCGCTGCTCGGCGGACTGCGGGCCGCGGCGCAGATGATCTCCTACGAGATCGCGATGGGGATGAGCGCGGTGGCGGTGCTGCTCATCGCCGGCAACGTGACGCTCTCGGACGTCGTGGCGCGCCAGGCGACCGGTACACCGCTCACCTGGAACGTGGTGCCGCTGGCGCTCGGCTTCCTCATCTTTCTCGTGGCGGCGTTCGCCGAGACCAACCGGCTGCCGTTCGACCTCCCCGAAGCCGAGGGCGAGCTGATCGCGGGATACCACACCGAGTACAGCGCCATGAAGTTCTCGATGTTCTACATCGCCGAGTACTCGAACATGGTGACGGCGTCGGCGCTGATGACCACGCTGTTCTTCGGCGGCTGGGACATCCCGTTCACCACGTGGGACAACACGGCGCCGTGGACGCTGCTCAAGACGATCGCCTCCGTGGCGATGTTCGGCGCCAAGGTCGGCTTCTTCCTCTTCCTCTACATCTGGGTGCGCTGGACCCTGCCGCGGTTCCGCTACGACCAGCTCATGGCCCTGGGCTGGAGAGTGATGCTGCCGCTCGCCCTCGTGTATCTCACCGTGATCGCTACGGCGATCTGGTACCTGCACGAGCGGCTCGGCTGGGTCTACGACGCGCGCTTCGCGCTGGCGCTCGGCGCGGTGAACGTCGCGCTCGCGGTGCCGCTGTTCTTCGTGCTCGACCGCGGCCGCCTGGTCAGCGGGTCGGTCGCGCGGGAGGGCGCCTGATGGCCGTCCTCGTCAAGGTGATGAAGCGTCCCGTAAAGGAAACGTCCTACCTGCGGGCGACGCTCAAGGGGATGGCGCTGACGTTCAGCCATCTGTTCCGGCCCAAGGTCACGATGCAATACCCGGAGCAGAAGGCCACCGACGATTGGACGCTCTCCTCGCGGTGGCGCGGCACGCACCGCATGCTCACCGACGAGCAGGGGCGCGCCAAGTGCGTGGCGTGCGGCCTGTGCCCCCAGATCTGCCCGGCCAACTGCATCAAGCTGGTGCCCGGCGAGGACGAGGAGGGCCACCGCTATCCCCTGATCTACGAGATCGACGAGTTCCGCTGCGTGTTCTGCGGCTACTGCCAGGAGGTTTGCCCCGAGGAAGCGATCCACGTCGGCGTGCACTACGAGAACTCGGAGTACGCCCGCGACCGGTTCGTGTACGATCTCGAGCGCCTGTGCGCCCAGACCCATCCGGTCTCGACGCTCTGGGACCCGGCCGACCCCAAGGGCGAATGACCACCACCATCTTCTGGGCGTTCGCCGCGATCGCCGTGGGGAGCGCCCTGTTGTGCGTGACGCGGCGCAGCCCCATCGCGAGCGCGCTGTGGCTGGTGCTGACCCTGTTCGCCCTCGCCGCGCTGTTCGTGATCCTCGACGCGCAGTTCATCGCGGTGCTGCAGGTGCTGGTCTACGCCGGCGCGATCATGGTGCTGTTCCTGTTCGTCATCATGCTGCTCAACCTGGGGCGCGCCGGACCCTCGGATCGCAAGGGCGCCCTCGCGTGGGCCGTGGCGGGGGCCCTCGGCGCCGGGCTGCTCGTGCCGCTCGCCGGCCTCGCCCGCGCCGCGCCGCCGGCGGCGATCCAGCTCCCCGAGGGGACGATGGCCGCGCTGCAACAGCAGCAGGGGCTGGTGGGTGCGGTCGCGCGCCCGCTGTTCGAGACCTACCTCGTCCCCTTCGAGATCACCAGCCTGCTGCTGCTCGCCGCGATCGTCGGCGCGGTCGTGCTGGCGAAGCGGAAACTGTAGATGCTGCTCGGCCCGGCGCTCGCCGTTTCGGCCGTGCTGTTCACGATCGGCGTCGCGGGCGTGCTGATCCGCCGCAACGCGATCGTGATCTTCATGTGCGTCGAGCTGATGCTCAACGCCGTGAACCTCACCTTCGTCGCGCTCGCCCAGCGGCTGGGCGTGAGCGGCCAGATCTTCGTGTTCTTCGTCATGGCCGTCGCCGCCGCTGAAGCGGCCGTGGGGCTCGCCATCATCCTCGCGATCTACCGCCACCGCGAGACGGTGGATCTCGGCAAGATCAATCTGCTCAAGGGATGAACCTGCTCTGGCTGGTCCCCGTGCTGCCGCTCGCGGGCTTCGTCTTGAACGGCGCCCTGGCGCTCGCATGGCCGAAGGCCAAGCCCCTCGTCACGGCGATCGGCGTGGGCTCGGTGGCCGCGGCGTTCGTCGTCGCGGTACTGGTCGTGCGGGCGCTCGCCGCCGCGCACTTGGGCGCGCCGGTGGTGTTCACGTACTGGGACTGGATCCCCGTCGGGACCCTGCATGTGCCGGCCGCCCTGCAGCTCGACCAGCTGTCGGCGGTGATGCTGCTCGTCGTGACGGGGGTGGGGTCGCTCATTCACGTCTTCAGCGTCGGCTACATGGGCGACGATCCCGGCTACGCGCGCTACTTCGCGTATTTGAACCTGTTCGTGTTCTTCATGCTGACGCTGGTGCTGGGGGCGAGCTTCCCGGTGATGTTCGTCGGCTGGGAGGGGGTGGGGCTGTGCTCGTATCTGCTGATCGGCTTCTGGTTCAACGAGCGCATCAACGCCGACGCCGGCAAGAAAGCCTTCATCGTGAACCGCATCGGGGACGTCGGGTTCCTGATCGCGATGCTGCTGATTTTCCAGCATATCGGGGCCCTGGGCTTCGGCGAGGTGTTCGCCAAAGCGCCCACGGCGCTCAGCGGCTCCGCGGCCACGGCCATCGCCCTGTTCCTGTTCCTGGGCTGCACGGGGAAATCGGCGCAGATCCCCCTGTACACGTGGCTCCCCGACGCGATGCAGGGCCCGACGCCCGTCTCGGCGTTGATCCACGCGGCCACGATGGTGACGGCGGGGGTGTACCTCGTGGCGCGCTGCGGCGTGCTGTTCGCGATGTCGCCGGTGGCGAGCGCGGCGGTGGCGGGCGTGGGCGCGCTCACCGCGCTGTTCTCGGCGACGATCGCCCTGAAGCAATGGGACATCAAGCGCGTGCTGGCGTACTCCACCGTCTCGCAGCTCGGCTACATGTTCCTCGGCGTCGGCACGGGAGCGACCGCCGCCGGAATCTTCCACCTCGCCACGCACGCGTTCTTCAAGGCGCTGCTGTTCCTCGGCTCGGGGAGCGTGATCTACGCGATGCACCACGCCTATCACGCCACCCACAGCCACGACGACGCGCAGGACATGCGCAACATGGGCGGCCTGCGCCACCACCTGCCGTGGACGTGGGTGCTGATGTGGATCGCCACGCTCGCGATCGCCGGCGTGCCGCCGCTCTCCGGGTTCTTCTCCAAGGACGAAATCCTCGGGGCCGCGTTCGCGCGGGGAGCCCTGGTGCCGGGGTGGTACGTGTTCTGGGGGATGGGGCTCGCCGCCGCGCTGCTCACCGCCTTCTACATGACGCGACTGATGCTGTACACCTTCCACGGCTCCAACCGCACGGGCGACGCCGCGCGGGCGCACCTCCACGAGGCGCCGTGGGTGATGACCGGTCCGCTCGTGGCGCTCGGCGTCCTCAGTGCCGTGGGCGGCATCATGAACCTCCCCGACTTGGTCCGCGGCGGGGAGCGGTTGGCGCATTGGCTCGAGCCCGTGACCCGGGCGAGCGCCGCTCTCTGGCCCGAGGCGCCCGTGGGCGCCGCGACCGAGTGGACGCTCATCGCGATCGCCGTCGTGGTGGCGCTCACCGGCATCGTGGGAGCGTTGCGGCTGCTCAGGCCCGAAGCGCTGGTGCCCGCCAAGGTGGCGCCGCCGGAAACGGGGCTCGGCAAGCTGCTGTGGAAGAAGTGGTACATAGACGAGATCTACGACACGCTGATCGTGCGGCCGGTGATGTGGGTGTCGCGCGTCGTGCTGTGGAAGGTCGTCGATGAGAAGATCGTGGACGGGGCGGGCGTGAACGGCACGGCGGCGGTGTCGCGCGCGCTGGGGTGGCTGGGGAGCCGGCTGCAGACCGGCGAGCTGGGGTTCTACGTGGTGCTGTTCGTGGTAGGGGTGGTGTTGGTGCTGCGGGCGGTGGTGCGCTGACCGATGTACGACACCTGGATCCTCACCGTCCTGCTCGCGTGGCCACTGGTCGCGGCGGGCGTGGTGCTGGTGGCGCCGGAGCGCTGGGCCAAGCACCTGGCGCTGGCGGCGACGATCGTCGAGTTCGCGCTTTCGGTGCCACTGTGGTGGCGGTTCGTGCCCGCGAACGGCATGCAGTTCCAGCAGGTGTTCGCCTGGATCCCGACGTGGGGCATCCATTATCGCGTGGGCGTGGACGGCATCTCGCTGTTCATGGTGCTGCTCACCACGTTTCTCACCCCCCTGTCGGTGCTGGGGAGCTACCAGTACATCACCAAGCGCGAGCGCGGCTTCTACGCACTGCTCCTGGTGCTCACCACCGGGATGCTCGGCGTGTTCGTCTCTCTCGATCTCTTCCTCTTCTACGTGATGTGGGAAGT
>QHVC01000037.1 GCA_003222205.1 Gemmatimonadota bacterium | reverse complement strand
TCGCGGCCGACGCGGGCGTCACGGTCGAGACCGAGCCGCCGGCGGAAGCGCTGCGCGTGCTCGGCGTGCGCGGCCGCGTCGAGCAGGTGGTCGTCAATCTGGTATCGAACGCGATCAAATTCTCCCCGCCGGGCGGACGGGTCCAGGTGCGTTGGCGCAGGGATGGGGACGGCGTCGTCGTGGAGGTCGCCGACGAGGGCCCGGGGATCCCGCCCGAGAAACTGCAGGTGACCTTCGAGCCGTTCCGGCAGCTCGACAGCTCGACGACGCGCGCGCACGGCGGCGCGGGGCTCGGACTCGCGATCAGCCATGGCATCGTCCAGGCTCTCGGGGGGAAGCTGTGGGCCGAGAGCGAAGTGGGAGCGGGCTCGCGGTTCTTCGTGCGCCTGCGGCTGGCCTCGAACTAGCGGCCGGGGCGCGGCCGAAGGTGAGGGGAGCAAATCGCCCCGCCGCGGACACCCGCTGCGGGGCGATTCGCTCCGGCAATCGGGGCGAGTGGATTTGAACCACCGACCTCCTGGTCCCGAACCAGGCGCGCTAACCGGGCTGCGCTACGCCCCGAACATGCGCCCAGGAGGACTCGAACCCCCAGCCTCTTGATCCGTAGTCAAGCGCTCTATCCAGTTGAGCTATGGGCGCGAGTGGGCGGTACTAGGCTCGAACTAGTGACCTCCACGATGTCAACGTGGCGCTCTAACCAACTGAGCTAACCGCCCTCGCAAACGCGGAACGCGGAAGTGGGAACGCGGAACAGAGACTGGCTGACGCCTGTTCCGCATTCCGCGTTCCGCGTTCCAATAGCGGGGGTGGGATTTGAACCCACGACCTCCGGGTTATGAGCCCGGCGAGCTACCAGACTGCTCCACCCCGCGTCGCTTGTGGCGTCGGCGCCTCACTCCTCGCGCCGCTCCGTTGCCGAGAGCGGGAAACGGGACTCGAACCCGCGACCCCAACCTTGGCAAGGTTGTGCTCTACCAACTGAGCTATTCCCGCGTCCCCCGCGCTGCCAAAAGGTAACGACCTAGGGCCCTCGAGGGTACCCGATGGAGGCGAGGGGGATCGAACCCCTGACCTCGTGAATGCCATTCACGCGCTCTCCCAACTGAGCTACGCCCCCCTTATATTGGCGCCCCCGCCATCGGCCCCCGTGTCCCGGCCGGGAACACGGGACGTTACCCGGGCGTTATGGCGGTGTCAAGCGAATCCATGTCTATGCGTGAACTTTTTCGCCCGGCTGTGGTATAGCGGGCGGAGCGAAAACACGTGCCCATGCGCAAGCCCAAGAAGAAGACGCCAGCGCTCAAGAAGAAGGCGCCCGCCCCCGCGGCCAGGGCGACGTCCGCCCCCGCGGCGGCGAAGCCCGGGCGCAAGCGCGGCCGTCGCAAGGGCATGCTCGCCGGGCTCGGGACGCACGAGCACGAGCGCGACATTCTCGACCAGTACCTCCACGAGGTGAGCAAGACACCGCTGCTCACGCAGAAGGAGGAGATCGCCCTCGCGCGCAAAGTCCGCGCCGGCGACCAGGAGTCGATGCAGGAGCTGGTCAAGCGCAACCTGCGCTTCGTGATCTCCGTCGCGAAGAAGTACCAGAACCGGGGCCTCCCGCTGACCGACCTGATCGGCGAGGGGAACGTCGGGCTGCTCACGGCGGCCCGCAAGTTCGACCCCGATCAGGGCGTCAAGTTCATCTCCTATGCGGTGTGGTGGATCCGCCAGGCGATTCTGGCGGCGCTGGCGCGCCAGGGGCGCACGGTGCGCGTCCCCCTGAACCGCACGGCGGACCTGTCGCGCATCGTGCGCACGGCGGAGTACCTGCGCCAGACGCTGCGGCGCGAGCCGACGCCGGAGGAGATCGCCGACGCCACCAAGCTGTCGCTCGAGGTCGTGCAGTCGCTCGCCGCGCTCAACACCGGCGACGTGCGCCTCGACGCGCCGCTCGACCCCGACGGCGACCGCGCGCTGATCGAGCGCTTCATCGCCGAGGATCTGCCGGACACGGAAGAGAAGGCGATGGACCGCTTCCTCTCCGACGAGATTGAGACGGCCTTGAACAGCCTCCAGAAGCGCGACGCCAAGGTGCTGCGCCTCTACTTCGGGCTGGACGGCGGGCGCGAGCACACCCTGGAGGAGATCGGCGGCATGCTCGGCGTCACGCGCGAGCGCGTCCGCCAGCTGCGCGACCGCGCCCTGAAGCGGCTGCGCGAAGGCACGGTGGGCAAGGCGCTGGGGACCTTCGCAGCGTAAGTTGTAGCCCGTGATCACGGGCATCGGTCGCAGAGCCGTCGCGGCGGTCGAGGCCGTCGGACGGCTCGGTCATTTTGTGGGGGACATGACCCGGGCCCTCCCCGACGTGCGCACGTGGGGCCGGCTCGTCGCGCAGCAGATGCGGCGCATCGGGGTGGACTCGCTCCCCGTCGCCCTGTTCATCGCCGCCTTCACCGGCGTCGTCCTCGCCCTCCAGGCGTCCTACACGTTCACCGGCGCCGTCCCCCTCTACTTCGTCGGCACGCTCGTCGGCAAGACCATGATGCTGGAGCTCGGCCCCGTCCTGGCCGGCCTCGCGCTCGCGGGCCGCGTGGGCGCCAGCATGGCCGCCGAGCTCGGCACCATGACCATCACCGAGCAGGTCGACGCGCTCGAGACGCTGGCCTACGATCCGCAGAGCTTCCTCGTCGTCCCGCGCGTCGTCGCCGCGACCGCGATGTTCCCCGTCATCGTCACGTTCGCCGTCGCCACCGGCATCGTCACCGGATGGCTCACCAGCCTCGCCCTGCTCGAGCTCTCGACCGCCCAGTTCCTCAAAGGTCTCAAGATCTTCTATGTCTTCAAGGACCTCTGGTTCGGGCTGTTCAAGAGCGCCACGTTCGGGTTTACGATCGCCCTCGTGGGATGTCGCGTGGGCCTCGGCACGCGGGGCGGCGCCGAGGGCGTCGGGCAGAGCGCCATGCGCGCGGTGGTGTACTCCGCGGTGCTCATCCTCATGCTCGACGCCTTTTGGGCGGTCGTGCTGCTGTGATCGAGCTCCAGGATGTCCACAAAGCGTTCGGCCCGAAGCAGGTCCTCACCGGGTTCACGCTCACGGTGCGCGACGGCGAGACCCTGGTGCTCATCGGGTATTCGGGGACGGGCAAGAGCGTCGTGCTGAAACACATCGTCGGGCTGTTGCACCCCGACGCCGGGGAGGTCATCGTTGACGGCCGAATGGTCCCCGAGCTCGACCGCGCGGAGCTCAACGCCGTGCGCCGGGACATCGGCTACGTGTTCCAGTTCGCCGCCCTGTTCGACTCGATGACCGTGGCCGAAAACGTGGCGCTGGGGCTGCGGAACCGGGACCTGCCGGAAGCCGAGATCGTCGAGCGGGTGCAGGAGGCGTTGGCCCTCGTGGACCTGACGGGCACCGACGAGCGCGCGCCGGCGGAGCTGTCGGGCGGGATGCGCAAGCGGGTGGGGCTCGCCCGGGCCATCGCCCTGCGGCCGCGCTACATGCTGTACGACGAGCCCACGACGGGCCTCGATCCGGTGACGGCGGCGGTGATCGATCGCCTCGTGGTCCGGACGCGCGAGCACCTGGGCGTCACGGGCCTCGTCGTCACGCACGACATGCGCAGCGCCTACACCGTGGGGGACCGGATCGCCATGCTCTACGAGGGCCGCGTGCGGCAGGTGGGCACCGTCGAGGAGATCCGGGAGACCGACGATCCCGTGGTGCGGCAGTTCATCGAAGGGCGTCCCGAATGAAGCGGGAGAACGAGTTCGCCGTCGGCCTGGCGGTGATCGCCGCGTTCTGCGTCGTCGTGGGCGGCGCCCTGTGGCTGTCGGGCGCGCACCTCGGCCGCACCGAGGCGGTGTACACCGCCCGCTTCCGCACCGTGGGCGGTCTCGGCGTCGGCAACCCCGTCGTGCTGCGCGGCGTGCGCGTGGGCCGCGTCGAGGCGATCCGGCTGGCGTCGGGCAACTGGGTGGAGGCCGACCTCAAGATCTATTCCGGGGTGTCGATCCCGCCGCGGCCGGCGGTGATCGCCGCGTCCGCCTCGCTGTTCGGCGAGTGGGCGGCGTCCCTGTACTCACTGGACGAGCTGCCGGACGATCCCAACGTGCGCCGCGACCTCGCGGAGGCGCGGGCCGCGGGCGGGACCCGCTGGCCGGGCGCTACGCTCCCCGACATCGGGCAGCTCACCGCGCAGGCGAGTCGCATCGCGACGGACATCGCGACGGTGGCGAACCGCGTGCAGACGGCGTTCGACTCCACGGCCGTGAGCGAGCTGCGGCGCTCGATCCGCGACTTCGGCCAGGTGGCCGACCGCCTCGTGCAGGTGAGCAACGAGCAGGCGGGCGTGATCAGCCGCGTCGGCACCAACCTCCGCACCGGCTCGGACGTGCTGGCTCAGGCGGCGACGAACCTCCAGAGCACGCTGGGCCGCGTCGATTCCGCGACGAACCAGGGCCAGCTCGCCGCCATCCTCAACAACACCGCCGCCGCGAGTCACGACCTGCAGCAGTCGTCCCAGGACCTGCGGGACCTGCTCTCCGCCGCGCACCGCAACCAGGAGAGTCTGGTGCGCGTGCTCGTCGCGGCGGACAGCGTGATGTCGCGGATCGCCAACCGCAGCGGCACGCTGGGCCTGCTCGTCGCCGATTCGTCGCTGTACCGGGAGACCACGCTCACCATGATTCAGTTGCGCCAGCTGCTGTCGGACATCCAGGCCAATCCGCGGAAGTACTTCACGTTCAGCGTGTTCTAGAGGCCAATGCGGAACGCGGAACGCGGAACGCGGAACAGAAAGGAGAGTCCCCGGCGCGGCCTCCTGCGTCGACCTCACCGCGAGTGTTCCGCGTTCCACGTTCCGCGCTCCGCGTTGGAGTCATGAAGCCGGCTCGCCCCCGGGCCACCCGCGAGACGAGCGCCGGCGGCGTGGTGTTCCGCCGCGGCTCGGACGGCGTCGTGCGCTACCTGTTGATCCGCGACTCGTACCGCAACTGGGGCTTCCCCAAGGGCCACCTGGAGCCGGGGGAGCCGCCCGCCGAGGCGGCGCGCCGCGAGGTGGCCGAGGAAACGGGCCTCGCCGACCTCGCGCTCCACGGGCCGATCCGCGTCATCGACTGGTACTTCCGATTCCGGGGCAAGACCATCCACAAGTTCTGCCACTTCTTTCTCTTCGAGTCTTCAGTCGGCGAGCCCGCCCCCCAGGTCGAGGAGGGCATCACCGCCTGCGTGTGGCAGGACTACGACACGGCGCTGGAAAAGATCTCCTACGACAACGCGCGCGGCGTGCTGAAGCGCGCGGCGGAAATGGTGCGGGTGCTCGATCAAGCGGGCGACGCCGAGGCGCGCGGGTGAGGCCGGTCGTGCCGGTCTATCATCCGCGCCGCGAGGCGCGGCGGGCGGTGAAGCAAGGCTATCCCCGGCGCCTCGGGAACGTGCGGCTGTGCCGCAGCGGCGAGGGAGTGGAGCGGCTGCTGCAGCGCCACCTCGTGGACGCCGTCGTGCTCGACGTGAAGGCGGCGCCGGAGCTCGCGCTCGCGCTCCCGGTCCGGTTCCCGCGCATCCCGGTGTTCGCGCTCTCGGCGTTCCGGCCGGACGACGGCGCGCTGGTGCGCCGCTGTCAGGCGGCCGGGTACGCGGGCGTGCTGGTCGAGGGAGTGGACAACGCGGTCGTGGCGGAGTGGATCGCGGCGCGGACGGCGCAGGCGGCGCGCCGGCAGGCCCTGGCGGCGGCGCCCCGGTTGCTGCGCTTGACCGACCGGCTGCAGCTCGACGTCTGGGAGGAAGTGTTGCGGCGCGTCGCGATCCCGACCAAGACCGGACAGCTCGCGCTGGCGCTGCGGGTGACGCGGGAGCACCTGTCCCGGCAGTTCGCCGCCGGTGGGGCGCCGAATCTGAAGCGCGTCATCGACCTGGCGCGCACCGCCTGCGCGGCCGATCTCCTGGGCAACCCCGGTTACTCGGTGCGTGGGGTGGTGCGGATCCTGGGGTACGCCTCGCCCAGCCACCTGGCGGCGGCGGCGCGCCGGGTGGCGGGCGCGGCGACCCAGGAGCTGCGCACGCTCGGGCCGGGCGGCGTGCTGGCCCGCTTTATAAGAGGAAGGACGCGGTCGCGGGAATGACAAGTCGGAGGAGGTCGGAGGAGGACGGAGGAAGGCGGAGCAGGTGTATACTTTCTCCGTCCTTCTCCGACTATCTCCGACTTCCCCCGACCTGTAGTATGTGATATTTTTCACAATCTCTCCACCCCGAGCCTATGGCCAGCGACTCCATTCTCCGTCCCGGCGAGCTCAAAGAGATCCTCCTCAAGGAAATCCAGGCCGCGGACTTGGCCGAAATCGACGTCCGCGAGGTGGGCACGGTCCTGGAGGTCAAGGACGGTATCGCCCGCCTCTACGGGCTCACCTCGGCGATGGCCGGCGAAATGCTCGAATTCACCTCCTCGGAGACCGGCGAGAAGGTCACCGGCCAGGCCCTGAACCTCGAAGAGGACAACATCGGGGCGGTCATTTTCGGCGACTACCTGGTGCTGCGCGAGGGCGACGAAGTCCGTCGCACGGGTCGCGTGCTCGAGGTGCCGGTGGGGCCGGGGCTCGTCGGCCGCGTCGTGGACCCGTTGGGGCGGCCGGTGGATGGGCGCGGCCCGATCCCCGAGGCGAGGAGTCGCAAGGTCGAGATCGTCGCGCCCGGCATCATCAAGCGCCAGCCCGTGAAAGAGCCGCTGCAGACGGGGCTCAAGGCGATCGACTCCATGATCCCGATCGGCCGCGGCCAGCGCGAGTTGATCATCGGCGACCGCGGCACCGGCAAGACGGCGATCGCGGTGGACACGATCATCAATCAGAAGGGACAAGGGGTCATCTGTGTCTACGTGGCGATCGGCCAGAAGAACTCGACGGTCGCCGCGGTGGTGGAGCGGCTCAAGGAGCACGGGGCGATGGCCTACACCATCGTGGTCGTGGCGTCCGCCTCCGAGCCGGCGCCGCTGCAGTACATCGCGCCATACTCGGGCTGCACCATGGCCGAGTATTTCATGTACGACGAGAAGCAGGCGACGCTGTGCATCTACGACGACCTCTCCAAGCAGGCCGCCGCCTACCGCCAGCTGTCGCTGGTGTTGCGGCGGCCGCCGGGCCGCGAGGCGTATCCCGGCGACGTCTTCTACCTCCACAGCCGCCTGCTCGAGCGCGCCGCGAAGCTCTCCGACGAGATGGGCGGCGGCTCGCTCACGGCGTTGCCGATCATCGAGACGCAGGCGGGTGACGTTTCGGCGTACATCCCGACCAACGTCATCTCGATCACCGACGGCCAGATCTTCCTCGAGACGGACCTGTTCTACTCGAACGTGCGGCCCGCCATCAACCCGGGCATCTCGGTCTCCCGGGTGGGCGGCAACGCCCAGATCAAGGCGATGAAGCAGGTCGCCGGACGGCTGCGTCTGGACCTCGCCCAGTACCGCGAGCTCGCGGCGTTCGCGCAGTTCGGCTCCGAGCTCGACGCCGCGACCCAGCGGCAGCTGGCCCGCGGCGAGCGGGTCGTCGAAGTGCTGAAACAGCGGCAGTACCGCCCGATGCCGGTCGAGCAGCAGGTGATGATCATTTTCGCCGTCGGCAACGGCCACCTGGACGACCTCGCTGTGGGCGCCATCCGCGCTTGGGAAGAGGGGTTCCACGAGTTCATGGCCGCCTCGCATCCGGAAATCGGCGAGGAGATCCGGCGCGCCCGCGCGCTCTCCGACGATTTGTCCGGCCGGTTGCGCAAGGCGATCGAGGAATACAAGGCGCTCGGGGGCCGCTAGTGGCCAAGGCGCGCGAGCTCAAACGGCGCATCCGCTCGATCTCGAGCACGCGCCAGATCACCAAGACCATGGAGATGGTCGCCACGTCCCGCCTCAAGAAGGCGCAGGACCGGGTCGTGGCCGCGCGACCCTATGCCGCGGCGCTCGCCGAAGTGATCGGCGATCTGTACGCGCCGGAGCTGGCGGAGCGCTTCCCGCTGCTGCGCCGGCCGGCGGCGGACGCCGTGGGGCGCCGACCCACCGCGGTGGTGCTCATCACGTCGAACCGCGGGCTGTGCGGCGGCTTCAACGCGAACCTGATCCGCGAAGCGAGGCGCCGGCTTCAGGAACTGGAGGGCCAGGGGGGGGCGGGGGGGGCGGGCGCGACCGAGCTGCATCTCGTCGGGAAAAAGGGCGTCGCCTACTTCCGGTTCACGCGGCGCCCGGTCACGTCGCAGCGCATCGACATCGGGGACCGGCCCACGCCCCAGCACGCCGCGCAGCTGATCACGCCGCTGATGACGCGGTTCGCGCAGGGCGAGCTGGACGCGGTCGAGATCGTGTTCGCGAAGTTCAACAGCCCGATGTCGACGCCGCCGACGGTGCTGCGCGTGCTCCCCATCACGCCCCCTCCGTCGGACGGTCGGACGGTCGGACGGTCGGACGGTGAGGGGCGGGGTCGGTCCGACAGTCCGACAGTCCGACAGTCCCGCTTCTACATTCTCAAACCGTCGCCGGAGGCGATCCTCGAGGCCCTGCTGCCCCTGTACGTAAACAACCAGATGTACCGGGCGCTGGTCGAGACGGCGGCGGGGGAGCACGGCGCGCGTCGCACCGCGATGAAGAACGCCACCGACAGCGCCGGGGACATTCTCGACGTGCTGCGGCGCACCTTCAACCGGGCGCGGCAGGCGCAGATCACCCAGGAGCTGGCCGAGATCGTGGGGGGAGCAGAGGCGTTGAAGGGCTGAGCAAGTTCGCGGTTCTCGGTTTTCGGTCGTCGGTAAATGCCGACCGAGGACCGATGACCGAAAACCGCAAACCGAGAACGGACTCAAATGGCGACCCAAACCAAATCGGCTCCGAAGAAACCGGCTGGCGAGACCAAGCACAACGTCGGCAAAGTCGTCCAGGTCATTGGCCCCGTGCTCGACGTGGAGTTCGAGCCGGAAAGACTCCCCGAGCTCTACAACGCCCTCGTCATCGAGCAGCCGGGCGTGCGCCTGGTGGCCGAAGTGCAGCAGCACATCGGGCGCAACCAGGTCCGCGCCGTCGCGATGAGCTCGACCGATGGCGTGGTGCGCGGCATGCCCGCGCTGGACAGCGGCGGGCCGATCACGGTGCCGGTTGGGAAGGCGGCGCTGGGCCGCATCCTCAACGTGCTGGGCGAACCGGTGGACGAGGGGCCGCCCGTCCCCGCCGACGTCGAGCGCTGGCCCATCCACCGCGATACGCCGAAGTTCGTCGATCTGGAGCCCAAGACCGAAGTGTTCGAGACCGGCATCAAGGTCGTCGACCTGATCGCGCCGTTCGTCAAGGGCGGCAAGATCGGCCTGTTCGGCGGCGCCGGCGTCGGCAAGACGGTGATCATCCAGGAGTTGATCCACAACGTGGCGCTGGGCCACGGCGGCCGCTCCGTGTTCTGCGGCGTGGGCGAGCGCACGCGCGAGGGGAACGACCTCTACCTGGAGATGAAGGAGAGCGGCGTGCTGGGGTCGTGCGCGCTGATCTACGGCCAGATGAACGAGCCGCCCGGGGCGCGCCTGCGCGTCGGTCTCTCGGGGCTCACGGTCGCCGAGTATTTCCGCGACGTCGAAGGCCAGGATGTGCTCGTGTTCATCGATAACATCTTCCGGTTCACCCAGGCGGGGTCGGAAGTGTCGGCGCTGCTCGGGCGGATGCCCAGCGCTGTGGGCTACCAGCCGACGCTGGCGACGGAGATGGGTGAGCTGCAGGAGCGGATCACCTCGACCAAGAAGGGCTCGATCACGTCGGTGCAGGCGATCTACGTCCCGGCCGACGACCTGACCGACCCGGCGCCGGCCACCGCGTTCTCCCACCTCGACGCCACGGTCGTGCTCGACCGGGCGATCGTCGAGTTGGGGATCTACCCGGCGGTGAACCCGCTGTCGTCGTCGTCGCGGATCCTCGACGCCCAGTACCTGGGCGAGCGCCACTACAAGGTCGCCGTGGAGGTGCAGCGCATTCTGCAACGCTACAAGGACCTCCAGGATATCATCGCGATCCTCGGGATGGATGAGCTGTCGGAGGACGACAAGCTGCTCGTGGCGCGGGCGCGGCGGGTGCAACGGTTCCTTTCGCAACCGTTCTTCGTCGCCTCCCAGTTCACGGGCCTGGAGGGCAAGTACGTGAAGCTCGAGGACACCGTGGCCTCGTTCGAGCGGGTGGTCGCAGGGGAGTTCGACAACCTACCCGAGCAGGCGTTCTACATGGTGGGGGGGATCGAGGAAGTCACGGCGCAGGCCCAGCGCCTGGCGGCGATCTGATGCGCGTGACGCTGATCAGTCCCGACCGGTCTGTATACGACGGGGAGGCCACCGCCGTCCAAGTCCCGGCGTTCGACGGGCTCGTCGGCATCCTCCCCGGGCACGCCCCGTTCGTGGCGCTGCTGGGGGAGGGGGAGGTGACCGTGAACCACGGGGGGGGGGTCGGTCGTTATGATGTAGCTGGCGGGTTCGTGCAGGTCGCCGCTGACGTGGTACGCGTCGTGGCGGAGCGGGCGGACGAAACCATCAAGGAGGGAGTATGAAGAGGACGGTGCTGGTAGTGATGGCTGCGATGGTGTTGGGGGTGGGGGCGGCGGCGGCGCAGGCCGCGGCGGCTGCGACTGGTGGGGTGCGCGTCGGCGTGGGCGCCGGGCTCATCCTGCCGTTGAGCGACTACAAGACCGCGGACAAGGCGGGGTGGATTGCGGGGGCCGATGCCACCTACTGGCTCGCGTCCCAGCCGATCGGCATCCGCGTCGAAGCCGGCTACAGCCAGACGAGCGAGAAGGCAGGCGTCACGCCGGCTCACAAGACCAAGATTTTTGGTGGCGGGGCTGACGTGGTGTACGCGTTCGGGGCGAGAGGCGACCAGATTCGCCCCTACATCCTCGCCGGGCTCGGCTTCTACAACGCGAAAATCGATGTGACGGGCTTCGCTTCCGGCTCCAGCACGAAGGTGGGATTTGGCGGAGGTGCTGGCGCGGCGTTCAAAGTGGGCGCGGGCGGCACGCGCATCTTCGTTGAGGGCAAGTACACGAATCTGAAGGTGAACGGCGCCAATCTCAGCTTCATCCCGATCCGGGTGGGCCTGCGGTTCGGATCGAAGTAACCGTTCCTGAAGCGGTTGGGCGAGACCGGGGCTGCCTTGAGCTCCGGTCTCGCTTTATGTTGAGGGCGGTCACTCATCCGGGAGCGACGATGCGAATCACGATCGGTCGAATGGCCGCGGGCGTGGCGCTCGCGGCGCTGCCCGCCGCCCTGGCCGCGCAACACACCGCGATGGAAGTCAAGCACGAAGTGGGGGTGGACATCGGCTTCGCGTACGAGCACCAGAGCGCGATCGATTCCACCGCCGTCGTCGCGCTCAATCACTTCCTGATCGCGACGCCGGTGGACCTGCGCATCGGGTTCGCGGCCGGCGCGAAGCTGGTCGTCGAGCCGCGCATCATCCTCGCCTTCGACAGTAAGGGCGCGGGCGGGACGAGCCAGTACATCTTCACGCCCGATGTGAACCTGCTGTGGGCGTTCACGGGCAACCGTCAAGGCGGGTACGCGACCGTGGGCGCGGGCGTCGACCTCGAGCATGCGAACGGTCAGAGTGCGTCGCAGTTCTCGATCAACGGCGGGCTGGGCACGCGGGTGCCGTACGAGTCGGGCGCGATCCGGCTCGAGGCGTTCGGCCGCTACGCGTTCAAGAACGCCGGG